>JAMOQT010000091.1 GCA_027063865.1 Nautiliaceae bacterium
CCGCCTTAGAAAATGGACTAAATTTTTGGAATTCATAAATAAAGAATTTGACAAATTCGACCATATCCAGGCGCGTATTTTTATGGCAAAAAATGAAAATTTAGAATTTATACTGCCAAGCAAAACAAAAAAAATGAAACTTATAAATTTCTGCCACCCCGCCCTAAACGAATGTAAACCGATAAATCTTGAATGGGACAAACAGGTACTAATAATTACCGGTGTAAACGCCGGGGGTAAAACAATGCTTTTAAAATCAATTCTCTCAAGCGCATATATGGCAAAACACCTGCTTCCGATGAAAATCAGGGAAAATTCCATCATACCTTCGTTTAAAGACATAAAACCGATAATCGACGACCCTCAAAACGTTAAAAACGACATTTCAACGTTTGCGGGAAGAATTAAAGAGTTTAAAGAGGTCTTTTTTAAAGAAAACTACCTTATAGGAGTGGATGAGATTGAACTAGGTACGGATGCCAACGAAGCCGCAAGTCTGTTTAAGGTAATAATTGAAGAAATTATGAAAAAAAACAGAATCGTAATCACAACACACCATAAACGCCTTGCAACGCTTCTTGCCCAAAACGAAGAAGTAGAACTTCTAGCCGCAATTTATGACGAAAAAAACCAAAAACCTACTTATGAGTTTATAAAAGGCACAATAGGAAAAAGTTATGCGTTCGAAACGGCTAAAAGATACGGAATTCCGTTTAACATTATAGAAAAAGCAAAAAAAGAATACAGTGACGACCTTGAAAAACTGGACGTACTTATAGAAAAATCTGCAGCCCTTGAATTTGAACAAAAACAAAAAATAAAAGAGCTTGAAAACGAGCTTGAAGACGTCAAACTTTTAAAAGAATCTCTTATCCGTCAAAAAGAGGAATTTAATGAAACGATTGAAAAAGAAAAAAACAGACTTCTCAAAGAATACAACGAAGCGATTAAAAAAGCAAAAGAAGCAATCAGGGCTAAATCAGTTAAAGACGCCCACAGGGCATTAAATGAAGCTAATAAAATACGCTCTAAAATCAAAATCAAAAAAAGCGAAGTAAATAAAGAATTTAAAGTAGGAGACACAGTCAAATACTTTACAAGCATAGGGGAAATACTAGATATCAAAGGTAAAAACGCACTTGTAGACATAGATGGCAAAAAACTGTGGATTCCAAAAAGTAGCCTCGAACCATACAGACTCCCTAAAAAATCAAAAACACAGATTATAAAACCAAAACCCACAAAAGTGGACGTTAAACTTGACCTTCACGGCATGAGGCTTGAAGAAGCGCTTGAAAAAACGGAAGAATACCTAAACGACGCTGCTCTTGCGGGATTAGAGGAAGTTTGGATTTATCACGGAATGGGTAAAGGAATACTTGCAAAAGGAATTACCGAGCTTTTAAAAAACCATCCGTTAGTTAAAGAATTTCACGACGCACCTCCGCATATGGGAGGCTACGGCGCTAAAATCGTAAAACTTTAATCCCCTCTAACCTGACTTTCTTATTTTTAATTTATTGACCGCAGTCAATGCATTAAATTCTACAAAAGACTAAAATACTCCTGTAATAAAAATTTAAGGAGTACAAATGTTCGGATTATTCGGAAAAAACGAAGAAAAAACTAACAACGGAAGTGAATTAAAATTCCTATGCTGGCAGTGCGAAATGAGCGCACCAGGAGGGTGTGGAAGCCATGGTGAAAGCAAAGGTGTCTGTGGTAAAACATCTACAAAATCAAGACTTCAGGATATGATGATATACGGTCTTAAAGGTCTTAGCGCATACAGAACACACGCTAACGAATTAATTAACGACATGGGAGACGAAGAAGCTAAAAAAGTATTAAAAGAAATTGACGACGTAATTGCAGAGACACTATATTTTACATTAACAAACGTAAACTTCAACTTTGACGAGCATATCGCTCAGCTTATGAAAGTCGGTAATGCCGGTGTGAAAGTTATGGATTTATTAAGTCAAGCTCATACTAAAGCACTTGGTATCCCTGCGCCTGTGGAAGTTACTCAAAACAAAGCAGAAGGCAAAGGTATCCTAATTTCAGGACACAACCTCGATATGCTTGAAAAACTTCTAAAAAGAATTGAAGAAAGAGGTTTGAGTGATAAAATAAACGTATATACTCACTCAGAAATGCTACCTGCACACGGATATCCTCATCTTAAAAAATATAAAAACCTAAAAGGTAACATCGGTAAAGCATGGTTTGACCAGACTGATATTTTCAGCAAATGGAACGGGACATGTGTAGTAAACACTAACTGTATCGTACCTCCTGAAAAATCTAAAAAAGTACAAAACTATATCGACAGACTTTACACATACAAAATCACAGGTATTGAAGGTGCTAAAAAAATCGAAAACGACAATTTCGATCCGCTAATTGATCAAACTTTAGAACTTCCTGATATTGAAGGATTTGACAGCGATGAAAAAATCGTAACGGGACATCACTATAAAACCGTTCTTGACGCATACGGAGCAAAAGTTCTTGATGCAATTAAAGAAGGAAAATTAAAAAGAGTATGGGTAATCGCAGGATGTGACGCTCCCGGTAAAAAAAGAGACTATTTCAGAGAATTAGCTCTTGCAGTTCCAAAAGATCATATTATCATTACATCAAGCTGTGGTAAATTCAGATTTAACGATGTAGATTTTGGAACGGTACCTGGTACTGACATTCCAAGATATATCGACCTTGGTCAGTGTAACGACAGTAACGGCGCAGTTCATATCGCACTTGCTGTTGCAAACGCTTTAGGCGTAGAAGATGTAAACGATCTTCCTGTATCAATCGCACTTCTATGGATGGAACAAAAAGCGATTATTATTCTTTTAGCGCTACTAAGCCTTGGAATAAAAGATATTTTAATCGGGCCAAACGCTCCTCAGTTTGCTGATGAAGCTATGGTTAACTTCTTGGTTGAAAACTTCAACTTTGGAGTAATCAGCGGAGACATTTACAAAGATTTCGGTAAAGAACTTGATTCTTAATTACCTCTCTCCTAAGGCTTTTGTGCCTTTTTTTATATATAATTGAACTCTCTGAAAAAATATCATTTTGAGAAAACATCTGCAGCGTAATGGTCGAAATTTCGGAGAAATTTCGGGAACCATAGCGAAGCCGTTTGAAAAAAATGATATTTTTTCAGAGCACACAATTTCAAAAAAGGAACATCATGTTAATTGAAAAAGTAAATCCGGTTGCATTTGAACCCATGAACGAAATACACAATAAAGAACTAGAATATATAAACAAGCTTTTTGATGCAATTGAAAATAACGGTGATATTGAAAAAGCATACGAAGAGTTTTTAAATGATGTAAAAGAACATTTCGCATTTGAAGAAAAACTTATGGAAAAGTACAGTTTTTTTGCAATAATCCCGCATAAAATGGAACACAGCAGAATTTTAAACGAACTTGAAGAATTAAAAAACAAATTAGATAACAGAGAATATCTTCAAGATTATTTCAAAAAAGCATTTGTTCCATGGCTTGAAAATCATATCAATACCATAGATACGGTAACGGCAGGATTTTTTAAAATGGTAAACGCTACCATTTAAAAATTTCTTTAATTTTTTCTTTATTTTTCACAATAAGTTTACTTCCTACATTTTCAATAATTCCAAGCTGTTTAAATTTTTTAAGTTTACGGCTTAATGTTTCAGGTTTTATATTCAATAAACTCGCAATGCTATGCTGCTTAAGCTCGCTGAACATCTCATCATTGTCGTAAATAAATTTAGCTATTTTGGTTTCAGTATCAAGTATTAAATTATCCTGAATTATTCCGTCTAAATATTTCATTTTTTTAAGAAGTGAGCTCATAATTGAAAAGCAGACATCCCCGCTTTTGATGAACTTTTTAAAAGGCTCAAATTCGATTTTTAAAATCACTCCGTCATCATCCATAGCACAGCTTGCGGGAAAAGGCATATTTTCAAAATTTGCAAGCTCGGCAATTAAAGAAGGCG
>JAMOQT010000092.1 GCA_027063865.1 Nautiliaceae bacterium
GCGAGAGTGCCATCTGATTTGTAACATATTTATCCTTTTTTTCAATATTTTATCGAAATTTTACTTAAAGTATTATTAATATAGCATAAATTTCGTCCGAAATTATTCTAAACTATTTTATTCTTAATTTTTTTTTATAAATGTTACTTTCTGTAATAATATCTTGGAGTGAAAGAGGGTGAAAAAAGGTGCTAATGTAGTATTATTTATGTGGATTGATATAAAATATCCTTAAACACAGTGTCAAAATATAAAAAAGAGATGGGATTAAAAGCTATAATTGCAGTTAAACCTGTATTTCACACCTAAAAAATTTATCTTTGCAATAGGAATGATAATAGGGAGAGTTGAATTTTTTATGGTATTAATTCTTTTAAGCAGGGATTTTTGGAAGAAGTTTTAATAGTTATGGCTTCTTCCAATTATAACAGTAACCCTTCTGTTGAGGGTACGCTGCTGATCTAAAGTAAGATTTTTATCAAGTTTCAGGGGTTTAGTGTCAGCATATGCAGTAATATGAGCATAATGATAATCCAGCCCTTTATCCATCAAATACAGCATCAAAGAATTGGCTCGCTGTGACGAAAGTTCCCAGTTTCTCTGAGGAGTTCCCGTATCATCGGTATGTCCTGCAATTATAATTTCCCTTTTTTTACTTATCTCAATGATTTTTTTAAATAACGGATCCAGCTTTTTGATTTTTTTCAAATCAAGTTTCGCACTGTTTACTTCAAACTGTACGGCTGATGACATGATTATATACAAACCGTCATCATCAAGTTTTACATTTACAAATTTCTCTAATTTGTTATTTTTTATCAACTGCAAAATATCTTTTTGCAACGTCGGCAGCGTAACAAGTTTCTTATCTTTCATTAACCTGTTCGCATGGTCGACTTTTTCCATATCTATTTTGGAAAAAGACATAACAAGTACAAGAACCGCCAATATCGACGTAATCAAATCAGAATAAGATATTAGCCACAGACCCTCGTCCTGATAAAATTTTCTTTTCATTTATTTGCTCTCATCACTATCTTCGTTTGTTTGAATTTTATAAGGTTCTATTCTGTGGAGAAGTAATTTTGCACTAATTATAAAATCATGTTTCATATGATCGAGTTCCATCAACCTTTCTTCAAGTTTTTTATATACGGGTTTAACATATAAAATAACAACTAATGTAGCATAAAGTGTAGTTGCAAGGGCTACACTCAGCCCAACCATTTTCTCGGCAATATTATCAATACCGTTTGAAACGGCAAACATCTGAAGCAATCCCGTTATAGTACCCAGCATTCCCAGCATCGGTAAAATTACGGCTATATAATTAAACTTGGACATTTCTTTTTCATAATATAAAACGATGTTATTGACTTTTTTTTCAACGGCAAGTTCTATATCCTCTTCCATACCTCCGTGTTTTATTAAATCCACAACCGTTTTCCAAAATAAATTACCACTTTTAATTATTTCATCATCATCCGTAATTTTAATTGCATCTGAAAGTTCTTTTTCAAGTTTTATATTCTTTTTTAAATTGTTTTTTAAAAAAACAAATAAAATAAAAGCGCTAGCGCCTATAAATATTAAAGACGGTATATGTAAAACTCCGTACATTAACTGTAAATATTGATTCTTTGCATCAAGGATATGTTTTTCATGTGTCGCATAATACGGCCATATCATGGTCACCCCATATACGGCTGCAATAAACAAAGACATTATCACCATTTTCATAGTTACACCTTTTGTAATAATTGTAATATTTTTTCTCTAGCCTTTATATTTTCATCTTTATCCGATTCAACAAAAAAATAACTTCTGCCTTCAACTTCTACTTCTTTCAAAATAATTTTATCACCTACAGCAACACTATATACCGAAAAAAAATCTTCGGACACGTCAAAATGTACATAGCCAATATTCTCAATATAAATTTTAATCTGTTTTTTAAGATGGGAAATAAACTTTATTACACCGCACAATCTTTTACTCAAAGGTATCATAAATCCTAAATTAAATCCGAAAATTAAATTTTTTCCGTCATCGCATTTAAATATAAAAACCCTCGCACCTGAAAGAGGCAGATACCTACACTGATAATCCGATAAAGGATAAAAATAACTTTTACCCTCAATCTTTACCTCAATAGCCGCTTTATCCTTCTCAAAACGGACAAACTGTCCTTTTAAATAATTTTTACTCTCCACGCTTACTTTTGAAATGTCGACATTTTTTTTCACAACACCTATTTTTTCAATTGTTTCTTTTAAAGATGCAACTACTTTATTGATATCTTTAATATACTCTTCTTTTTTTGCAGATTCCCTAATTAGCTTTTCAATTTTTTTTTCAAAAAACTCTATTACTTTTTTCTGTTTTTCAATAATTTCAGCCTGTCTTATTATCTCACTATCTAATTTTTCAATTTTTTCATATAAATCCTTTTCTTTTTGCTTCTCTTCTTTTTGGATAATTATTTCAGCCATCCGAACAAACCTTTTGAAAATTTAACGTCACTTACTTTTTCTATTTTTGATTTTAATTTTTTCACAGCTTTCTGAACATCTTTTTTCTTCTTTTCGGTATTATTTAAAGCCGCCCAAACAAATTGTGACAATGCATGTTTTTCAAGGTTTTCATCTTCTTTGAGTTTAGAGGCTTCATATTTTTGCGCATAACTGATTAAATAAGATTTAACTTCTTCATATGAAAGTCCGTTAAAGTTCTCTTTACAAAATTTATCATAAATTCTATGCTTTAATTCGTAAATAAGTTTTTCTATTTTTTTTTCGTTAGGACTCCACCCGTATCTTTCCAAAAACTTGACCGCATACTCCAGCATGTCATCCGTTATAAGTTCTCTTTTTAATTTCAAATTGCCTTTTTGCCGATTTAAAAATCTCATTGCTCTGTCTTTTTTTGCCTGATGATCAATTTTGTTATCAATAACACCTAGATAAAACTCGTTCAAGTCAACATTTTGTTCATCACTGACAGTTTCGATATACTCCCTGTATATATTAATTGAATTTTCAAATTCGACAGGTTTCCAGATATATCCTTTATGAGCCACATTATTTCTGAAATGCACCGCATCGGATATTTTTTTATATGAAGTTTTTGTTTGAAATTTATCTTTATACATTTTAATGGTTCTCCCCATCGAACACGAAAACCTAAAACAGTTCAGTATCTCTTTTAACAAAGACTCCCCTATCCAGTGAAGTATGTATAGATGTTGCATACTGTTTTGTAAAACGGGAAGTTCTTTTAAAATATCGCCAACCGGCCTCCCCTCATCTATAAGTGTCTGTATAGATTTTAGATCATTAGAAAGACTTGTATATGAAACGCCACCACTTAATGCACATATCTGATCTTTATAGTATTCGTGAAGCACAGGTAAAAAATCTTTAAGTTCGTTTTTATCCTCTTCATTCAAATGCTCAGGTACTTCAACCACATTAAAACTCAAAGACGCAATTAAACTTTGTGTATCTATAAGCAACGGCTCAAGATTAAAATCCCTTTCAGGATATTTTATATTTTCGTTAGTTTTAGAAAGTTTAAAATATTCATCCACTTTTTCATTATATTCGTTAAGTTTGTTAATTGTTTCGGAATGTTTTAATTTGATCATTTTGATGTTTTCAATAAAAAACTCAACATCTACCGTCCTGACCGAAAGGGAAAAATTGTTTTCTATTTCTTTCCATACTTCAGCCCTTTCGGGTGTAATAATAAAAGAAAGCGGTTCTATTCCGTGGTCTTTTAACATAAATATTAAAACTTCAAGTTTTTCAAACATCTCTTTTTTCTCAATTGCATCAGCCTCTGCATAACTGTCAAGAATCTGGATGAATTCGTCAATTGGCTCATTGAATTTTAAATAATTGCCTTCATAAACCAAAGCGTCGTTTTTTATCAGTTCAACTTTCCATTCACCATACGGTTTATACGCCTCTTTGAGTCCTAAAGCATCCTCTTTTTCCTCAAGTTCATTCTGTCTATTAGATATTTTATTAAGCAGTGTCGCCAGTTTTACAATTTCGTTATTTACATCCAGACTTTTTTCTATCAATTTTACAACAGAAGTCTCATAATTTTTTTCGATTTTTAAAAAATTATCGTTTAACAACCCCTTATAATTTTTCATAATACTCCTAATAATAAAGATTTATTTCTTTCATATTCATAAAAAATTTATAATCTCCGTAATCATATTGGGTAATGGTAACATTCCAATAATTACCAATTGCCATACCTACGAGCAAAGCAATACTTTCGGGCATTGCATGTGCGATAACAATATGTTCGTATTCCGTTTGCAAATTGTTTAATACTGTAAATATTTCCTGGACATATTTCATCCAGTTTTCCGTCAATTGAATAGTACCGTCGTGATTTGCGTTTAAAATAATTTTGTTTTGATATTTTTTTAATGATTTTGCATTTAAATTAACCGTATGACTTGAAGCATTTATAACCAATAAAACTTCTTTGTTTTTACTATCACTTATATTGTAAGTTACGCTGAATTTTTCAAATTCTTTTACTTTAGTTTTATAATTTCTGTTTTGAGTATGCGCCACTTCGTCAAAAAAGTCTCTGTCAGGATTATTCTGATATACAATAATTTCATCATTTTCAAAAATATTTCCGATTAAAAACGCAAAAGCCGGACGTCTGTAGTAAGCAACGTGAAATACAATTTTATTTTTTATTGAAGATTGTATTTTATGTAAATTATAACTGATTATCTGTAAAAAACTTAAAACTTTGTTTTTAGTATAAATATTTTCAAGTCCTATTCCGTATTCGTAAATTAAATCGTTTCTAACCACGTTTAAATATTTTTTTAAATCCTCTTCATAATCGCTGTAACCGTATTTTTCTTCTATATTTTTTATTAACATATTAAAAACATGGTTTGCGGATTTATTTGAATCAACGTTAATAACGACAGGAATGTGAATATCTTCGTTTTTAAAAAATTTTTCTTTTTTTCTTTCAATATACAAAGCACACAGCACCGATAATAAAATTAAAGCAAAAGCCGCTAAATAAATATACTTTGAAATAGGATTAAAATTAAAATATTCAGCTAAAAAAGTTAATGCACCCACACCAAAACTTGTTATTGTCACACATTTATGTTCTATAAAAGACAAATTCATTTAAAACCTTTTATATATTTAACTGCCTCTAACGCATTCTCTTTTATAATTTCGGCACACTTTTTCATATTATGCAAATCTTCATACTCCCACTTTACGCCTATGTAATTAACACCGGCTTCTTTTGCACTTATCATATCAAGGCAGGTATCACCTATCATCCATGTAGCATTTTTAATCGCTTTCATTTGGCGCACCGCTTTTAATACGGGTTCGGGATGCGGTTTTGGATTTGTAACGTCTTCTCTTCCTATCAACACTTCAAAATAATCCATAATTCCGAAATGTTTAAGAAGTTCTTTTGAATATTCGGCCGTTTTCGTAGTGACTATTCCAAGTCTTGCAAATTTGGATGCTTCCATTATGGCCTCTTTTGCATACGGAAGCAAAACGGTTTTTTGCTTGGATATTTTTCTGTAATGTTGTTTATAAATATTTACATATTCCCATACTTTTTCTTTTTCCGCACCAAGTTTTGAAAACATAACATCCAGAGGCAATCCTATAAGCTTTTTAACTTCTTCAGGTTTTGGAGGTGTTTTATCAAACGCTTTAAATGAAACCTCAAAACCTTCAAGTATCGCTTCGGTTGAATCTATAAGCGTTCCGTCCAAATCAAACAAAATTACTCTCACACCATTTCCTTACTTCGTTTTTAATCTCAAAAATTTCATCAATACCGTTTATTTTAATATTTTCAAACTTTTTAACCGCTTTTAAAATTATCATACTTATATCCGAAAAGCTTATCTTTTCTTTCAAAAACTTATCAATGGCAGATTCATTCGCAGTATTTACAACCACACCCAAATCGGGGTTTTTTAAAAGCATATCCTTTATCTCCCACACGGGATATCTCTTTGAATCTATTTTTCTAAATTCCAGCTTTCCTATTTCTAATAAATTAACGGGACTTAAAATTTCATCTTTTACCTCATCCAAAATGGCAAAAGCAATAGGAAGTTTCATATCCGTTTTGCTGATATGTGCCGTAGTGCTTCCGTCTTTCCACTCTACTAAAGCGTGAATAATCGATTTTGTTTCAATAAAAGCGTCTATTTCGGTAGTGTTAAATAGCCATTTAGCTTCAAGCACTTCAAATAGTTTATTAACCATCGTCGCAGAATCAATGGTAATTTTCACTCCCATCGACCAGTTTGGATGATTTAGCACGTCTTTAAGCGAAGCGTTTTTTATTTTTTCAAAATCCCAATCCCTCAGAGCCCCTCCACTGGCTGTAATATATAACTTATTAAAGTTACATTTTCCATTTTCCATTTTCCATTTTCCATTTAACAGATACCACAGTCCGAAATGTTCGCTGTCAATCGGCGTTATTTTGGAAGTATCTATAAATTTCCCAGCATTAACGAGGGATTCTTTGTTTGCAAGGGCTATTTTCTTACCGCACTGCTGGGCTTTAAGCGTGGGTTTAAGACCCGCATCTCCCACAAGGGCGTTTACTATCAAGTCACTTTTAGAATTTTCTATAATCTCAAGTATCGCTTCTTCACCGTATTTTACATTTTTAAAATCAATTTTTTCAGCGGTTTTTTTATCTTTTACCGCCACAAATTCCGGTTTAAATTCTTTTATTTGAGCATTTAAAAGCTTATAATTATTACCGGCTATCAACGCCTCTATTTTAATCCCGTAACGTTTTGCAATTTCAAGGGTATTAACCCCTATGCTTCCAGTTGAACCTAAAACTACCAATTATACCCCCAAAAGCACAAACATCACAGGCGCCGCAAACAGATATCCGTCTATTCTGTCAAGCACTCCCCCGTGTCCCGGCAAAATATTACCGCTGTCTTTCACACCCGCCCTTCTTTTAAGGTAACTTTCAAACAAATCCCCAAAAACGCTTGAAATACTGACAAGTAAAGCAATTAAAAACGCATTCCAAAAATTCATAAAATAAAGTCCGACAAAAGCCCCGATTATTGTAGCTCCCGCAACGCCGCCTATTACACCTTCCCATGATTTATTCGGAGATGTAAGACAAAAACCTTTTGAAATAAACTGCCTTGCAAAATTTTTACCCATAAAATATGCCAGCGAATCGGTAAGCGCCACAATCACTATAAGCCACCCGAGAGTTCCCATTCCGTATTTTACATAAAGTGCATACAGAATCATTAAAGGAACAAAAGGATAAATTACAGGTGAAATAATTTTTAAATCTTTCTGATTATATGCTATATATGAAGCACCGACTATTACACCGAATATCAATGCCGTAAAAGGATTTACAATTAATGAAAGCGCAACACCCGCAAGTGATATATAAAACATCTCCTTTTCATCCGTTTTAAAAAGATTTTGTGCTTCCATATACCCTGCAACCACTATAGCACCAATTAAAAGCCCAGTTAAATATCTATTGTCAATTATACCCACAAATAGCAAAACGGCTATTAATACAACCGAAGTGATAATACGTTCTTTCATTCAATTCCTTTTTTCAAATTATACAATAATTAGTGATTAGTGATTTGTGATTTGTTAGTGGTATATTGGATTCTTTCACTTTTCACTCTTCACTGTTTACTGTTTACTGTTCACTTTTCACTGTTCACTAAAATAACTACGCTTTTAAATCAATATGTTTGCTTTCTCTTTCAATTTCCTCTTTTGAATCGTCTTCAGCCAAAATTTTTTCTGCTTCTTCCACAGGGCGCACCTCTTTTACTTTAAGTTCTTTTTCTTCATTTATAATCTTTTGAACTTCTCTGCTTATGTGTTCCCTTGCCACACTGTCAGCTGCAATTGCCGAAGCCACATGCATATTTTGATTTATAAGCGTAACCTGTCCTATCAAACTCATAATTTTACCTTTAGTGTCGAATATTTCCCATACTCTACATTTGCTCCCTCTTTTACCTTTACAAACTTCCTTTTAGTATAATCGACTTCTCCTTCGTTTTTTTTAGAAAAAGCCACCGCAAGCTTTGCGGCTTCATTAATTACATTTTGAGGGATGGTAAGTTTGTTATTTTTTATTATAACATGCGCCCCGGGGACGTTTTTTATATGCATCCATAAATCATTTGCATTTGCGCTTTTTAAAAGTTTGATATTTCCTTTTTCATTTTTGCCCACAAGTATTTTATAATCGTCTATAAAAAATTCCGCAATATTTTCATCTTTGTTTTTTTCTTTTTTAGGAGATTTGTAGTAATTAAGACTTCCCAAATCTTCTGTTTTATCAATAAGTCTTTTGTAATTTTCCAAAAACTCAAGCTGCGAATTTAAATGTCCTTTTTCGATATGCAGGTTTTGGGCTTTTCTTTTTGCCTTTTTAGCAAGGTTGTAGTAATAATTGCCGATTTCATTTATATTTTTAAGCTCGGGAAGAGGAATTGTAATTTCGTTGCCTTCAAAATCAAAAGTTTTAAGTTCTTTCATATAAGGCTTTATCTGATAAAGATTCGCCATTGAGATATCAGCGTATTTTTTATAAAGTTCGGATTTTTTCAGAAGTTCTTCTTCATCCTCAAGTTTTGAAAGTTTTTTTTGAATTTCTTTTATTTTTTTGTTGATTCGGTTTATTATCGCTTCTTTTTTCTGTTTTAGCCGATTTTGGTATTTTTTATAAAAAAGTTCTTTTGTATATTCTTCTATGTTGTTAATTTCAAACTCTTTTTCCTTTATTTCAAAAGGCGGCAGTTCCTCTAGCTTCACTCCGGGCTTTACCACCCTTGAAGACTGACTTTCGCTTATATGCCTTAAAGACTCTATTACTGTATCGTTTTCATCAAGAATAATGACGTTTGTATACCTACCAGTAAATTCAAATCTTATCTTAACAATCTCTTCTTTAAAACGGTTCTGGTTTTTGGCGGTAACAGTTAAAATTCTCTCTTTTGCTTCAACGTCTACAAGTTCTGCTTTTGTAAACTTTTTTTCAAGTACGATATCAAAAGGAGCCTGAAATTTTCTCGCAAGCGGATAATCAATATTTATATAAATATCTCCGCTGCCTTTTGTAAGGTCAAAATAGTATTTATCATTGTCAAACTGCATTAATATCAGGTTTTCGTCAACCCTGAGCGCCCTTTTTATATATTTATGCTTTTTTAAATTTTCGACAATTTTTTTTAAAACAAACGCTTTCAATATTTACCTTTTTATTTTAATACCATCCACAATTTACCATTGACCATCCAACTATCAACCATTCTTACCCGCATCTGAAGCCATACTTGGCGAGTTCTATAAACTTTCTCACTTTTCTTTTGTCTTTTTTACCCGGAACCTTTTCAACACCGCTGCTGACATCCACACCGTAAAATCCGTATCTACTCACTTCAAACACATTATCGGGATTAAGCCCCCCTGCTATAATTATATCGGAATTATCCCTTTCTTCAAACCATTCAAGCGCAACCCTTTTGCCGCTTCCGCCATATTCCGCTACATAAGCATCAACTATTTTATATTCACCTTTGAATTTTTCGATATCTTTTTTTTCTTTTGCACGTATTACTTTTATGTGTTTGAAATCCAGTTTTTTGTAAAATTCTTCATCAGCCTCAAAATGAATCTGAGCAATATCGGCTTTTGTAAAAGCCATAACTTCGTTTACATAACCGGCATCCACGTTTACAAATAAAACCGTTTTTGTAACAAAAGGGGGCAGTTTTTTTATGATATTTCTGATATCTTCAGGTTTTATAAAACGGGGGGATTTAGGGTATGTTACAAACCCGAGAGCATCCGCACCGTAATCGCACGCCGTTTTAGCGTCTTCATAATTCGTTATTCCGCATATTTTAACTTTCAATCAAAGCTCCTTGTTTATCATTCAAAAACCTTCTCAAAATTTACACTAACCTTACATATAATATCAAACTCATACTCCTCTTTATAACACTCAGCAACCTTTTTAAATCCGTTTTCATTTTTATAGATTTTTACCTTTTTATAATCCGGATATACTAAACAGTAATATTTCACACCCTCATTTTCATATAAATCAAATTTTACAATTTCATCCCTTTTTGCACTTGATGGACTAACTATCTCAAAAATAATTTCAGGCGTTTTTGTTAATCTCTCTTTTTCATCAGTGCATACAAACAGACAATCTGGTCTTACAACCGTTTCTTTATCAATATACCATTCACTCTCAACCACGGCAAAACATTCATTGCACTCTCTATTTTTATTCAATTCACCTGCTATAAAAGTTGCTATCTTTTGATGTCTAACAAATGCAAAAGGTGCCATTGCAAGAGGTATACCTTTTATAATTTCCCATTTCCCTTCCCACGCTTCAAACTCTTTAATTGTATATCTTTCAACCACTTCTGATAATTGCATCCTATCTCCTTGTATAATAAACTAAAAACTTAAAGCCATATGCAATGTTTTTAGGATTTAGGTTTGAGGATTAACATAACATATCTAAATCCTATATCCTATATCCTAAATCCTCACTCACTTCTCACCTTTTTTCACTTTCTTTCACCCTCTTTCGCCCCTTAATTTATCTATCGCTTTTTTATAATCCTCATGTTTAAAAACATAACTGCCCGCTACTAATATATCCGCCCCTGCTTCTTTTAGCAGGGATGCGTTTTTGTCGTTCACCCCTCCGTCTATTTCTATTAAAAGCTTTGGATTTTTTTTCTCGGCTAATTCTCTTAGTTCTTTAACCTTTTCAATTACACTAGGAATAAATTTCTGCCCCCCGAATCCCGGATTCACACTCATTAATAAAACCATATCCACATCTTCGACAATATATTCAAGCAGACTCACGGGAGTCGCAGGATTTAGCACAACGGCAGGTTTTATCCCTTCGTTTCTGATTTTTTGAACAACCCTGTTTATATGTTTTTCCTCTTCTATATGAAACGAAATAAATTCGGGCTTTAAATGTTTATACAAATCTATAAAAAACGGAATGTTTTCAACCATAAAATGTATATCAAGAGGTTTACTTGAAGCTTTTGCCACCGCTTCGACTATCATAGGTCCCATCGTCATATTAGGAACAAAATGCCCGTCCATTACATCCACGTGTATCAAATCCGCACCCGCATCACACACCGCTTTTACATCTTCTGCTAAATTTCCAAAATCGGCACTTAAAATACTCGGAGCTATTTTCATTTTTTTCCTTTACAATATCTTTTTAATAAACAATCATAATTTTCAATTCTTCTATCCCTGAAAAACGGCCAAATTTTCCTGACTTCCGCCGCACTTTTTAAATCTATATCGACATCTATCACTTTTTCTTCATCATCAGCTATTACTATCTCTTCTCCTTGAGGACCGAATACAAAACTTCTACCCCAAAACTCTATCCCCCCAAGCACTCCGGAAGGGTCTTTTTCACATCCTACGCGATTAACCGCTACCACATACACCCCGTTTGCCACCGCATGACCCCTTTGGACTGAAATCCATGCGTTTAGCATTTTTTGTTTTTCTTCGGTTGTATTTTCTTTTTCGCAAAGCTCATCAACCCTGTCATCAGGGCACATTAGATAACCTATCGCCGTTGGATATATCAAAATTTCAGCCCCTTTAAGCGCCATAATCCTCGCAGCCTCAGGATACCACTGATCCCAGCATACAAGCACTCCAAGTCTTCCCACGCTCGTATCAATTGGCTCCATTTCATCACCGGGAGTAAAATAAAACTTCTCATAAAACCCCGGATCATCAGGAATATGGTTTTTTCTGTATTTTCCGGCTATTTTACCTTTATCAAACACTACGGCCGTATTGTAATAAATTCCGTCCATAACTTTTTCAAAAAGACTTGTTACCAAAACGATATTTTGCTTTTCACTGATTTTTCTCCAAAACTCGACATCCTCATCAAAACTTTCGGCATAATCGAAATATTTGGTATCTTCACATTTACAGAAATATTCGCTCTGGTGAAGTTCCTGCAAAATTACCAGCTCACCTTTTGCTTTTTTTATCATTTCAACGGTATGTTTAATAGTTTTTTCTTTAGAGCCTTTATACTCCTGCTGAATAAGACTGATTTTCATTCATAACCTTTCCTCACATATCTCTTCCCCATCTTTTCCTATTCTTTTCCCCTTCTCTTCCCCATTTTCACCGTTTCACACCTCAAAATCCTTAATCATCTCGTTAAGTTCGCTCATATTTCTGGCAATGGAGCCAAGTTTTTCCATTATGTTTCTAAGTTCTTTAACCAATTCTTCGGCTTCTTTTTGTGTAGTTTCAATATCCATATTCATATTTTGGACATTGGAATTTATAAGATTTATAATTGCGGTAATTTCACTTGCACTTTTTTGAGATTTTTCAGCAAGTTTTCTAATCTCATCCGCAACCACAGCAAACCCTCTTCCGTGCTCTCCCGCCCTTGCGGCTTCTATCGCCGCATTAAGTGCAAGAAGATTTGTCTGGTCGGCTATATCTTTAATGATATCTACCATTTTCTCAATATCGTTCATTGACTGCGTCAAATCGTTTGATCGGTTACTGACCTCCATCTGTGCCGGTAAAAATTTAGTTTCATTCCATTCCACAAGTTCGCTTAAACCTTTTGTAACACTGTCATACACATTTTTAACCGTGTCATATGAATCTTTCAACGAAAGTATAATTTCCCTTAATGTATTTTGTATGTTTTTTACCGGGTTTTCCAAAATTTTAAAATCATTCTCTTCTGAGAGGGTAAAATCGTTATTCAGTTTGTGATTAGCCAAATTTTCAAGCACTTTTACAAGCTCTTTTGCCTCTTTTTCGAAATACTCTTTTCTGATTTCGGCTTCTCTTTTTCTCTCTTCCACAAGATTTCTTAAACTCGCATATGTTTTAACAACCTCGCCGTTTTTCACAATAGGTTCCACATACACGTAAACCGGCAGAATTTCGCCGTTTTTATTCATAATTTCCGCCACTCCGATTCCGCTTCTTTTTTCCTGTTCGTATTTCATTACAAGTTTGCACACTTTACATTCAGAGGGGTTTTTAGGCCACAGGATTTTCGGAGCCTGAGGGATATCTAAACTCTTTATTTCATATTCACTAAACCCGGTAAGTTTTTCAAATTCCTCATTCCAAACAATCATTTTTCTTTTAGGATCAACCGCAAACATCGCAACGGGGTAATGATGTATAAAATAATCGAATTCATAAGTTACGTTTTCTAAATATTCCATAATAAAATCAAGTTTTTCTTCCGTTGTTTTACGGTTTTCAAGTCCTTTTAAAAATTCTTCGTCAATTACTTTATGTTTTATCTGATTAAGACATTCCTCAACTTTTTTATTTATCCCGTCATTTTTATTTTCCTCTTTTTTCCTAAAAAACATGACAATCCTTTGATTTAAATATTTCTTCCTTAATTATAACACAAATAATTACGCAAAAAATTGATATAATTAGTCAAAAAAGGATGTCAATGGCAAATCTACTTATAATAGGAGCCGGAGGAGTCGGAAGGGTTAGTGCTTTTAAAGCGGCTAAAAACAGAGATGTTTTTGAAAACATCGTCCTTGCAAGCCGCACAAAAAGCAAATGCGATGAAATAGCAAAAGACATTAAAGACAAACTCGGAATTGAAATTAAAACATATGCGCTTGATGCAAACAAAAAAGAAAACGTAATAGATTTAATAAAAAAAGAAAATATAGATATCGTCTGCCATGTGGCGCTGCCTTATCAAAACCTGCCTATAATGCATGCATGTATTGAAACGGGCACGGCTTATCTTGACACCGCACTGGCTGAAACGGAAGACAATCCCGATACCTACTATGATTTGCAATGGGCTTTGGATGAAGATTTTAAAAAGGCAAAAACAATGGCTCTTCTTGGATGCGGGTTTGACCCGGGAGTTACATCCATAATGGTTAAATATGCAGCCGATTATCTTCTTGACGAGCTTGAAGAGATTGAAATATACGACTGCAATTTTGGCGACCACGGAAGAGCGTTTGCAACCAATTTCGATCCGGAAATTAATTTAAGAGAACTTAATTTACCGGGTAAATACTGGGAAAATGGTAAATGGAAAACTACCGCTCCTTTTGAGATTCAGGTTAAACACAACTATCCTGAATGCGGGGAGGCCACAAGTATCCTTATTTGGCACGAAGAGCTTGAAAGTATAGTTAAACATTTCCCGAACCTTAAAAAAGCCAAATTTTATATGTGTTTTAGCGACAAATATCTCTATCATTTTAATGCACTAAAAAATGTCGGAATGTTCAGTATAGAACCTATTGAAGTGTGTGACGGGGTCAAAATCTCACCTCTTCAGTTTTTAGCAAAAGTCCTGCCCGACCCTCAGGATTTGGTTAAAAACTACAAAGGCCAAACAAATATAGGCGTAATTGCAACAGGTAAAAAAAATGGGACTACTAAAAAATTTTATATTTACAACATATGCAACCACCAAAAAGCGATTGAAGAAACGGGTGCACACTGTGTAAGTTATACAACAGGAGTGCCCGCAATTATCGGATGTAAACTTATGGCTAAAAAAGTATGGTGGAACGAAGGTGTTAAAAACGTCGAAGAATTTGACGCAAAACCATTCTTTGAAGAAATGGAAAAACAGGGGCTTCCTATAAAAGTTATGGAAATTAAGGACTGATATGGAAAAACATTATTATAAATACCAACAGTTTCTAAAAGATTTGGATATTTTTGAAAAAGAAGTAAAAAACCACTCACCCGACGCACTTCTTGCAATTGCTAGGGGAGGTCTTACAATCGGCCATTTCCTCTCTGAGAGACTTGAAACAAGAGAAATTTACGCCTTAAACGCCCTATCTTACGAAAACGAAAAAAAAATCGGAAAACCAAAAATTTTCAACATTCCCGATTTAAGCGGTAAAAAAAGCGTATTACTGCTTGATGACATAAGCGACAGCGGCGAAACGCTTGATGAGGTTATTAAAGTATTAAAGGAAAAATATCCTCACCTGATTATAAAATCGGCCACCATTTTTTACAAAGAAAAAACAAAAGTAATCCCTGATATCGTCCTTCACAAGACAGATAAATGGATTGTGTTTTTCTGGGATAAGGAGGGGCAGGAAATAATGGAAAATTGAGAATGAAAAATGGAAAATAAAACTTGAAAGGAATATTATGATTGATTTAAAAAACTTAAAATTAGAAGAAAAGTTGTTTTTAATGGAAGAACTATTAAATTCAATGGAAGAAATTAAATCTCCATTATGGCATAAGGAAATCTTACAAAAAAGAGGCGATTTTGATAAAAAAAAGAGTTATACCATTGAAGAAATAAAAAATGAATTTTCAAATAAAAATATCTGAATACGCAAAAACAGACTTGAAGTTAGCATTTGAATTTTATGAAAAACAGGCAGAGAATCTCGGAAAATATTTTTTTGATAATATAATAGCGGAAATTGAAATGTTAAGTTTTTACGGATGTTTACATCAAAAATTTTTCGGATATCACAGAATGATAAGTAAAAAATTTCCATTCGCAATATACTATAATTGCAATAAACAAAAAAAAGAAATTACAGTAATAGCAATTCTTGATTTAAGACAAAACCCTACTAAAACATATCATTACTTAAAGGATAGAAAATGAGCAATTTACTAATTATAGGAGCAGGAGGGGTAAGCCGCGTAGCGACTTTCAAAGCTGCGATGAACAATCATATTTTCAAAAAAATAGTGCTTGCAAGCCGAACAAAAAGCAAATGCGACGCAATCGCAAAAGACATTAAAGAGCGTCTAGGAGTGGAAATTGAAACTTATCAAATCGATGCCATGGATATTGACGCAACGGCAAAACTAATTACCGATACAAAAAGCGATATAGTCCTAAACGTTGCACTTCCTTATCAGGATTTGGCAATTATGGATGCGTGTCTTAAAGCAGGGGCGCATTACGTGGATACCGCAAACTACGAACATCCTGACGAAGCGAAATTTGAATATAAAGAACAATGGGCAAAAGATAAGGCATTTAAACAAGCGGGGCTTATGGCGCTTCTTGGAAGCGGGTTTGACCCGGGCGTTACAAACGTATTTACGGCATTTGCGGCACAAGAGCTATTAGATGAAATTGAATATCTGGATATTTTAGACTGCAATGCGGGAGACCACGGCTATCCGTTTGCCACAAACTTCAACCCTGAAATCAATATCCGCGAAATCACCCAAAAAGGAAGATACTACGAAAACGGAGAGTGGAAAGAAATAGAGCCTATGAGTGTCAAATTCAAATGGAATTATCCTAAAGTCGGGGAATATCCAAGCTACTTGCTTTATCATGAAGAACTTGAGAGTCTTACCAAAAACTTCCCTTCAATAAAAAGGGCAAGATTTTTCATGACGTTCAGCGACAATTATTTATGGCATCTAAATGCACTTCAAAATGTCGGAATGACAAGTATTGAGCCTATAAAAATTGCCAAAGGTTGTGAAATCAGCCCTATGGAATTTCTTAAAAAAGTACTCCCCGACCCTGCAAGTTTAGGTCCCCGCACAAAAGGCCAAACTCACATAGGAGTAGTGGCTACGGGATATAAAAACGGCAAGAAAAAAAGATACTACATTTACAACATATGCGACCATCAGTGTGCTTTCAGGGAAGTAGGAGCCCAGTGCGTAAGCTACACAACAGGAGTACCGGCAATGATAGGATGTTTAATGATAGCCACAAAAGAGTGGTTTGAAAAGGGAGTTAAAAATATGGAAGAGTTTCCTGCCAGACCGTTTCTCTATCAGCTAAACAAACAGGGACTTCCTTGGTTTGTGGAAGAACTGCCTACAGAAGGGCTGCCGATAGACAATTAACATTCTTTCCCTTTTCTGAATTTTTAAATTCATTAAGTCGTTTGCGCTCAATCTACTTGACAATACACAGTGAATTAGTTTATAATTACCATTGTAAAACTTTTAAGGAGGAAAAATGTTAGTTTTAAACAACATCGACAGGGAAAAACTCAAAGAATTCAGTACAATGTCGATCATTACAGGTATATTAATGGCACTAGCAGGAATTCTCGCTATAGCCAATCCATTGGCGGGAAGTGTTGCTTTTGTGGTGTTTTTAGGAGCGCTATTTATAAGTAGTTCTATTATCCAAGGATACATCACTTTTAAAGCCCATCAAAAAAGTTTAGGTGCTTGGTTTAAAGTGTTTTTACTTTTTGTGACAGGTGTGCTTTTATTGATATGGCCCGGAAGCGGTATTGCCGCCGTTGCGATTCTTTTTGCCGCATACTTTTTTATGGACGCATTTGCAAGTTTCGGTATGGCGCTTGATTTAAGACCGCTAAAAGGTTGGGGACTTGCCGCTCTAAACGGTATGCTCAGTCTGCTACTTGGAATTGTTATGCTAATAGGATGGCCGTTTAATGCACCTTATACTGTGGGTATAATCATAGGGGTCAGTTTCTTAATGGACGGATTGGTGCTTATTTATCTCGGATGGCTATCTAAAAAAGGGGCTCACGACTGATTTTTAGGCCAAAACTTGACTATCGAATAACCTCCGTCACTGTGACGGGGGGCTTTCTCATCCCATTCATACTCTTCAATAAAATCATTTAAAACCGTTGCAAGATATTTAAGTCTATCTTCCGTACTGATATCCGGCATTTCCTCTTTTAAAAACATATACAAATCTTTATCTTGAGCTTTACACTTTTCATGCAGCTTTTTTATATTTTCCACGCTTAAATCAAGATTTTCGTTTTCCATATCAACTCTCCGTATAAACTTTCTCCCCAATTTCCCTGTATCTTTGATAATAGTGTCTTACAAATTCATCAACTTCTTTGTTTTTAGGATAAAAATTTTTATCCTTATAAACAAACTCATCTAAAAATTTTTTGGCATCTTCTTTTTTTACATAAATTTCCGCCAGTTCAAGATACGTATTTTTATACCATTCTTTAAGTTTCTCATAATTGCCATAATTATATTCTAAACTTTTCCCGTTAAATTCAATAATACCGCTTTCAAAAAGCCCCGTTAAATGAATAAGTCCCTCAATATAATACGGCAACACCTCATCAACTTCCATCCATGCAATAAGCCCGACCGCTCTTTTAATAGTATCGTCTAATACAGCAAATTTCAAATTTTCCTCTTCGTTTTCGAAAAACGCCATAAGTCCGCCTGTTGTGGCTTTAAATTCTTCTACGTTTTTAAACATTCCCGATTTATTCATTGCACTTTCGGTTTCTTCATCCACCCATAAAATATGCCCGAATTCATGTCCAATAGTCGTAATATCATAAACTTTTATAAATTTTTCCTTATCTTCTAAATCTTTATAAAATCTGTCCATAAACTCTTTGCCTAAAACTTCATAACTCAAAGCCATTTTAGGTCTGGCTTTAATATCTTCATATACCTTATCCACAAAAGCGAATATCTTTTTGCCTTTTTCCCTGCTTACCTTTTCATCGTTTGGCACCACCTGAGCCGAAAAAAGCCCGTTAAATTCCGCCCCGTAAAACGTCGCCGGAGATGAAATGTAAAGTTGCGTTTTTTCTATGTTGTTAAGTGCAGTATTTAATAAATTTTCATCCCTGCAGTGTTTTTTATACATATCAATAATATTTTCTTTAACTGTGCTTTTAAGCTCAGGGTTTTGAATCCTTACATCAAGCTCAAGCGCTACGGCTTTACGGAATTTATCCTCATAATATTCGAGGGGATGCCCCACCTGAATAGGACTTTTAATATCCATCCAAAGCTTATCCACATCAGCCCATTTTTTAATCAGATTGTGTCTGTTTTTTTCCAAAAGCGCCATTTTAAGCGCATGAAAGTACAATATCCACTGAAGTTTGTATTCATCTTCAAGGTTTTCGAGATTTACAATCAATTCATCAATGGCTTTAACCGCTTCATTTACCTCCTCTTCAAAAATTTCACAGTAACTTTTTGCAATATAACTGCCGCTCTCACCCTTTACAAGCACCGAATAACATCTATCCCCAAGCTCTCCTTCATGACCTTTGTCAATTAAATCTCTCTCCAAAAGATAAGCCATGACTTTTGCTTCATCACCTCCGAATTCCCTGCTTAAATCTTCGTTTACGGTATGAATAATGTGTTTAGTCCAGTAAGGCTGCCATTTGCTAAAGGCAATCCCGATTTTATGAACGCCTCTGAGAATTTCCGCATAAAAAGGCCCCACAAAAGGCGCTATGTTTTGAATAAGCTCTTCATGCTCTTTTAGCCAGAAATTTTTAGTAAGTTCATATAAATCAAGCTGGATTTCTTTTATTTCTTCTTCACTGAAATTCCCTTTTTTCAAAAGATTTAAAATACTGTCTTCACGAAGATGAAAAAATCTTTTTTTAAGACTCAGCAGATTTTCTTCATTTACTTCAAGGTTAAGCTCTTTTAAAATAGATTCAAAAAGCTGCCTCATATCATCGGGACACTTTTTAAAATATCCGTTTATTTTTTCATCTCTTTTTCTAACTACCTCATAAGCCGCTTCTAAAAACATGTTTATCCTTTAAAAATTTCATTATAAGAACCTATTCTTACAAGTTGTACAATATCATTATCAATTCTATACAAAACCACCAAATCACCACTGATATGAAATTCTCTAAAATCTTTCAACTCGCCTCTTAATTGATGGTCTTTTGCTTCTTTTGGCAAACCTTATTATCTAATAACAAGGAAACAAAAATAAAAAGTTTTATTAAATTCGTCTGATTTAATTTTGCTTTTTTCAAATCTTTTAAATACTGCTTATGGATGCTTAGTTTCATTCAGTAACTCTTTAAACTCATTTAAATTCATATCGATCATATTTCTATGCTCTCTTGTATCCTTGATAGCTTCTAATGTCTCTTTTGGCAGCTTCATCTCAAAAGGCAATCCCCCAACCATTCTAACCTCGTTTAAAAAAATATTAATGGCATCACTTGCCGTAATTCCGTACTCTTTAAATATTTTTTTCGCTTCTTCCCATGCAACGGGGTCTACTTTTATGGATGTCTGTTTTCTTGCGGTCATTATAATTCCTTTGAATTATTTTTATAATTATAACACAATTACCAGTCATTCCACGAATGCACTTTTTTTGCTATCAAAAGCCCCTCCATCCTGCTTAATGCGCTAAATCCTATGTCGTAAAGCTCATTATCGTCCATTTCCACTAAAAAAATCATATACCCGCCGTTTCTAAGAGCCCTGAAAAGCGGTTTTGGATCTCTTTTTTCATCACAAACTATAAAATGATAAAACCTCTTCGCTTCAAGATTTTTATCAAGCATTTCAACGTTTCTGCCTTCATTTTCTATGAGGTTTTTTAATTTTTCACTTGTAACACCCACATTGATATTCGGCTCATACCCTATTATCTCATTAATCAATTTTCCATTTTCCATTCTCAATTCTCCACCTCAATTTTCCATCTTATATTTTCCATTGTCCACCACACCACCTTTTTCACCTTTTTCACCTGCTTTCACTCTCTTTTACCTTTTTTCACTTTTTTCACCCTCTTTCACTTCTTATATGCTTCCGTATGAAAAAAGCTCCCTGAATAAAAACGCTTCAACAACGTCATTTATAGACATTTCAGATTGGGGCGTTGTAAGCGGTTCGGCTCCCATTTCCAAAAAATCAAAAACATATTCTTCTTTTGGAGTTATGTAAAAATGTACCGCTGCAACCAAATCGTCCCTGTTTTCAATATAATCAATTTTTTCAATCGTACCGTCGTTTACAAAAACTTT
>JAMOQT010000093.1 GCA_027063865.1 Nautiliaceae bacterium
CGGCTTTTTTAGCAGCTTTTGCAAGACCTTTTTTTCTTAAAATCTCAATTGCTTTTTCTTCATTACCTTCAGCTTCTACAAGAGCTTTTTTACAATCCATCATTCCGGCACCGGTTTTTTCCCTAAGCGCCTTTACCATACTAGCAGTTATGTTTGCCATATTACGCCTCCTCAGCTTTAATTTCTTCAGTTTCCGCTTTAATTTCTTCTTCAGTTTTTTCTTCCGCTTTAGCCTCTTCTTTAATTTCTTTTACTTCTTCAGCAATTTCTTCCTGAGAAATAGGCTCTACTTCACCTTCTTCCTCTTTAGCCGCCAATTCTTTTCCTTCAATAATCGCATCGGCTATTGTTTTACAGAAAAGATTCACACTTCTAATCGCATCATCGTTTCCAGGGATTGGATAATCAATTAAATCAGGATCACAATTTGTATCAACAGGTGCCACGATTGGAAGACCAAGTTTATTTGCTTCACCGACTGCAATTTTTTCTTTTACGGTATCAATAATAAAAAGCATATCAGGAATAGTTTTCATATGTCTGATACCGCCGATGAATTTTTCTAATTTTGCTTTTCTTCTGGCAAGAATTAATCTTTCTTTTTTTGTTAAAAGGTTAATTTGTCCTGTTTCTTCCATTTTTTCAATGATTTCAAGTTTTCTGATTGACTTTTGGATAGTTTTGAAGTTAGTTAGCATTCCTCCAAGCCATCTGTGATTTACATACGGCATTCCGCATCTCTCAGCGTGTTCTTTAATAGCATCAACCGCCTGTTTTTTAGTACCAACAAAAAGGATTGTTTTTCCTTCTTCAGCAGCGTTTTTAACTACATTGTAAGCATATTTGATATGTCTAAGTGTTTTTTGAAGGTCGATAATATAAATGTTTTTTCTTACACCGAAAATATATTTTTTCATTTTCGGATTCCATCTTCTCTTTTGGTGACCGAAATGAACACCACACTCTAATAAATCTTTCATTGTTACGTTACACGGCATATTTTCTCCTTGAATTATTTTGTTTTTGGTTCGGGTTTAGCCTCCCTCTTCTTTAACGCCAAACGGCGCAACCCTACCAAGGAATAAAGAGGTGAGAACTAGAAGCGGAATTTTACCAAAAATAATGTATAATTGCAAATAAAAAAGGTTAGTTATGTATCAAAAAACACTAACGCCAAAATCAAAAGAAATTACAATACAAATACCTGAAGAATATATTAACCATAAAATTGAAATAATTATAAAACCTTATTATGAAAACATAAAAAAAACCGCAGGTATTATAAGAGAAAAAATAGACCCGTTAAAATGGCAAAAAGATTTAAGAAATGAATGGCAAATATAAATACCTGCTTGATTCAAACATCATAATATACCATTTAAACGGAGAAAAAACTGCAACCGATTTTTTAATAGAAAACTTCGAAAAATGCACAATTTCAAGAATTACATACATTGAAGTTTTATCATACCCGTTTAATGACGATGATTTTAAAATAGTTAAAGATTTTTTGGAAAGTTTTATGATTATAGATACAAACAAGGAAATTTCAAACCAAAGTATATTAAACAGGCGTTTGAAAAAAATAAAATTACCTGATAATATTATAGCCGCAACCGCACAGGTTAATAATCTTGTGCTTGTTACAAGAAATGTTAAAGACTTCAATGCTTTAAATATTAAATTACTAAATATTTTTGAATAAGGAGTAAAAATGCCGATGTTAGACAGTTTCTTAGTAGACCACGTTAAAATGCCAAGTCCGGGACTTAGGATAGCAAAGCACGTAAAAACGCCAAGCGGGGATATTATAACCGTATATGACGTACGATTTGCAAAACCAAATCATGAAATAATTGATGAAAAAGCAATGCACACGCTTGAACATCTTTTCGCAGGATATATGAGGGACAATTTACCAAATTACGAAATTATAGACATCTCACCTATGGGATGCCGAACGGGATTTTATATGAGCATAATCGGCGAGCCTAAAGACGAAGAAGTAATCGAAGCATGGAAAAAATCTATGCAAAGCATACTTCAAACCGATACAATCCCGGAAGCGAACATATATCAGTGCGGAAGCTGCTATATGCACTCACTCGAAGGCGCTAAAAAAGTAGCCGAGCATATTTTAAACAATGAAATCGTAATTATGGACAATAAAGCTTTAGCGCTTAATCCCCAAGATATTCCAAACGACTGCAACGTAGACATTTCAAAAATAAAAATTTTAGGAAAATGAGCTTAATTAAAAAAGAGTGGCTTTTTTTTATTTTTCTTTTCTTTTTTTTCATTCTTTTTTTTATACAAAAACCGTCTCTAATGCAAATAAATTCATATGTCGACTGGAAAACGATAAGGGCTTTAAGTGCGCTTTTATTAATTGCCACAGCGTTTAAACTATCAAATTTTTTCGATGTATTCGCCGCTAAAACGGTAACTCATTTCAAAACCGAAAGGGCTTTGGCGTTTGCTTTTATCCTGCTTAGCACTTTTTTGTCCATGTTTTTAACAAACGACATAACCCTTTTTGTAATTGTGCCTTTAACCCTCGCTTTTTCAACCCAAATCAAAAACGACTTAACAAAACTTGTAATATTTGAAGCAATTGCAGTAAACGTCGGAAGCGAACTTACCCCCTTTGGAAATCCCCAAAACATTTTTCTTTTCAGACAGATGGATATAAGTGTCATTGATTTTATAGAAAAAATGAGCGTTATTTTTATTCCTCAATTCATTCTTTTAATTATATTCATACTGATTTTTTTCCCGAAAAAAAACCTTCAAATACAAACGAGTAAAACCGGAAAAAAAGACAGGTTTCTTTTTATGTCATCGGTTGTTTTATTTATTATATTTATTTTTTCAATTGAATATTCGACGGTAAGGTATGCACTGCTTATTATTGTGGGTTATTATCTTTTTACAGGTTATAAAAATGTTTTTTTAAGGTTTGATTATTTTTTGATATTGACATTTATAATAATGTTTGTCGATTTCGGAATGCTAAGCCGGCTTGAATGCGTTAAAAATTTTATGAATTCGATTCAGATGGATTTTTACAATGTTTTTAATATCAGCATTATCCTCTCTCAAATAATGTCAAACGTCCCTGCCGCAATATTTATGAGCAATTTTTCAAACGATTATCTTACTATAGCATACGGAACCAATATAGCCGGAAACGGCTTACTTATAGGTTCACTAGCGAATGTTATAGCGCTTAGATTTCTTAAAAACCCTAAAGCGTATGTTGATTTTCATAAATATTCGGTTCCGTTTTTTATTCTGTCATATTTGATAATCTTAGTTATTTTTTACAAATTCACCAGATTGGTTTTATAGAATCACCCTTTAAAACCACTTCCCAAACAAATCAAATATTTGTTTTAGGAAAAAATTAAAAACTTTTATAATTTTACTGCCATAATCATCTATATTAACCTCAATAATCAATCACAAATTACCCTTGCACATTTTTGCTATAATTTCAATAAAAAGGATACGTTATGTCTAAAAAAAGAGTTGCAATAAACGGTCTTGGAAGAATTGGAAAAATGGTTTTATGGCATTATGTAACCACAAAACCCGAAAATATTGAAATAGTAGCGGCAAACGGGGGAAGCGGAACACCTGAAGATTTAGCGTATATGCTTAAATTTGATTCAGTACATGGGAAATTTCCTGTAAGCGTAGAATATACGGACAACTCATTAATAATTGACGGCAAAGAAATCGCAATAGTCAGTGAAAGAGACCCTGAAAAACTTCCTTGGAAAGAAATGGAAATCGACATTGTTTTAGAGGCAACTGGTAAATTTGTAAAAAGAGACGACGCCGCAAAACACATTACTGCGGGGGCAAAAAAAGTAATTATTACAGCACCGGGAAAACAAGTTGACAAAACAATAGTACTAGGAGTAAACCACGATGAATACGACCCTCAAAACCATCACGTAATTTCAAACGCTTCTTGTACTACAAACTCACTCGCACCGGTTATGAAAATTCTTGAAGACGAATACGGGGTTGAAAGCGCTCTTGTAACCACAGTCCACGCTTATACATCTAGTCAGGTTACAATAGACAGAAAAAAACCGGGAAAACACAGACGAGGACGCGCAGCAGCTGTTAATATCATTCCTACAACCACTGGGGCCGCAAAAGCTACGATTGAAGTCATTCCCGCACTAGATGGAAAAATGCACGCCATGGCCTTAAGGGTTCCCGTTGCGGATGTTGCGGTTACTGATATTTCGGTAACACTTAAAAAAGAAACTAATACAGAAGAGCTAAATAAAACGTTTGAAAAATACGCAAACGGGAAAATGAAAGGTATTTTAGGAATTACTTATGAAGAAGTGGTATCAAGCGATATGATAAACAATCCTAATTCAAGTACTATAGACGCACTATCAACTACGGTAGTAGACGGAAACAATGCTAAAATATTGACATGGTACGACAATGAATTCGGTTACGCCGGAAGAGTGCTGGAATTAGCTCAGCTTGTAGCGGAAAAAATGTAAGTAGGATTTTTCTACTTTTCCCCGCTTTTTAAAATTTTATTGATATAACCTGTACTGACCCCTAAATATCTGGCAATTTCCGTATATTTATAACCGGCTTCCTTAGCTGCTAAAATTGCGTCTTTTTTTTCGTCAAATTCTTCAAAAAAATCGCTTATTTTTTTTCGTATTACTTTTAACTCCCCGTCAACCTTAACAATTTTAGGTTCGTTGTAAATCTCTTCAAGTTCAAATTTTTCAAGAGGTTTGTTAAGCCACTCAATATACTCTTCAAGCGGTTTTTGTAAAATCATACTTCCTTCGATTATTTCATTAAATTTATTTTTTTTAAGTCTTAAAGCAAGTGACTGATATTCATAATCTTTAATATCCTCCACTAGTCCTAAAGCGAGTGCGTTTCTTTCGATGTATTTAATAACTTTCCAGCTGTGATTATCATCAAACATCATATAACTCTCAAATCTTCCTTTCCACAAATGCCCAACTCTACCGCTTTTGTAGTTATACCAAGCCGCATACGCGGAATTTAAAAACCTCATAGCTTCACTTAGATTTGGAAGTGTAGTTTCAAGCAGAATATGGTAATGATTAGGTAAGATAGTAAATGCATGAAAAATAACCTTATAATCATATTTGGTTTTTAGCATCAACTCCATAAATTTAAAAAAATCTTCTTTTTCGTTAAATATTTCAGTCCCGTTTACACCTCTGTTTACTATATGATAAAAACCGGGGTCATTTACTCTAGGTTTTCTTGCCATAATTTCTCCTTTATCCATTTTACATTTACATAGTGCCAGACACTTGATATCAGAATTATAGCATATTGTTTTTCTTTGATACAATACCAGACTAAAATATCCGAAAAATATACGGAGGAAATATGAAAATAGCTATTTTAGACGACAGTAAGGCATTTTTACGTTATATGCAAAAAATGTTAAAAAAAATAAACATACAGGAAATTTATTTATTCGAAAACGAAAAAGAATTTTACAGTTTTGTAAAAAATCAAAAAAACATTGACGCGGTATTTATTGATTATCATTTAAAAAACATAACGGGTATAGAAGTTTTAGAAAACACAAAAAATTATCTTCAAGAAAGTTACAAAATAATGATAACTTCCGATTCATCGCCGGATATCAAAGAAAAAGCATTAAAAACGGGATTTGATGCGTTTTTATCTAAAGATCTTTCTTTAGCGGATTTAAAAGCCTTGGTTAATTTAATTAAAACTTTAAGAAAATTTATAAAAAAAGAAATAGAAAAAAAAGAAGCTTTTAAAAAACAGTTAAAATACAAAGAATTTCAAGAAAAAATCATACACCAAAAACAAAATAAAATTATGAAAAACGAACTTGAAATGTTTTTTGACGAAAACCGTCTTTTTGAAACATATTTCAAACCAAAAGATATGTTAACGGGCGATACTATATATACTAAAAAAATATCAGATAAAAATTATTTTATTGCAGTTATAGATGCAATGGGCAAAGGTCTTGGGGCTTCTCTTACATCTTTTAACGCCCTTGCTTTTTTAAAACATTCAATCAACAAAGCGATAGAATACAACGATTATAATTTTAAAAAACTGGTTTTTGATTTTGTAAATTATATAAAAACAATACTTCTTGATAACGAAATTTTATGCGCCACCCTTGTATGGATAAAAGACGATACGCTTCATTATGCAAATTTCGGCAATCCTCCTATAATAACATCATCCCGGATAATCAACTCTAACAACTATCCGATAAGAATAAACACGGAAGATATCGTTATAAACACAACAAACATAGATGATAAAATATTAATTTCCAGTGACGGAATATTTGAATCCCCTTATAAAAATACAATCTATTTTAAAAGATTAAAAGAAATATTCCCCAAAAGCACATTTTTAAAAGAGATCATAGAAGACTTTAATAAAAATTCCAGCCAAACGGATGATGTTTGCATAGTACATATTACAAAAGAAGAAGAAAACTTTGAAACATTATTTGAAGAGTCACTGAATTTAAATCAGGAAGAAATAGACAGATTTTTACAAAAAATTTATATACAAAACATCCCTAATATAGATAAAATACATTTCATATTACATGAAATACTGACAAACACATACGAACATGCAGTACTAATGATAAAAAATAAAGATATGATTAAAGATAAAAAAATTTTTTTACAAAATCGCAATACAAACAACAAATTTTTCGCTAAAATTAAAATAAGCAAAAATAAAAACTGGCTTAAAGTCGAATATGAAGACAATACGGAAGGATTTAACGTTCAAAAAATAAAAGACGCATATTACAAAAAATATCATGGTAGAGGTATTAAAATAATCAAACATCTATCTTACGGTCTATTTTTTAACGAAAAAGGGACGGCGATAAAAATTTTTTTAAAGGCTGAATCATGAATGTAGAAATTAAAGGAAATGTAATTAATATAAATTCACCGGTTGTAACTTTATCGGACGTTGAAAAGATAATACAAATATTAAGAAGTAAAGAAAATGAGCCTCAAATAATATTAAACATTAAATCTTTTTCCCTGCCATCAAGCATTATCGGTGAATTGTTAAGATTAAATGACCAAGACGTATCTATAATAATTAACGTATATGACAACACGCTTTATGAACTGCTTGATGCGCTTCAACTTACAAAAAAATTTAAAATAAGGATGGTTTAATGCATTCAATTATTAAAGATTATAACCTCAAATTACTCGGAATAAATTTACTTACAAGTATTATACTGCTTATATATACGTTTTATACTTCACCGGAGGAGTTTATAACAACAGCAGTAGAGCATATCATTGTCGCAGTGGTTATCCAAGTTTCCGCATATTATTTATTGAAACATTATGTAATTACACCTATTCAGGAATATATATTAGTCTCAAAAGAATTAAGCGAAGGGGAAGGAGACCTGACAAAACAAATCCATATAAAACAGCAAAACGAAATAAAACTTGCGGCAGATTATATAAATAAGTTTTTAAATCATGTAAGAAATGTAATAATCGATATAAAAAACACCAGCTCCGTTGTTTCAAATAACACTAAAGAACTCGAAAAGATTATTAATAACCTTAAAGAAACCATACAACAAACAGATACGGAAGCCGGTGAAATTTCAAAAATTTCAGACATTCTCTCAGAACATCTTGACAAAACCGAAGCATCTGTCGCCTCAACAACAAATACACTAATAAAAACTGCGGAATTTTTAGAAAATTTCAGTAAATCCCTTGCTGAAATGACAAATGAGATATTAAATATCAACTCCAAAGAAAAAGAATTAAGCAATATGCTAAACAATCTGAATTCCCATACTGATGAAATTAAAAACGTATTAAACATAATTTCCGGAATTACCGAACAAACCGAACTCTTAGCCTTAAATGCGGCAATAGAAGCGGCAAGGGCGGGAGAGCACGGCAGAGGATTTGCCGTTGTTGCAGATGAAATCAGAAAACTTGCTGAAGAGAGCAATAACTCCTTAGCAAATATTGAAACGATTATAAAAACGATTACCCAAACCGTTACCGAAACTTCAAAAGAAATAAACAGCAACTCGGAAAAAATGAATTACTTGGCAAACCAAACAAACAAAACAACAAAGCAGTTATCACAGATTTTAGAAATGAATAAAAACAATATAAACTATGCCAAAGACGCAACTAAAAACGTAACCATAATGGCGTTTGAAGCAAAACAGCTTATGACTCACACTGAAAAACTGACCGAAATATCAAACCAAAACGTATCAATAGCAAATTCCATATCTAAAATCACCCAAAATCTTAAAAACACATTTTCAAAACTTCAAAAAGAAGTATCAAGATTCAAAGTATAATTTATTCGTTCAATTTTATACCAAATTTTTCCTTCCCTCATTTTTTCTTTTTCTTTTCCCCCAAAATAAATATTTGATTTATTTTGGGAATTGATATTAATATAATTTCTCTACCCTGATTATCCTGTTACCGTCAACAACTACACGCACCCTCTCACCCGGCTGAATATTTACTCCTTTTACAATTGCTACGATATTTCTTCCGTCATCAAGTTTTATATGCAATTCTTCTCCGTTTGCCTTATCTATTTGTGCCCCGGCATAAGCGCCTCCAAGACCGCCAAGAAGTGTCGTTACCGTATTGCCTTTTCCTTTTCCAAAAAGGCTTCCCAGCACAGCACCGGTTAATGCACCTGCCATCATACCGCTTCCGTCATCTTTTATTGTTACATTTCTGACGCTTTGGACTACACCGGTTATATATGTATACATTCGATTTACATCGTTTAAAGCAACCTCATTTGAATTATACATCTGCGTACAGCCGCTGAATATTAAAGCACATACCGATAAAGAAAAAAATACCTTTTTCATTTGCAACCTTTTTTGTTGTTATTATAACACAATCACTATTTTTCACTTATTTTTAACCAACTTGATGTATTATAAAACAAAAAAAGGCTATGGATGCAAATTCTTCAAAATATCAAAAAAGAGATATCAAAAGTCATTATAGGACATGAGCATTTGATAGATTCGATGCTGATTTCATTAATAACCGGTGGTCATCTGCTCGTTGAAGGGGTACCCGGAATTGCAAAAACAAAAAGCGTATTAACGTTAGCCAAAACTATAGGCCTTGATTTTAAAAGAGTACAGTTCACTCCCGACCTTCTGCCAAGCGACATAACAGGAATTGAAATCTATAATCCCAAAACAAATGAATTTGAAATAAAAAAAGGTCCCGTTTTTACAAACCTTCTTTTAGCCGACGAAATAAACAGAGCCCCGGCAAAAGTCCAAAGCGCCCTTTTGGAAGTTATGCAGGAGATGCAGGTTACTATCGCCAACGAAACGTTTAAACTAAATCCCCCTTTTTTGGTAATAGCCACCCAAAATCCGATTGAACAGGAAGGTACTTACCCCCTCCCTGAAGCCCAGCTTGACAGGTTCATTATGAAAATAAACGTATCATACAACACTTTAGAAGAGGAAATTTTAATAGTAAAAGCTCAAAACTCACAAGAACCCGATCAGGTTGCGACAACAGAGGATATATTAAACCTTCAAAAAAAACTTGAAAACATCCACATGGACGAAGAACTGCTAAAATACATAGCCAAAATAATTCATGCAACAAGGGAGCCTGAAAAATACGGCATTCAAACAGCCGAATACATAGAATACGGAGCAAGTCCGAGAGCTACGATAGCTTTATACAACTGCTCAAAAGCATATGCTATGATCCAAAATAAAGATTATGTCACACCGCTTGATATTATCAAAATTGCAAAAGACGTTTTAAGACACAGAATTATTTTAAATTACAAAGCCGAAATCGATGAAATATCAATAGAAAAAGTAATAAACGACACAATCAAGGCAATAGACATACCATGAAAACAAACGCAATAATAATAAAAACCAAAAAGAAAATTTACGGCTCGCTTCTTGGCAGAAACCTTTCCAAATTCAAAGGAAGCGGGTTAGATTTCAGGGAATTCAGGGAATATGTTTACGGCGAGGATTCCAAAAAAATAGACTGGAAGGTTTCGGCTAAAATCAACAAACCGCTTGTAAAAGAATACGATGAGGAAAGGGAACTCAGAATCATCCTTGCCGTACTTAAAAGCGGCTCGCTTTTTTTCGGAAGCAAAAAATTAAAAACAGAGCTTATTGCCGAAATTATAGCGACACTGGGAATTGCCGCACTAGAAGAAGACAATAAAATAGAGTGCGTCTTTTTAGGCAAAGAGAAAAAAATATTCAAACCCACAAAAAACAAAAAAAGCGTTTATTCGTTTGTAGATTACACGTTAAAGACAAACTACCTCCAAGAAGATTACACCCAGGAAGATATCGATTTTCTAAACAGTTTTAAAAAATCCCTGCTTTTTGTCATAGGGGATTTTTTAAAGCCGGTTAATATCAGCGCTTTAAAACACGAAACATACATAATCAACGTCCGGGACAAATTCGAAGAAAATCCGAAATTTAAGGGATATACCGAAATAGTTGATCCAATCACCCTAAATACCCTAAACGTCAATTTTACCGCTTCTGCGGTTAAAAACTTAAAAAATCATATAGAAAAAATCGATACCGACCTTTTTACACAGTGTAAAAAACACAAAATCCCTTATACAAAAATATATACCGATGAAGAGCCGGTTTATAAACTAATTAAGCTTGTGAGGTAAAAATGGATTTGCTAAAACAGCTAAAAGACATTAAACCGAATGAAACGATTATAGATTATCAGTTTTATGTTTTTATCGGTTTTGTTGTTTTATTAATTATCTTGCTTGTTTTTTTGATTTTTAAATTTCTAAAGAAAAAAAAGCCTAATCCCTATCTTGAAAAACTAAAAAAACTTGATTTTAACAATTCAAAAAAAACGGCCTATGAATTCAGCGAATACGCAAAATATTTTATTAACGAAGAAAATAAGGAATTTTACGAACAGATTGTAAAAGAACTAGAAAAATACAAATACAAACCCGTTGTGGATGATTTGGACGATGAAATAATCAAAAAAATAAAAAAATACATAGAGGATATAAAATGAGTTTCGAACATCCCTACTTTCTTTTAATACCCGCTTTTTATCTGATACTTAAATATTTTTTCAGCAGCGAGGATGACAGGATTATATTTCCAAACGCTTCGTTTTTTAAAAAAACAAAAAACCGCATATCACTGCTTGAATTTTGTATTATCCTGCTGCTTTCAATTTCACTCGCATCCCCCGTTAAAAGCAAAATTATAACCGACACATATAAAAAAGGCTACAATATAGTAATAGACCTTGACACAAGCGGGTCGATGGCGGAATTTAACAAAATAGACGCCGCAAAAGCGGTGAGCCTTGATTTTGCAAAAAAAAGAAAAAACGACGCCTTGGGTCTTGTGGTATTTGGAAACATCGCATACATAGCATCGCCCCTAACGTTTGATAAAAAAACGTTTCTGGATATTTTAAGAAGAATTTACGTATCAATTGCGGGAGGAAAAACGGCGATTTATGATGCATTATTTTTGTCGTCAAACCTGTTTAAAAACGCAAAAGGCGAAAAAATAATCATACTTCTCACAGACGGAATGGATAATATGAGCATAACGCCGCTTGATGTGGTAATAAAAAAACTTAAAAAAGAGCATATAAAAGTCTATTCGGTTGCAATCGGCGGAGATGCAGATTTAAGTGTGCTTAAAACAATATCAAAAGAAACGGGCGGCAAATTCTACATCGCATCTTCCCTTGAGGATTTAAAAAAGATTTATAACGATATCGATAAACTTACAAAATCGGACATCAAATCAAACATCCGGATATTAAACCAATATTATTTTGAATACCCGCTCTTTTTGGCTTTGATTTTATTTATAATCTATCTATACCAATACAGGAAAAACATATGGAATTTTTAAATATATACGCATTTTTGGGACTTATTATAATTCCTTTTATGTTTTATGTAAAAAGCAAAAACCTACCCTTTTCAAAAGAGGTGGCGCAAAAAATCACGCTAAAAGGAAAAATACCGAAAAAAACAAAATTTTACCTGCTTCTGATAAGCTATGTTTTGTTTATAACAGCTCTTGCAAGACCGGTGATAAATAACGGATACATAACCATAAAAGCACCTTTACAAAATATCGTCATTGCACTTGACATTTCACTTGATATGGACAAAACAGACCTTTATCCCAACAGAATAGAATTTGCAAAAAGCAAAATAAAAAAACTACTGAAACTGTTGAATTCTCAAAATACGGCATTAATTCTGTTTGACAAAAATTCATACCTTATTTCCCCTCCCACAAATGATTACGCATCGTTAATCTACCTGCTTGAACACACCGACATAAAAGAGCTTAAAAGATCACCCAAAAGCGATATTGCAAATATGATAACCTCGGCAAAAAACCTCGTAAAAAACCCTAAAATAGTAATTTTCACATCCAATGCGAATTTTCCCAAAGAAAAAAATGTTTTTATATATTTTTGCTCAAAACAGCGGCTAAACGGAGAAAACGTATTTAACGCAGAATATTCTAACGAAAACCTAAAAAACCTTGCAAAAAAATTAAGCTCTTCAAAAAGCAAGGAAATAAAAATAAAAGACAAAACCGAACTTTTCTACTATCCTTTAGGCATCGGTATATTAATAATGCTTTTTGTAATATTTTTTCCGATTAGGAGAATTAAATGAAAAAACTGATTTTTTTGCTTTTTACGGTAAGCCTTTTTGCGTTTGATTATTTTACAATCAAAAAAGCCGATGAATTTTATAAAAACAAACAGTATCTTTTAGCGGCAAAAGAATATCTTAAACTAAATTCTCAAAAAGCCATTTACAACGCCGCAAATGCATACTATAAAGCCGGAAAATACGAAAAAGCAATTTCCCTTTACAATAAAATTAATAAAAAAGATTTACAATTTCAAAAATATTACAATCTCGGAAACGCTTATGCGCTTAACGGAGAATATCAAAAAGCAATAGAATCTTACAAAAAAGCGCTTAAAATAAAAAAAGACAAAGACGCCGAATATAATCTCAAACTCATTGAAAAACTATTAAAAAAACAGCATCAAAAAAAGAATCAAAAAAACAAAAACAACAACCAGCATAAAAAAAATACTAAAAACGGCAAAAACAGACAAAATAAAAATAACCAAAAACAAAACAATAAAAAACAAAATAAAAAAAATAAGCAAAAACAAAACAGCAACAAACAAAACAAAAATAAAAACGAAAAAAAACAAAATAATCCTACCCGGGAAAAAGCCAACAAAAACACAAAACCATTTAATAAAAAAATAGAAAAAAAAGAGTTTGCCAAAACAAGAGAAGCAAACACAAGCGACATCAGAATGAAATTTTACGAAAAACAGATAAAATCCCTTAAATTCAACACATTACTTATACCGTTAAAAGGAAGCGAATGAAAAAATTACTTTTATTACTGCCGGTTTTACTCTTAGCTTTTGTAAACGTTTATGTAAACAAAAAAAGCATTTATCCCGGAGAAGAGGTAGTATACACAATCGAAACCAGTGGAAACAATATAAAATTTCCGGAAATAAAAAACATTGACGGATTTCCCGTACAGGGTACGGCCATTTCGCAAAACATTACTATATTAAACGGAAATATGCAAAAAACCGTTTCCAAAAGCTATATATTTTTCCCTACCAAAAACGTAACGATTCCTTCATTTGAAGTTCAGGTGGATAATAAAAAATTTAAAACCAAACCTGTAAAAATCAAAATAACCAAACCCAAAGAAAGCGAAAACAGCGACTTTAAAATCAAACTGTCCGTCAATAAAAACAAAGCATTTATAGGCGAACCTATCATATTTAAAATAAAATTTTTCCAAAAAAAAGACACTTCACCCCAAAGCATAGAAATACAAAGACCAAGTTTCAATGATTTTATCGCCAAACAGATTTCAAAAAAAGAATATACCGATAAAGGTTTTAACATAACCGAATATTCTTTCTTACTTATTCCTCAAAAAGCGGGAGATTACAAATTAGGACCAATTTTGGCAAAAATAGGATATTTAAGCAAAGAAACGCCTTTTAATGATCCGTTTTTTAATCTAATAACGTCATCATTAAAATACAAAAACATTTTTTCAAACGAAGTTGACTTAAACGTTTCAGCTATTGCGCAAAACAGCGTTTACGGAGAATTTAAAGCGAAATTAACAGCGGACAAAACCAAAATAAAAGCAAACGAACCGGTCAAAATCACGTTAGAAATAAAAGGATGCGGCGATTTTTATGATCTTCCGGATTTTAAATTAAACATACCCGACGCAACTGTTTATGAAAACTCACCAAAAATAAAAACATTTATTAAAAACGGTAAACTTTGCGGCACATACACCAAAGAATTCACCGTAATTTCAAATCAAAACATTTCAGTCCCTGCAATTGAATTTAAAACATTTGACGGAGAAATTAAAACCGTTAAAACAAACAAACTGTTTATAACCATTCAAAACAGCCACAAAAGAAAAAACACACCACCCCAAAAAGAAATCAAACAAAAAATAATCTATAAAACTCAAACAAACTATATTATACTGTTTTTAGTGTTTGTTACAGGTATAATTATCGGAATATTGTCAACATATATAATAAAACTTAAACTTCCCGAAAACGACAATATAATAAGAAAAATAAAAAAAGCCGACGAAAAAGAACTTTTCAACATTTTACTCGAATATTCTTATCATCCAGAAATTGAAAAAATTTTAAAAGACCTTGAAGAAAACATCTACAACAATAAACACAACAAAATAAACAAAAAACAGATAATAAAAATAATCAAATCAATTATAAAACAAAGGTGAAAGGAGTGAAAAAAGATAAAAAAATGTAAAAAAAGGCGAAAATTCTCTTGACATTAATAAACTAATTGCATATAATTTCAGTCCACAACAACAAGTTGTGAAAGAAACGCTGACCCGTTAGCTCAGTCGGTAGAGCATCTGCCTTTTAAGCAGAGGGCCGCTGGTTCGAATCCAGCACGGGTCACCATTGTCCCCTTCGTCTAGGGGTCTAGGACACCGCCCTTTCACGGCGGCGACAGGGGTTCAAATCCCCTAGGGGACGCCACCAAAAACCTAGACCAAGGTCGCTTAGCTCAGTTGGGAGAGCACCAGCCTTACAAGCTGGGGGTCGCAGGTTCGAGCCCTGCAGCGACCACCATTAAATGAGGAGCCGTAGTTTAGCTGGTTAGAATGCCGGCCTGTCACGCCGGAGGTCGCGGGTTCGAGTCCCGTCGGCTCCGCCATTTACATCATCTTTCAAAGTGTCTGTCACCGTATTAATAAACAATACACAGTATTTAGCAAATATTAAATATTAGCTGATAGAATGCCAATGTTAAATATTGAGTTTTAATACCAAATACAAATAAACTCTTACATAGACCTTTTCTTTGGAACTAATTAAATGTCAGTTAAGTTGTATATCTCAAACCCCTTTCTTCTAAACCACTCACACCTATTTAGTCAATGTCTTTTTTCCAAAATAAATGTTTAATTTATTTTGGAGATTGGTATTACCACTTTTCTACCTATTGAATACTAATTGAACCTTCTGAAAAAATATTATTTTTTTCAGAGCAGACAATTACTGTTTGCCAAAAATTTGTATATTAAACACAATCTATCAAGGATATTTGTAACAACACTGATAAGTAATTTTTATAACTAACACAATTACTCATAATTTAAGCAATATTTAAGAAATAAATGATATATTTCTATTACAAAATATAAACAAAGGAGCAAAGATGGCAGTAAAAATTACTGATATTTGTATAAACTGCGGAGCATGTCTTGACGAATGCCCGGTAGAAGCAATCGTTGATGACAGCGAAAACCCAACAGGTGAGGAAATTTATTATGTATATCCT
>JAMOQT010000094.1 GCA_027063865.1 Nautiliaceae bacterium
AACATTCTTTAAAAGCGTTTAAAATTCTTTAAAAAAATCCTATTTTACACATCAAAATCATCAAGTCCATCAAAATCGTCAAATCCCCCGTTAAAATCATTATCGGCCACCTCCTCCTCATAATTTTCAAAATATTCATTTGCCATAACGTCTTCATCGACATCCGAAGCTACATCGTCAATTTTAGCGTCAAGCTCTTCGAGTTTTTCATCTATTTCATCAAGTTTGGAATCAATTTCGCTCAAATCATTTTGTAAAACCTCATTTATTTCGTTACTGTCCATCCCAAGACTCTCACCCATCTGTACAGGTGTTACATTATGGTTAAAAAGCAGATTATAAAGCCCCATTCCTGCCATTGCCCCTGCCATAGAACCTAAAAAGCTTCCTCCTAAACTATTTGAAAAGGTATTTGACGAACTGCTTAAAGTTGAATTTGTCTGGGGAGCCTTTGCTTTGAGGTCTTCGCTTGAAAACTTTTTTCCGTCTCCTTCAAGTTTAGCCACCCTTTTATCAAGCTCATCCACTTTTTGAACCAGTTTTTCCAAAACAAGCCCCATTTTTTTAAGAGTGTTTTCGAGATTTTGAGTATCCATCTTTAATCCTTTTTTGTTAATTATATCTTTATTTTTTTATTTTTTGAAGAGGTGTTTCAACCACATAAAAAAACTCCGGATTCAAATCGTTGTAAAAAAGCTTGACTTTGGCTTCTTTGTACAGCTTTTGGTCTTTTATTTCGGTAATTTTTCCAACCAGCGCACCTTGGTAAAAAACACCGTCAAGCCCGCTGGTAATTACGATATCCCCTATATTTATCTTTTTAAATTTAGGAATATATTTTATCGTACAGGTTTTTCCGTAAAAAATCCCGGGAATTTTGTTTTTTCCTATATACACCGTATATGTGGTTTTTTCGTTTGAATTAAGAAGTGCCAAAGAATAATTTGCATAATGTTTAATAGCAATTCCGGCAGCCATATTGTTGTAAACAAGCCCCCTGGGTGTTGTAAACGGTTTACTGTAATTAATGTATATTTGAGTAAAATCGGGAAGTTTGGCATAAGAAATCACCTGTGTAAAAACCACATTGGGGATATCCAGACTTTTAAAATATTTTAAATCCCTACAGGTCGCATAATTTACAGCAATTTTTTGTATTTCATCTTTTAAAAATTTATTTTCAATCAGAAGTTTTTGAAGAGTGTCTTTCTGGTCGATGTATTCATCATACAGAAGTTTACTTTTTGTAATTAAAGAAGAAAGAGAGTTTTTAAGGACATTTGCACTCTCTAATGTATATTTTTTAACAAACGGAATCTGAAATATCAATACCGTTATAAAAGCTAATATTAATAATAAGCGTCTACTCATCAAGTGTTGCTAAAATTTCTATTTCATCCAAAACTTTGCCGGTCCCTTTTGCAACGGCTAAAAGAGGCTCTTCCGCAATATACACGGGAAGCAAAACAAGATCGCTTAAATACTTGTCAAGCCCCTTAAGAAGAGCTCCCCCTCCTGTTAAAACAATACCGTTTTCCACAATATCCCCCGCCAAATCTGCCGGTGTCTCTTCCAAAACATGCTTAACCGCTTCACCGATTTCTTTTACGGGCTCTTTTAAAGCTTCTCTTATATCTTCGCTTGTAACGGTAATTGTTTCAAGAAGCCCGGAAATTCTGTTTTTACCCTGAATTTCCATTTTAAGCTCATCTTCAAGCTTAACGGCACTTCCTATTTCCATTTTAATCTCTTCGGCAAGTCTCTCACCGATAATTAAATTATATTTTTTATTGATATAATCCACAATACTTCTGTCAAACTTATCCCCGGCAACTCTTATTGATTTGCTAACAACAAGTCCCCCTAAAGAAATAACGCCTATTTCCGTAGTACCCCCTCCTATATCGATTACCATACTACCTTGTGGTTCTTTTATCGGAAGCCCGGCACCAATTGCTGCGGCCATAGGCTCTTCGATTAAATAAACCTCTCTGGCCCCGGCACTCATTGCCGATTCTTTAACAGCTTTTCTCTCAACCTGTGTAAGCCCGTAAGGGACACATATTACGATTCTAGGTCTTATCAAACTCTTTCTATTATGCACCTTTTGGATAAAATACCTGATCATCTCTTCGGTAACGTTGAAATCCGCAATAACCCCGTTTTTCATAGGACGGATTGCTATAATGTTTTTAGGCGTCTTACCCACCATTTCTTTTGCCGTTTTACCGACGGCTAAAACCTTCTTTTTATGCTTATCATCTTTAATGGCAACAACACTCGGTTCGTTGATAACAATTCCCTTGCCTTTGACACTGACCAAAGTATTGGCCGTTCCCAAATCTATCGCTAGGTCGCTACTGAATAGCCCTAAAAATTTATTTAGCATTTTCTTCCTTTTTAATCAAAATAGGTTCGGCTTTGTTTTCTATTACATCTTTTGTAATTATAATTTTATAACCCCTGTATTCAGGCAGGTTATACATAATATCAACCATGGCTTCTTCCAAAATAGCCCTAAGCCCTCTGGCTCCCGTTCCTCTTTTTATCGCTTTGTCGGCAATTGCCTCAAGTGCTTCTTTTTCAAATTCAAGTTCTGCATTATCCAACTTAAACAACGCCTGATACTGTTTGATTAAAGCGTCTTTTGGTTCTGTTAAAACCCTTATTAAATCATCCCTTCCAAGTTCCCTTAAAGTTGCAATTACCGGAAGTCTTCCTATAAGCTCAGGAATCAGTCCGTATTTTACAAGGTCCTCAGGTTCTACAAGTGCGAAAATATCGTCTTTACTTAATTTTTCTTTTGTTTTACCCAAAAATCCGACAGTCGCACCTTCAAGTCTTTTTTGAATAATCTCTTCAAGCCCGTCAAATGCACCGCCGCAGATAAAAAGTATATTTGAAGTGTCTATTTGTATAAATTCCTGATTAGGATGTTTTCTTCCCCCCTGAGGCGGCACGTTTACAATTGAGCCTTCTATAATTTTAAGTAAAGCCTGCTGAACACCTTCACCGCTTACATCCCTTGTAATTGAACGGTTCTCGGAAAGTCTTGATATTTTATCAATTTCATCAATAAATATTATACCTCTTTCGGCTCTGTCCATATCATAATCCGCCGCCTGGATAAGTTTTAACAACACATTTTCAACATCTTCGCCCACATATCCGGCTTCAGTTAAAGATGTGGCATCAGCAATGGCAAGAGGTACGTCAAGCAGTTTTGCAAGCGTTCTTGCTATCAATGTTTTACCGCTTCCTGTAGGTCCTATCATCAATATATTTGATTTTTGAATCTCAACATCGGTCTCGGCACCAAAAAGTATTCTTTTATAATGATTATAAACCGCAACGGAAATAATTTTTTTAGCCCTTTCCTGCCCGATAACATACTCATCAAGATGCGCTTTTATTGCTCTAGGAGGCAACAGTTTAATTTCATCTGCTTTTTTCTTCTCTTTTTTCTTATTTTCCGCACCCATTATTATTTCATACGCCGTTATAACACAGTTTTTACATATAAAAGCCGCATCATCCGGCGCTGCTAATAGCGGATTTTCTTCAGTTTCCAAACTTCCGCAAAAACTACACTTTTCTATCATATGGTATTCCCCTTTTCGAATTTAATACG
>JAMOQT010000095.1 GCA_027063865.1 Nautiliaceae bacterium
ATACCGCAAGAAGCAGAAACGACCAGGTTGCAGTGGATTTTAGAAGATGGACTTTAAAAAGAAACTTAGAAATAGCACAAAAAATTAAAGAGCTTATAAAAACTTTCGTAAATATTGCAAAAGAACACAAACATACCCTCCTTCCGGGAATGACACACTTACAACACGCCCAGCCTATCAGTTTTGCATATCATATACTCGCATACGCAAGTATGTTTAAAAGGGATTATGAAAGGTTTATCGAAAGCTATAAAAGAAACAACAAAAATCCTTTAGGATGCGCCGCACTTGCCGGGACTCCCCATCCTATCGACAGAAATAAAACCACAAAAGCCTTAGGGTTTGACGAACCGACCGTAAACTGCCTCGATACCGTAAGCGACAGGGATTTTGCGCTTGAGATTTTATTTAACATTTCAATGCTTATGATGCATGCAAGCAGAATAAGTGAAGAGCTTATTATATGGTCTACAAGTGAATTTAATTTTATCACTTTAAGCGACGAATATTCAACAGGAAGCTCCATTATGCCGCAAAAGAAAAACCCTGACGTCCCGGAGCTTATAAGAGGCAAAACAGGAAGGGCATACGGAAATTTAATGGCACTTTTAACCGTTATGAAAGGCCTTCCTCTTGCATACAACAAAGACACACAGGAAGATAAAGAGGGAGTCTTTGACAGTGTAAAAACCGCTCTTATTTCCATAACCATTCTTAATGAAACCCTAAAAACAATGACGGTTAATAAAGACAAAATGTACCAAGCATGTAAAAAAGGGCATTTAACGGCTACCGATTTAGCGGATTATCTGGTAAATAAAGGCATCCCGTTCAGGGAAGCGCACCACATCACCGGACGTGCGGTGGCACTTGCCGAAGAAAAAGGCGTTGATTTAAGTGATTTAAGTATTGATGAACTTAAAAGCATCGATGAAAGAATCGGAAATGATGTCGATTTAAGTTTGGAAAATTCAATGAATTCAAGAAAAAGCTTAGGCGCTACGGCACCTGAGAGGGTTGAAGAACAGATTGAATATTTTGAAAAATTTTTAAAGGAGAATAATGATTAAAATCAGACACTTAAACGACCACCTTTATGAAGCCACTAACGGCAAAGACATTATTATTGTCGACCCTAAAAAATATACACCGATTGACTTTTTTATTACGGGGCTTGGAAACTGTTCAGCTTATGATGTTGTAGCTTTGGCTAAAAACAGAGGAAGCAAACTTGAAAATTTTGAGCTCGAAATCGAATATAAAAGAAAAAGCACATTCCCAAAAATATTTACCGAGTTTCATTTTATTTATAAATTTGAAACGGATGAAGAAAATATGATTGCAAAAAGATGGGTTTTAAGTTCGCTTGAAACTTATTGTTCGACAATAAACACAATAAGAAAAACAAGCAAAATATATTACACGATAATTAGCAACGGTGATGTTATAGCTTACAAAGAAAGCATAATTTCGGGTGAAGCAACACATACGCACGACTTTGACGATGACGATGACGGTTTTGGCTGTGTAGCATGAGGATAAATTAAGCTCTCTGGATGAGAGACACTTTTGATATAATAACCAACAAAAAAGGATAAAAAAATGAAAAAACTTTTATTGATAGCTCTTATGACAATATGCGTATTCGGCGCAAAACACGGTCAGACAAACGACCCCGATTTGCAACTCGCACTTGAAGGCAAATATACCAAAGCCCTTAAAGGTTTTGAAAAAAGATGTGACAAAAACGAAGCATACGCATGCGGTATGGTTGCATATTTTTACAATAAAGGTTTCGGTGTTGAAAAAAATATTCAAAAAGCGCTTAAATATTATGAAAAAGGATGTAAGCTTAACGATTCCGACAGCTGTACGATTTTAGGCTACTACTATTACAAAGGCACTATTGTAAAACAAGACGTAAAAAAAGCCCTGAGTCTGCTTAAAAAAGCATGTAAGCTCGGAAATAAAGACGCCTGCAATTACATTGAAAAACTGCACTGAAAATGACCTACGTCATCTATGGCGACATTCACGGATGTCTTGAGGAATGGGAGGAATTACGCTCCCTCATTCCAAAAAACTCTTTTGAAATATGCGTCGGAGACATATTAGACAAAGGTCCCTATCCCGTTGAAGCGCTCAGATACGCTCAAAAAAACAGAATCTTCTCCATTATGGGAAACCATGAGTACAAACATTTAAGAAAATGGTGGGGAAGAAAAGTTATATTAGATGACAACCAGCAAAAAATATATCCTAAATTAAAACAGGAAGATTTTGAATATATTGAGTCAATGCCGTTTTTTTTGAAATTAAACCACTTAACCGTAATACATGCGGGAATTAGCAACCGGCTTTATCTGAATAATCCGAAATTAAATCTTTTGACACTGCTTTTATTTATGAGAGATGTGGACGAAAAAGACAAATTTTTACCTCTAAATCACAACAATCCGAATGCAAGATTCTGGGCAGATGTTTATAACGGACACGAAGGGTTTATTGTTTACGGGCACTCTCCGTTTAAAGAACCGAATATTAAAAAAAATTCCGCAGGAATTGACACCGGCTGCGTGTACGGAAATAAACTAACCGCACTTGTAATTCCAAACACCCTAAAACCATGGAATTTTGAAATTATACAGGTTAACGCCCGGCAAAAATATGCCGAGCCGCATGTGCCTTTATCTTAGTTTTTATCTTCTTTTTTTTCTGCCTGAGGCATTTGAGTAGGTTTTTTTGCTTTATTAAATCCGCTCATAAATGAGCTTAATTTTGTTTTTAGGTTTTCAAATATACCTTTTGTACCATCTTCACCTTTTAATTTATTTTCAATGTTTTCAATCTCTTCAAAAAGCTCTTTGTAATCTGTTTCTATCTTACCATATCCTAAAGCCTGTGCGAGTTTTAACTGCTCTTTTGCGTATGCAAGCAGATTTGAAAGCTCTTCTTTATTGGCTTTGTCGTCATCTTTTGTCAGTTCACTTGCTTTTATTATTGTTTTTTCCGCCCTTAGTATCGGCAAAGGAATTACAACTTTTTCAATTATCAGTGTTTCAAGCGCTTCCACAACCAACGCTTTGGCTTCTTTAAATTTGCCTTCTTCTACTAAAGGTATTATAGCTTTTATAACCACAGGATACGTTCCTATAGGCAGTGCCGTAATATAAATATCAAGTTCGCTTGCAAGATTTAGCATAATATCCCTTGCAAGTGCCACTTCACCTTTTTTAATTAATGCAACAACTTCACTTTTTGCAGCTTCAACATCATCAATACTTCCCGGAAAATCAACAACCTCTTCCCTCACTCCTACTGGTACCGCCTGAAGTGTCGGGTCTTTTGCAACAAGTACTTCAAGTTTTCCAAGCACTGTTTCAATTTGTTTTAAAACCTCTTCTTTGTTTTCTTTATCCAAAAGCTCAACAACTTTTACAACCGCATTGATAGCATCTGTCGCTTCTTTAGTTATTTGTTTAACTCTTTCGTCAACATAGTTGTCTTTTGCCTCCTCTACGTTTTTTGTAACTTCTTTATTTTCAGTTACTTTTTTTTCTTCTGCCATTTTTTCCTCCTTAAAAGTTTTCAGAATTATACAACATTGATGTA
>JAMOQT010000096.1 GCA_027063865.1 Nautiliaceae bacterium
CTAAACTACGGCTCCAACTTTGCATTGTAGGTGGTGGTCGCTGCAGGGCTCGAACCTGCGACCCCCAGCTTGTAAGGCTGGTGCTCTCCCAACTGAGCTAAGCGACCGACAATTTTTTTAAAGTGGATTAGGACTGTGTGGAAGTGGTGACCCCTACGGGACTCGAACCCGTGTCGCCGCCGTGAAAGGGCGGTGTCCTAACCGCTAGACGAAGGGGCCATTTGAGTGGTGACCCGTGCTGGATTCGAACCAGCGGCCCTCTGCTTAAAAGGCAGATGCTCTACCGACTGAGCTAACGGGTCAGCTTTTCTTTCACAACTTGTCGTTGTGGATTGAAATTATATGTAAATTATTTTTTAATGTCAATACATTTACGGCAAAAAAAGAAAAAATTTTTATTTTTTTTCAAAATTTAAAAAATTGTTTATAGAATTATTAGGAATAATCTCTTTTAAAGTATCTTTATGACACTTTGTACAGCTTTTCAGTCTTTGATGTTCAGGAATCGGAGTGTGTGTCAGTTTTTCCCTGCTGTGACAGTCAAAACAATCCGCACCGCATTTGCTCATTGCCTTTTCATTATGGTTTGGATGGCATTTAGTACAGGTAATTAAAAAATGATGCTCTTTATAATATTTATTGTGTTTGTCATATTCTAAAGGTTTAAGTTTTGGATGACACTGCAAACAATCGCTGCTGCAAGCAAAAGCAATTATACTCAAAACTGTAACTAAAAACGTTTTTTTTATCATTACCCCTCCTTTTCGTGAAATGATTTTAGGCAGTGTCTTGGAATTTTTCCACTAATAAAATCCAAAAGATTATCCAAAGAAATTCTCATAATCCTATAAAGCGCTTCTTCAGTATAATAAGCCATATGGGGAGTGGCTATTATGTTTTCTTTTTTTGCCAGATTCCAATCAGGCAGTACATCAGCTGCAATTATACCATTAAATGTTTCATATACTTCTTTTGAAATAATTTCAGCCCTTGCGGGATTTATAATCACATTTCCTTTAAAATTTTTAATGTTTTCTGTGTTAATTAAATTTTTAGTGGATTTAGTAAGCGGCAGGGCAATAAATAAAAAATCGCTGTTTTTTAACACATAATCCAAATCGGCGGTATATTCCACACCTTCGATTTCTTTTTTACTTCTGTTAAATCCTATTATTTCGGCACCAAAGCCCACAGCGATTTTTGCAATATATTTACCTATTGTACCAAGCCCGAGTATTCCTACGGTTTTCCCCGCTATTTCCGTCCCCTTAAGGTCCGAATAATTCAAATTGCCGTTTTTTACCCTGTTAATAGCTATATATGTTTTTCTTATAGCTTCAAAAAGAAGTGAAAATGAAAACTCCCCTACTGCAGGTCCGGCATATCCGACTACATTACTTGCTAAAAGCCCTCTTTTATAAATTTCTTCCAAATCAAGATGGTCTACTCCTGTCGAGCGGGTCTGGATATATTTTAATTTAGGAAATTTATCTAATATGTTTTTATCTACTTTTGAATGGATAAAAACAGAAATTACATCAAAATCGTTTTTACCATTATATTCATTTACCGTTTCGTTAAAAAAATATAGTTCATAACCTTTTAAATTCTGCTTAAAGAAATATTTTTCTTCAGGTTTTATTTCAAAGAAAGCTATTTTCATAATTATCCTTATGAATAGATATTCATAAGGTAATTATACAACTAAAAAAGAAAAAAGGGAAGTTATTTAGAAGCTTTTGCTTTAGCGGCTTTTGCGGCGGCTCTTTTTGCTTTTTTGTATGCGGCTAGATCTTCTCTGCTTTTAGCGGCTCTGATTTCAAGTTCGCGCCATTTTTTTTCAACGTCTTTAGGATTCTCCACTCCATTTATAAAATAACCCAGCTTAGGATTTTTAACTACACTCTCACCCATCACGGGCGTTCTTACTTCCGCTTGGGTCAAACAACCTTCATCCGCTTTAGGACAGGCATCCACACACGCACCGCAGTAAATACAAAGATACGGGTTGTAGTTATACTGTTTTTTTCCGCTTTCAATATCGACAACCTCAAATTTTATAGCCCCCGGAGGACATATGTTTTCACATTTATCACAAAATATACAAAGTTCTTCGTTATAAAGTATTGTTCCCCTGTACCCCTTTGGCTCGGGAGACGGAGCAAAAGGATATTTTACCGTCTCAGGTTTTGAGACAAGGTTTTTAAGCGATTCTATAAACATCTGAATCATTTTTTCTCCTTCGATAAATACATATAATAAAATTTCCATCTAACATCAAACTAACTCTTCCCCTTCAACCTTCACCCTACTCCTATAACTACCTAGCCGTACAGCTCATACACGGGTCAAAGCTTAAAACTATCGCCTGAGCGTCTGAATATTTTTCACCCACAAAAAGTTCTTTAAGTACAGGAATATTGGCGTATGTCGGCACTCTTATTCTAACCCTATCAAGCACTTTCGTTTTGTTTCCTTTTAGGTAATAAAAGCATTCTCCCCTTGGAGCTTCTACCCTTACAAACGTTTCACCGTCCGGTCTTCCCTTTACTTTCACCTTATGCTCACCCTCAGGAATTCCCTCAAGAATATTCAGACACATCTCAATTGAGTTCATAATTTCATCAAATCTAACCATATTTCTAGCCCATACGTCACCCTCACTTCTTGTTTGAAGTTTATATCCAACTTCTTCAAACGGAAGGTAATCGTACTCAGCCCTCGCATCTGTTGCAAGGCCGCTTGCCCTTGCTATAGGACCTGCGGCGTTGAATTTTTCAGCCATTTCTTTAGATATGGTTCCGACTCCTTTGGTTTTAAGCCCAAACGTATAGTCGTTTTCGAAAAATTCGATCAGTTTTTCGGTATTTGCTTTAAGAGTCAATAATTTTTCTTTTGCGAATTTAACCGTTTCACTGTCTATATCTCTGGCAACACCGCCTATAATTTGATAATCATACTGAACCCTGTTACCCGTAATTCTCTCAAGTATATCCATTACGTCTTCTCTGTATCTAAACGTCTGCATAAAGAGGTTTTCATATCCCACAACTTCCGCAACATGCCCGTTTGCAAGCATATGTGAATGAATCCTGTCAAGCTCAACTACAAGCATTCTTAAATAATCTATTTTTTTATTTGTTTCAATACCTAAAAGTTTTTCAATACCATGCGTATAAGCCCCCGCATGCGTAATCGAACAAAGCCCACAGACCCTCGCCACTAAATACGGAAGCTGAGTATATTCAAATTTTGTAATAGCGGCTTTTTCTATACCTCTGTGAACATATCCAATATTGACCGTTACATCAGTAATCACTTCATTTTGTGTTTCAAATAAAAAGCTTACAGGCTCAGGCAGTGCCACATGCTGAGACCCAAAAGGCACAATAATTTTATTTCCCATTTGCTTCCCCTTTTCTAAGCGGCGCTTGTGGTGCGTCTGGTTCTATAAACACACCTTTTGCCGCATTTTCTACATCAAGCCCGAATAAATCGGCAAGTTCCCACTCAGCTATCCATGCACTTGGAACCACACTTACGATTGACGGGATTTTTTTGTCATAAGATATATTTTCTGCCCTAAACACAACCAATTTATTTTT
>JAMOQT010000097.1 GCA_027063865.1 Nautiliaceae bacterium
GCGGCTTCATTCATAGGCTGGTATACGATTTTTGGATATATTTCAACCCTCGCGCTTTATGCATATACTTTTTCCGCATATATTTTAAGTGGTGGTGAATATGCTCACAATGAACTAATCAGAAAAGCAGTAGCATTACTTATTATTTTTGTTTTTGCGCTTATTAATTTATGGAGTGTCAAAGGAATGGGGAAAATAGAAGACGTTATTGTATATGCAAAAATCACTATATTGATAGTTATTTCAATGATGCTTATTTATCATACCAATATTGATTATAAAGTTTTTTTAAATACATTATCCGAAGATTTTAAAAACAGTTCGCTTTTAGCAATATTAACAGTTTCTTCTATAACATTTGTAGCTTATGAAGGTTTTCAGCTGGTTATTAATGCCGTAAATGATATGGATAACCCTGAACGTAACATTCCAAAGGCTATTTACAGTGCTATTGTTATTGTTTCTTCTGTGTATTTTATAATTGCACTTGCCGCAGTTCTTTCAATACCGACACAAGATTTAATAAACAATAAAGAATACGCACTTGCCGCAGGTGCTAAAGTAATTATGGGGGATTTCGGAGAAGATCTTGTTATTATAGGTGCAGTTTTAGCCACATCTTCAGCCATCAGCGGTACTTTATACGGCTCATCAAGGCAAATGGCAAGAATTGCTGATGACGGATATCTTCCGAATTTCCTGACAAAAAGAAAAGGTACTATACCGACAAACGCAATTATTACAATGAGTATAACTGCTTCAATGCTTGTCTTAAGCGGAGGACTTAGGGTTATACTTGAATTTGGAAGTATAACTTTTTTGCTTATCTCACTCCTAATGGCCATTGCAAATTTTAAAATCCGAAAACAAACAAATTCATCAACTTTTATGGGAATAATCACCATAATAGGCTTAGGCGGCGGTTCTATTTTAATTTTAAATTACGAATTTCACGAAAATATAAAACAAATGAGTTTTATTTTAATAATTTATTTCCTTCTAAGTATAGGGGCATACGGTTATTCAAAATTTTTAAAAAACTCTTAAAGGATACTTATGAATATATTCATTTCGGCAAACAACACAGACCAGGGTAAAACATATTCAACCCTGCTTTTAATGGAAGAATTTGCAAAAAAAGGGTATAAAGTCGGTGTTATGAAACCGATTGAAACCGGAGTTGAAAATATTCCTGTTGATGGAGAAAGACTGTTTGAAAAAGCAAAAATATTAAACCCTTCTTTAAACACTTTAACCTTAAACGACATAGTCCCAATCCGACACAAACTACCTGCAGCACCTTATGTATCCGGAGAAGTAGATTTTAAAAAAATAAAAAAAGCTTATAATAAAATAAAACCTCTTTGCGACATTTTACTGATTGAAGGCGCCGGAGGTATTTTAGTGCCTGTTAGCGAAAACTTTAAAATGATTAATTTTTTAAAATTTTTTAATGCAAAACTTTTTATAGTATTTGGCAGCAAACTCGGAATGATAAACGACTTCTTATTAAATAAATCTTATTTAAAATCCAACGGAATAAATTTTACCTGGGCTATAAATATTTTTGATGAAAAAAACTATTTTGAAATATCGCATCCTTTTATGAAGCAATACAAACCTTTATTTATCCAAAAAGATTTGGATAGAATTACACAAAAACTTTTAGGAGAATAAATGGAAACTCAGGAATTAAACACTCATCTTAAATTTAATAAAAAATTCGGACAGCTTGTCGAAATAGGAGAAGGGACTGCAAAAGTTACACTTGAAGCCACAGAAGAGATGGCGGTGGACGAAGAAGGACTAATCCACGGAGGGTTTACATTTGGAGCCGCCGATTTTTGCGCTATGGCTACAGTTAATGATCCATATGTAGTGCTAGTTAGAAGTCAGTGTGAATTTATGGCGCCCGTAAAAGTCGGTAATGTCGTGGAATTTGTAAGCGAAACGCTTCTTAAAGAAAAGAGAAAACACGAAATAAAAGTTACGGGCTATTTAAACGAAATAAAAGTATTTGAGGGAATCTTCGGCTGCGTCGTATTAGATAAACATGTTTTAAAAAAATAATACCATTGCCAAAAATAAATACTAGATTTATTTTGAGGCTTGGTATTATCTTCTTCTGCCCCTTGAAGAGTTTCTAGAGCCTCTGAAATTTCCTCTTCTGCCTCTTCTTCTATCCCTGTCGTTTCCGCCTTTTGAATTAGCGCTTCTTTCAATAAGTCTTTTGGCCTCTTTTATACTTTTACCTATTCTTTCTTTTCCGTCAGCATCTTTTTCAAAAAGCATACTCGCAAATTTTGTAGCAATAGTAAATAAATCAAATTCATTTTGCAAAGTTTCGACAATTTCAATTGATTTTGCATTAGGTTCAATTGAGCTGATTTTTTCCATTATTTTTTGAATTTCCGTATTTTTAACGTCACTTAAAGTAGGCACTTCTTTTAGTTCAATTTTAGAAATTTTCTGAATTTTACTAAGTGCTCTAAATTCGTGAGGAGTTACAAGCGAAATAGCCATTCCTTCTTTTCCGGCTCTTCCGGTTCTTCCGATTCTGTGAACATAACTTTCAGGATCAAGCGGTAAATGGTAGTTAAACACATGCGTAACGTCATTAACGTCAAGCCCCCTTGCCGCAACATCCGTTGCCACAAGTATTTCTATTCTGTTACCTTTGAATCCTTTAATAACTTCCTCTCTTTTTCTCTGGTCCATATCACCGTGAAGTCCTTTGGCATCAAACCCGACTCCGCTTAAAAATTCGGCAACGGTATCAACATCTTTTTTTGTTCTGCAAAAAACAATGGCTTTACTTGGCTGTTTATAATCAATAAGTCTTATTAACGCATCGTTTCTTTCATGTTCGTCAATTACATAAAAATACTCTTTAATATTTTCGTTAGTAACCTCTTTTTTTGTAATCTGAATAAATTCAGGTTCTTTAAGTATTGTTTTTGCCAGAGTTAAAATAGGTTTTGGCATTGTCGCACTAAATAACAGTGTCTGTCTGCTGCTTGGGACGTATTTAAAAATCTCTTTAATATCGTCTAAAAATCCCATATCAAGCATTTCATCTGCTTCGTCAAGTACAACATATTCCGGTGCAATATCAATTTTACCGCTACTGAGTAAATCAATAAGTCTTCCCGGGGTTGCCACAATTACTTCGGAATTTTTTATATGGTTAATCTGCCTTGAATAACTGCTTCCGCCATAAACTGTAGCCGTATGAATTCCTAGGTATTTACCGAATCTGAAAATTTCTTCGCTCACTTGAATGGCTAGTTCACGCGTAGGTGTGATAATCAGCGCTTTTTGACCTTTTTTAAGCATATTTAAAATAGGAAGCCCAAATGCCGCCGTTTTTCCCGTACCCGTCTGCGCCTGTGCCACTATATCTTTACCTTCTAAAACAGCCGGTATTGCTTTTTCCTGAATCGGACTTGGTTTTTCAAAGCCTATTTCTTCTAATCTTCTTAATAATTCTTGTTTTAAATTAAAATCTTTAAATGTCATTATATTTTTCCTTAAATTTTCTATTATATTTCACAACTTCACCACTTCACAACTTATCTACTTCAC
>JAMOQT010000098.1 GCA_027063865.1 Nautiliaceae bacterium
TTGCAAAAGAACCAACCACTCCTAAAATATAAAATCCTTCTTTTGCAAACTCATTTTTTACATTTTTTAAAATTTGCAGTTTATTCATTAATTTCCTCTCTGTGTTTGCACTTGATACACTCATAAATTTCTTTTTTCCTGTATGTACGCTGTGCCATCAAATACCCGCATTCGGGGCATTTTTTATTAACCGGTCTGTATTTTGAAATAAAAGTGCATTTAGGGTAATTCGCACATCCGTAAAACTCGCCTCTACGGGAATTTCTTTTAACAATATCGCCGCCGCATTCGGGGCATTTTACGTCATCAAGCACTTCCGGAGCGTTTAGCGGTTTTGTATTTTTACATTCCGGATAATTGCTACATGCCAAAAATTCGCCGGTTTTGCCTCTTTTGACAACCATATCCGCACCGCATTTGTCACACTTCACATCAACTTTTTTTTCTTCTTTTTCCTCAAGAGGGCGCGTATATTTACATTTAGGATATGCGCTACATGCGATAAATTCCCCAAATCTCCCTTTTCTGATAACCAAAGGCGCACCGCACAAAGGACACGTTTCATCAATAGGTTTTGCGATTTTTTGGGACGGTATTTCTTTATATCCTTTATCGATAAGCTGCATAAACGGATTGTAAAATTCCCTCAATACTTCCTGCCAGTCTTTTTTCGCCTCGGCCACCTCATCAAGCATCTCTTCCATATTCGCCGTAAAATTGGCATCCACAATATCCGGGAAATGCTTTTCAAGCGTTTCTATTACACTAAAAGCTATTTCGGTAGGATGGAGTTTTTTATCCTTAACTTCCACATATTTTCTGTTTTGTAAAAGCGTAATGGTAGGTGCATAAGTTGACGGTCTTCCGATTCCCAGACTCTCAAGTTTTTTAATTAAGCTCGCTTCGGTATATCTCTCAGGCGGTTTTGTAAAGTGCTGGGTGGCTTTAATGTCTTCCGGCTTTAAAATTTCTCCCTTTTTAAATTCAGGCAAAAGAGAATCCGCACTCGGTTTTCCGTAAACTTTATAAAACCCCTCAAATACCAGCTTTCTTCCGCTTATTTTAAACTCACCCTTCTCGTTTGCAATATAAATATTTTGCGTTTCAAACTTGGCGTCTTTCATCTGACTTGCAAGAAACCTATTAAAAATCAGTTTATAAAGTTTAAGCTCATCCGGTTTTAGATAGTTTTTTAAATCATCTGGCGTGAGTCTGACATCAACCGGTCTTATCGCTTCATGCGCTTCCTGAGCACCTTGAGATTTTGTTTTATAAGTTTTAGGCTGGACATACTCTTCGCCAATATGCTGTTTTATAAACTCAATTGCCGCATCCTGAGCTTCTTTGGCTATGTTTAAACTGTCCGTTCTCATATAAGTAATAATACCCGTCTCACCCACAGGTGTTTTTACGCCCTCATAAAGTTTTTGGGCAATTTGCATAGTACGTCTTGGGGAAAATCCAAGTTCGCTGCTTGCCACCTGCTGAAGGGTTGACGTCATAAAAGGGGCGGGAGATTTTACGGTTGTGGTTTTTGTTTCTATTTCCCTTACTGTGTATTCGAGCGGTTTTAGTTCACTGACAATTTTTTGTGCATCATCTTTTGTTTTTATATCAAATTTATCAAGCTTTTTACCGTTATATTTTACTAGCGGACCTTCAACCTGCTTAAATATACCTTCAATACTCCAGTATTCCTGAGGTTTAAACGCCCTGATCTCCCTTTCTCTGTCAACTACAAGTTTAAGAGCGGCACTTTGGACCCTACCGGCACTTAGTCCTTTTTGTATTTTTTTGTTTAATAGAGGTGAGAGTTTATACCCTACGATACGATCAAGCAGACGCCTTGCCTGCTGAGCGTTTACCCTGTTTAAATCGATAGTTCTGGGATTTTCAAGGGCTTTTTTAATTGCAGTTTTTGTAATTTCGTGAAATACGATTCTCGGAAGTTCTTCTGGTTTTTTACCTATTACATGGGCTATATGGTATCCTATAGCTTCTCCCTCGCGGTCTTCGTCCGTTGCTATATAGATAGTTTTTGCTTTTTTCGCTTTTTCTTTTAATTCCTTGGCAATGTCCTGATGGTCGGTTGTAACCCTGTATTGAGGGATAAACCTTTCATCTTCTATTTTTATACCAAAAGATGTTTTTGGAAGGTCTCTTATATGTCCTTTACTTGCAACAACTTCATAATCTTTACCCAAAAAGTTTTTTATCGTTCTAGCTTTTGCCGGTGATTCCACTATTATTAAGTTTTTAGCCAAAATATATGCCTTTTTTTGGCGGTATTATACCAAATGTATATCAATGTAAAATGGATAATGAAAAATGGACAATGGAAATTATATTTATCTTTAATTGATTAATTTTCCATTTTCCATTGCAACATTTTCCATTGAATTAACTCAGTCTGTTTTTAAAATCCTCATAATGAAATTCCCTTGCCTTGTAAAGACTTCCGTCTTTTCTTTTTATGATAATATCTGGCAGTTTAATTCCGTTAAATGCGGTGTTTTTTACCATAGTGTAAATGGCCATATCTTCAAAAATCACTTTATCTCCGATTTTTAAAGGCTCATCAAAACTGTAATCCCCTATAACATCTCCCGCTAAGCACGTAACTCCGCCCAACCTGTAAGTATATTTTTTTTCATTAGGCTCGCCCGCACCTCTTACCACGGGTCTATACGGCATGGCAAGGACGTCGGGCATATGGGCTTCTGCGGAAGTATCGAGAATTGCTATTTTCATACCGTTGTCTATAATATCCAAAACCTCCGCCACTAAATATCCGGCATTTAGCCCCACAGCTTCACCAGGTTCGAGATATACGTCTTTGATATTAGGGTATCTGTTTTTGAATTCTTTAATCATTTTAATTAAATTATCTACGTTATAACCCTCCCTTGTAATATGATGTCCTCCTCCGAAATTCACCCATTCCATATCTTTAAGATATTCGCCAAATCTCTTCTCAAATCCTTCAAGCGTTTTTTCAAGTGCGCTCTCAAGCTGTTCGCAAAGGGCATGAAAATGAAGACCGCTTACATTTTTTAGTTTATCGGCTTTGAAGTTTTCTTTTGTAATACCTAAACGGCTAAACGGCGCACATGGGTCGTACAGCGGCACCGGAGAGCTTGAAACACCCGGATTCACCCTAAGACCAATTAAAGATTTGTCTTTTACCCTTTCTTCAAACCTTTCAAGCTGATTAAAACTGTTAAATACTACCGTATGTGAAATATCCGCAACCTCATCTATTTCCTCTTCTTTAAAAGCAGGGCAGTATGTATGCACTTCCCAGGGTTTCATATTCGCTAGTTTTGCTTCCCAAAGTCCGCTGGCAGTCGCACCAGATAGGTATTTTTCAAGCAGATCAAACGTAGACCAAGTAGCGTATCCTTTAAGGGCTACCAATATTTTTGCATTTGCTTCTTTTTGAACCTTATCTAAAATTTTTAAATTTTTTTCCAGAAGATTTTCTTCGATAACATACGCAGGAGTTTTTATATTCATCATCAGCCTTTTTAATGAAATTATAGCATTTGTAGTATATC
>JAMOQT010000099.1 GCA_027063865.1 Nautiliaceae bacterium
TTTTCCCAAGGGGTTTTAAAATTTGGGCGATTTGATTTCCAATGTCGTTTTGGACGTTTGTCGAGGCGTTTTGAACGTTCAGTCTTATTAAGACTTCATTTTCATTACCAAAAGTCGTAATATTGGCGCCTTTGAATTTTTGAGATACAAGTTTTCTTATTTCCCCGATGTCCGCTTTTTTGTCAAATTTTACCTGAACTTCAACTCCGCCTTGAAAATCGATTCCCCAGTTAAAACCTTTCGTAAATATTGAAAAAAGACTTAAAACTATCAGGATTAAAGAAACGGATATAAAAATATTTCTTTTTCCCATAAAATTATATATTTTATTATCTCTAAAAAGCTCCATATCAAACCTTCATACCAAAAGATTTTGGCGTAATTTTTTTACCGCTTGCTAGCATATATTCCCAGATTCCGTGAGTTCCTAAAATTGCAGTTAACATACTCGCAAGAATTCCTATAGCCATTGTAATCGCAAAACCTTTAATTGTCCCCGTCCCGTATGCGAATAGGGCAAGTGCTGCTATTAATGTAGTAATATTCGCATCCAAAATTGCGCTCATGGCATTCTTGTATCCGCCTTCAATCGCTACTTTTATAGATTTTCCTTCATGTAAAAGTTCTCTTATACGCTCGTTAATAATAACGTTCGCATCAACTGCCATACCAACTGTGAGTACTATACCCGCCATTCCCGGAAGTGTCAGTGTTGCACCAAAAAGCGCCATTATAGCGATAATCAAAAACAGGTTCACAATTAGTGCGATATCGGCAACAATACCGGCAAGTCCGTAATACCAAGCCATAAAAATTACCACCAAAACAAAACCTGTAATCAACGCTATTAAAGACTGTCTGATTGAATCTGCTCCAAGACTTGCCCCCACACTTCTTTTTTCAAGCAAAATTACAGGTGCGGGAAGCGACCCACTTCTTAATGCAATTGCAAGTACATGCGCTTCTTCAGGACTTCCGACTGTAATCTGACCGTTTCCTCCTCCGATTCTTTCCTGAATAACGGGTGCTGAATAAACTTTGTTGTCAACTACGATGGCAAGTCTCTTTCCTACGTTTTTACCCGTAAAATCCCCGAATATTTGCGCACCCTGGGAATTTAGGGTAAAAAATATAGCGGGCTGGTTTGTTTTTTGTGTAAATCCGACCGTTGCATTGGTTATCATACTTCCGTCAAGCACAGGAGGTGTTTTTAAAAGGTATTTTCTTTGAGGGTTGTCTTTACTAGGAAGCAGAATATCCCCGTATTTTTCAGCGTCTTTTTCAGTTAAGGCTTTATGTTCTTCATCCACGGCATATAGCTCAAGATGTGCGGATGTGGATATAAGCTGCTGAACGCTTTGCTGCTCTTTCGGTGTTTTTATACCGGGAAGTTCTACAAGTATTTTGTCTTTACCCTGTTTAGTGACAGTTGGTTCTGCAAGTCCGAATGCGTCAAGTCTGCTTCTAATCGTCTGAATAGCCTGACTTAGTGCATCATTTTTTGTTTTAATGATTTCCTGAGGCGTCAGGGTTATTTTATATTCAATTGAATCTTTTTTTGGTGTTTTTTGAATATTTACGCCTTTAAGAATCTTTAGTTCTTCATCAAGTTTTGCAGCGTCGTCTTTGTCAATAAGCTCAAATGTTATTGAATTGTCTTTTATTTTTAAATTGTCGATAAACAGTTCTTTTTTGTCGGTAATGTATTTAATTGTGGAACCGAACGTTTTGATTTTGCTTTTTACAGCCTCGTCGCCTTTTACGCCTAAAACCAAATACATTCCGCCCTGCAGATCAAGCCCGAGGTTGATTTTAGGTTCTTTTCCGATAAAAGAAGGAATTGTAAACGCAATCCCGAAAAGTGCCGCTAAAATAAATATTACAAGTCTGTAATTAAGCTTTTTCATTATCTATTTTCCTGGCTACCGCACTTTTGTCAAGTTTTACTTCAACATGGTCGTTGATTTTAACTTTTAAAAAATCCGGTTCGTTTTTTACAACTTCTGCAATAATTCCGCCGACTGTAATTATTTTATCGCCTTTTTTAAGGTTTTCCACCATTTCTTTGTGTTTTTTTGCCTGTCTTTGTTGTGGTAAAATTACAAGGAAATAAAAAATGGCAAATAAAATTATAAGAGGTAATAATGATGCTAAAAGTGAAGGTTGCCCTGCCTGAGGTGCTTGTGCGTATAAAAAATTCATGTTTGTCCTTTTTTAAAAGGAATTTTAACACAAATTCACTCTACTTAGCAATTTTTTTTTCATTACCGCTGTATATTAATTACATATTGCTTGTATATGGAATGGAAGTTAATTTATTTTTTAAACTTTTTTTTACCGTTGATATGTTTTTTGCTTTGTATTTTCTTTTTCATTCTAAGCATAAATGGTTTGGAAGCGGATTTTTAACAGGGCTTTTTTGGTTTTGGTGGATTGGGCTTAGTTTTAGGTATTACGGTCTGAGTTGGCTTATTTTTGTTGTTGATTTTTTCATAGCTTTGTTTTACGGTTTTGTTTTTTGGGTAATTTTTAAAATATATGAATTAATAAACCGTCAAAACAGATATTTTGCAAAGATGTTTTTGGTTTTGTTTTTTACTTTCGGTTTTGATTATGTTGCACCTTTTACTTTTGACTGGTTTAAGCTGGAGGTTTTGTTTATAAATTCAATTTTCGGCGTTACAAAAACGGTTTTGTTTCTGGTGACAACTGTCGTGGCTTTTTATAAAGAGTTAAAATGGATTTCGTTAATTGTTTTGATTGTTGCGCTTTTGTTTAAATCTCATCCTCCAAAGACTTTGAATCTTGATATTTATGTTTCAAACACCTGCATACCGCAGGGGCTTAAATGGAAAAAAGATTACATTCCTTTTGAGATAAAAAACAATTTTACAATTATAAACAGGGCTATAAAACTGAAAAAAGACGCAGTTGTTTTGCCCGAGAGCGCATTTCCTTTGTTTTTAAACAAATATGAAGATTTAATGAATAAATTAAAAATACTTTCAAAAAAAATAGTAATAATTACGGGCGCTTTGCATCTTAAAGATTCGAAGTACTATAATTCAACATATATATTTAAAAACGGCAAAGTAATAATTTTAGACAAACACGTTTTAGTGCCGTTTGGGGAATATATACCGCTTCCGTTTTTTCAAAAAGAGATTAACAATCTTTTTTTCGCAGGGGCGAGCGATTATATGACAAGTGATAAATTCGGTATGTTTGAAATAAAAGGCTATAAATTTATAAACGCTATATGCTATGAGGCTACGGTGGAGGATTTATATAAACTTGAGCCAAATTACGTAGTGGCTTTAAGTAACGATGCATGGTTTATGCCCTCAATTATGCCTTCTCTTCAGCAGATGTTAATAAAAATTTACGCCAAAAAATACGGTAAAACCGTATATCACAGCATAAACGGGTTTAAATCGTATGTTGTAAATAAGCAGAGGTAAATAGTGATGGTGAAAAATGGTGAAAGAAGGTGAAAGACGGTGAAAGAGGGTGAAAATGAGCGCAGTGAACCCGGCCACTTGAAAAGTGGCAGGGTGGACAAGGGAAAATCTTAACAACTAATAAACCAATACTCCAACTTTGCTTTAAGCTTGTGCTTTGAGCATTTAGCTTATTTAAAAACTTGCCCCGAAACTAAACTCAAATTTTCTTGTATCATCGCCGTCTTCGGTTTTAATAGGCCATGCCCATACAAAGCTTATAGGTCCCATAGCCGTAACCCAGTCAATCGATACACCAATAGAACTTCTTGATATATCCAGTCCGTCTTCTCCTACTGCTCCGTAATCTATAAATCCGCTTGCCCAGAGTTTGTTTTTAAGACTGATAGGCGTTGAAATTTCAGGTCCCATGATTAGTTCGTATTTACCTCCGATTTCATTTCCCTCATCATCAACCGGAGAAATTGAATATGAGCTAAATCCCCTGACACTTCCGATACCGCCCAGATAAAATTTTTCGTTAATGGGTAGATATCCGTTATCCGTGATAACGCCGGCTTTAACTTTATATTTTAATACGGCGTATGTTTTGTATACATCGTTTTTTAACGGATAAAAATATTTATAATTTGCCACTGTTTTTATAAATTTTTCATCTCCTCCAAGTCCTGCAAATTGTGCTGATATGGATGCTTTTTGTCCGGTAGTTGGGAAAAAGTAATTATTTGTTGTGTTATAGTTTAATGTAGCGACTATATAACTTTTAGTGCTGTCTGGTTTTAGATAATCTTCCGTAACGTCATAATCGCTGAGTTTTGTTTTCGTAAATCCGTATGTAACGTTTGCACCGAGATGTCTTGATAACTCTTTACCGACTCCTATTGTAAAACCTTTTTCTTTTGAGGTATATGAAATTCCTTCAAATTCCCTCTTGAAAATAGAAGTATTAAAAGAGTATTTCGTATCAAAAACTCTAGGGTTGTACAAAGAAAATCTGTAGGTTTTATCTTTACTTGAAGTGTCCATTGAAGCATTTACGCTTTGTCCGCTTCCAAATACGTTTCTTTCCGTTATCGAAAAGTTAAAACCGAGTTTAGAATAACTTCCGTAACTTATTCCGGCTTTAAGTGAACCGCTAAGTCCTTCTTTAACGTTTACTATTAAATCAATCTGATTGGATGAAACTTTTTTTTGTTCGATTTTTACATCTTCAAGATAACCCGTCCTTTGAAGAGCGTTTTTTGAATCTGTTAAATCTTTGTAAGAATATTTATCTCCAGGAGCTAGATAAACGTTTCTTCTAATAACCCTGTCTAGCGTTTTTGTGTTTCCTTTAATGATAACGTTTCTTATATAAACGATTTCACCGGGAATGACTTTAAAAGTTATATAAGCGTCGGAGCCTTTTTTTTGAATGTCGGGGTAAACTTTTGCATAAGCGTAACCTTCGTTTGCAAACGCATGCTGAATGTTTTTAATATCTTCCCTTAATGCGGCAATATTAAAAAATTTATCGGTTTTTAAGTTAAGTTCTGGCAGTTTGACTTTTATGTTTTTAGGATAATCAATATCTATTTTTTTGACAATGTATCTTTTACCTTCAGTTATTGAGTAATCTATAACCGCACTGTAATTGTCAAAGTTTGATTTTGCAAGAGGTACACTGACTTTTGCATCCATGTATCCTAAGTTTAAATAAAAATTCTGCAACGCTTCCCGGTCAGAGATTAATTTATAGATATTTAATTCACCATCATTGGTGAAAGGCAAAAAGCTCCAGAAAGTTTTTGGTCTGTTTTCGGTTTCATCTAATAAATCGCTTTTGGATATTTTTTTAATACCGTAAAAATTTACATTTTTAATCGCAAGTTTTTCGCCTTTTTTTATAGAAATGTTCAGTTTAACGGATATAGGGGATATGTAATGTTTGTCTATGTTTACAACAGTGTTGAAATATCCTTTTGAGAGGTAATAAGATTTTATAAATTTTTGCAGATTGTCAAGTTTTTCTTGTGATAATATTTCACCTTTTTTTGGAAGAAGATTTTGTTCTTTTAAAATTTTTTTTAAATCTTCGGAAAAATTTTCCAAATTTAAAGAATAAATTGAAGGTTTTTCTATACATTCAAATATTAAAGTATTATCGTTTTTTACGGCTTTGACTGTTTGAAAATAGCCTGTTTTATATAAATTCTTGATACTTCTGTCAATTTTTTCTATATCAAAATCATCGCCTTTTTTTATATCAATTAAACTGTTGGCGGTTATAGGTGATATGTGTAAAAGGCCTTTGTATTCAATTTTGTCTATTTGAGCAAGTAAAATAATCGGAAATAAAAGCAGTGATTTTTTCATAATACCCCTTGTTTAAATAATAAGGGCAATTATATCAAAAAAGTTAGATAAGGTGGAGATGATTAAAATTGGTATAATTACACAAAAAAAGAGGTGTTATGACTTGCGGTATTGTGGGTTTGGGTTTAATGGGGGGAAGTTTCGGTCTTGCAATGAGGGGGTATTTTAAAGAGATTATAGGAATAGACCATAATCCTAAACACAAAGAAGATGCTTTAAAATTAGGGCTTGTAGACAAGGTGGGAGAATTTGAAGATTTAAAAAATGTGGATGTCATTATTTTGGCTATACCCATAAGGGGAATCATTACCGTTTTAAAAGACCTTTCACAACTTGGTATAAAAAAAGAGTGTACAATTATAGATTTTGGGTCCACTAAAGAGAGTATTATAAACGAATGTCCCGTGTGTATCAGAAAAAACCTTGTTGCATCCCATCCTATGGCGGGGACGGAATATTCCGGTCCAATGGCTGCAATTGCGGATTTGTATGTTAATAAGATAATGGTAGTTTGCAATATCGAACAAAGCGGTGAAAAACAAAAACATACGGCAATTGAGATTTTTGAAAAACTGAAAATGCGCGTTAAATATATGGATGCAAAAGAACATGACAGACATGCGGCTTTTATATCCCATATGCCCCATATTGTGAGTTTTTCCATTGCAAATGCTGTTTTAAAACAAGAGGATAAAGAGCATATTGTAACACTTGCCGCCGGTGGTTTTAGGGATATGAGCAGACTTGCCAAAAGTAATGCACATATGTGGGGGGATATTTTTAAAGAAAATAAAAACAATCTCTTAGATTCTATCGAAGCGTTTAAAAGCGAACTTAAAAAAGCAAAAGAGATGATTGAAAAAGAAGAGTGGGACAAACTTAAAAAGTGGATGGAAACAGGAAACGAATTGCATAAGATTATGTAAAAAAATATCTTATACTTGCAAATCCTGCGGCTTTTGATTTCTTAATCTCTTCTACTTCATTATTTGAAATAATACCCCCAAGGGCTATGACTTTTGGATGAATGTTACAGATTTCATTTAATTTTTCTATTCCAAGTCCGTTTCTGCCTTTTGAGTTAAATATCGGTGAGAACGTTATATAATCTGCATTTACGGCTTTTTTTACCTCTTCAATTGTATGTGTTGAGGCAAAAACGGTTTTGTTTTTAAAATCGTCTATTTGTTTAAGCCGAGAAGATGGCAGATGTACAGATTCAAAATATTCAATAATATCTGGATTGTCTTTTACCGTATCAAAATTAATTACCGGATTGCTGTATTTTTTTGCAAATTCTAAAAATTCAAGTATCTCTTTTTTGTCAAAATATGTTTTGTTTCTGTAACAGACAAAATCCGGTCGGTGTTTTAATATTGAGTTTTTAATTTCATTTAGTGAATATCTTGGGTCAGTTATCATATATTTTATCAATTTAGGCATATATTTCAAATCCTTCTTTTTTTGTGTTTTCCTGTTTAATTAGATTAATTATGTTTTTTAAATATTGCTCGTCTACCGGTATCTGTTTTATTTTTTGAAGGATTTTCGGTAAATCTTTTGATGGAATCTGCATGAGCTCTTTTCTTAAAATCTGTTTTTCGTTTATAGTTAAATGGTCGTTTATTTGTTGAAATGGTGAATTTTTCTGTAGATGTTGAGTGTAGTTTGAATATGAGTTGATTTGCATTAGACTCCTTTTTAGGAGTCTAAGCAAAATATGTTCCTAAATTAAAGAGCTTCTTCCTCTCCTGTTACAGCACCGTATATATATACATAAGTTAATACCATAAATACAAAAGCCTGTAGAAATGCCGAGAAAGTTAAAAGTGCGTAACCGGCTAAAGGAAATACATAAGGTGCAAGCATGAGTAAAACTAACAAGAACAAATCGTCCCCTTTAATATTACCCATTAACCTGAATGCAAGTGAGATGATTCTTGAAAGGTGTGAAAGTATTTCAACCGGGAACATTAACGGTGCAAGCCATTTTACAGGTCCCGCGAAATGTGCGATATAATGACCAAGCCCCTGAGCTTTGATACCTTCATAGTGATAGTATAAAAATACCATTAAAGCAAGTGTTAAAGTTAAATTAACATTACCTGTTGGAGATTCAAATCCCGGAATAATACCGATAAGGTTACCCATAAAAATAAATATTGCAAGGCTTCCTGCAAGTGTCAAATATTTTCTGGCAACTTCTTCATTTGCAACGTCTTTACCGATGTATAAAATACCCGAAATTGTTGCTTCCATAACATTTTGGCATCCGTTAGGAACGATTTGAAGATTCCTTGTAGCAAGTTTTGCAACGGCAAGTGCCATAACAGCCGCTATGATTGTATGGACAATTAGCTGAACTATCGGATCATGACCTAAAAATCCGAAGAATAACCAAATTCTACCTTCCATAAAATTCCTTTTTTGTTGTAATTGTATCAAAATTAATTGTTAATTAATAGTAAAGGAGAGGAAAAAAGTGAAAAAAAGTAAAAATGAGCGCAGCGAACCCGGCCACTTGAAAAGTGGCGGGGAGAGTGAAAGAGGGGAAAAGATAGGGAAGAGATGAAGAAAAGAGGTGGTAAAGATTGTGGTATTATTTTAAAAAATGATACAGATTCATCTGTCCTATTCTGTAAAGGGCAAAATCGTATTTTACGGGATCTGCAGGGTCAAATTTTTGTAACATTTGGGTTAATTCCAATGCAGCCTGTAAATCATAAGTTTTTCTGTTTAATATTCCAAGTTTTAATGACACTTTGTGGGTGTGCGTATCAAGGGGGATTATCAAGTCTTTTTTATCGACATTTTTCCATAGTCCTAAGTCTGGATATTCCTCTCTTACCATCCATCTTACAAACATGTTCCATCTTTTATATGGGCTGACACCTTTTGTTTTGTTTGAAAGGGGTATTTTACCTATTAAAAATTCAAATCCTTTTGAATGGTAATTTGAGAAGTCGTATATTTTTTTGATAATTTCTCCTATGCCGTCTATTACATATCCGTTTTTTTTATAACCATTCAAAAACAATTCTTCAAGGGAGGTGTTTTTTTTCATGATAGATAATGTTTTTAAAAATATATACACATCTTTTGCTCTCTGGAATCTGTAGTAAAGCGATTTATCATATTCGATATTTTCAAGGTTGTAATCGATTTTATTTAAAAATTTCAAAATAGCCTTTACGTTTCCGTAGGCAAAAAGGGATGCAATTAAAGCGGAGTATTCATCTTTGTGTTTATGTGCGATTATGACGGGGTCAGGTTTTTCTTCGCTTACTTCGTAAATGTCGTTTTTAAGCAGTTCGTCAAGTTTTTGTTTAACACTGCTATTTGGAAAATTCACTCCGTTTTCCCTCTTTTATTGTTTTATGCTAAACAGTGCGTCAAGCATCTGGTTTATCGTGGTTATTACTTTTGCGTTTGCCTGATAACCTCTTTGAAATTTTTCCAAATTTATCAGTTCTTCGTCTATATTTACTCCGCTTAAAGAATAATATTCGTTTGAAATTGTTGTAAGGAGTGTTTGAGTACTCTCTTTTTTGCTCGAAACCATCTGTGTCTGGTTTGCAAGTTCGGATGTCAATTCCCTGTAATATGCAAATATCGTATTTTCTTCAGAGTGTGAGCCTTTGTAAAAAGTTATTTTTTTATACTGTAGCTGTAATACCGCGTTTGCGATTATATTATCTCCCGAATTGGGCGTTTTACTGGCTTTAATTAAACTCGGATTGTTTGACAGTTCTCTATGTAATTCTATATTTGACGCATTGTTTCCGTCAAAAAATTTGTTTATACCAAGCGAACCTCCAAAATCCGATGTGTCGTTGTCAAGTCCTATGAAAGTGTTTTCATCGTTTTTTTTGGATAAAACAAGTTTGCCGTTTAACAGACTTGCATGATACATATCGTCAATATCGTTATTTAAATTGTTGTCTGAATTGTCATCGATTGACGGGGTGTTTATCTGTGCAATAATACCTGCTAAGGTTGAATATTTAGGGTCGTTGGAATCCATATTTACCGTTATGGTCCTTCTTGCCGTTTCGTTACCTTTGCTATCATAAACTACAATGTCAAACGAACCGTTTTTCAGAGGTAAAGGTAAAATCGTTTCGTTTATTTTATCAAGCGGTATAAATTCATACTGTTGCAAGGCCGTAAAAATCCGGGGTCCGTCGTCTTTTACAAGTACTTTTGACGTTTCTTTCAAATCGGAAGTATTTACGAATTTTAACTGTCCGTTGATTAATTTTGCTTTAACGTCGTTTATGCCTTTGTCAGATAATTCGTTGTTTATTTTGTTTATTACATCATGCATACTGTCATTGGGAGAAATATGGATTTTGAGTTCTTTTGTTTTAGCTCCCTGTGAATCATATACATTTAAAAGTAAATTACCCTCTTTTACAGGAGTGCTTAATACATTATATGGTGTATATAGCTGATATAATGCTATGTCTTCTAAATTATTAGGAATTGAGTTGGTTGAGTAAAGCAAATCTGTTTGTACCGATTCCTGTGCTGAATATGAATAGATTGAATTTACGCTTCTTATAATTCCGTTTGCAAGGGCGTCAAGGGATGTTGAAAGGTTTCCTAAAGTACCGTTTATCGGGGTTCCGCTTTTATCAAACTCAGTTCCCCTTAAAGAGAGTAGGGCACCTATTTCCCCGCCTATAACCGAATCGGTAATGTCTATAACGGTGTGGTCCTGTTTTTCGATACCTATCATGATGTTTTGATATATTGTTTCAAGGCTGATTTTGTGATAAGTGGAATTGTCAACAAGCGGATAACCACCTAATGCTATTTGATAACTTTCTTCATAATCCGTAGTTACCTCACCTTGAGCGTCATGTGAAGATACACCGGTTTTATATATTTTTACGTCGGCAAGTTCTTTTAAACGTTTCTCAAGAGCGTCTCTTTTGTTTCTAAGCTCGTTTGCATTTGATTTTTTGTTTGCTTCGTGAGCTGTGATTTCTTTGTTTAATTCGGCTATCTGTTTTATAATGTTGTTGGCTTCTTTGAGTTTGGTATCAAGTGAATCGTTTATGCTTTTTTGAATATCTTTTAATTTGCCTTTTAATGTTTTAATGGAGTCGGTTAATGTCTGTGTTTTGTATGCGAGGTCGACTTTTACCGACCCGTCGTTGGGGTTGCTCGCAAGTGTCTGCCATGCGTTAAAAAACTCTTCAATGTTTTTATACAAACCATTGTCGGTTACATCGGGGAAATATGTGGCTATTTCTTTTAAATACTGCTCTTGGGTGTCTAAGTTTGAAAATGTGGCTGAGGTTGATATGAATCTGTTGTGAAGAAAGGTGTTAGCAATTCTGTATATCGAAGATATTTCTACTCCGATGCCGATATCACCCGGTATTGAATTTACGGGTGTTAAACTGCTAAATACTGCTCTTTCCCTTACATAATCCGGGTTGGAGGCGTTTGATATGTTGTTGGATGTAACGTCCAAGGCCTGTTGATGTGCTTTTAGTCCTGTGAGGGCTGTTGAAAAAGATGTGGAAATAGCCATATTAAGCCTTTATCTGTAAATGTGAAGGGCTGAATTTTTCGTTATAATTAACCGTCTCACCCTGATGTATTTTATTTATAAGCGTGTTATAAAAATTGGCAACGCTTAGTGCCAGTTTTGAAAACCTTTTATGAAGGGAATTGAACTCGAAAAGTTTTGTTTTGAATATATTGAAAAGCTCTTCTTCCTCTTTTGAGAAGAGTTTGTCTATCGAAACATTTCTTGATGAAAGAATGATGTCTATTTCGTTTTTAAGGTTGTAAAACTCGTTTGCAAGTTTTTCTTTTTGTTGTGTATTGGAAAAAACTTTTTCGTGTTTTGCCTCTTTTATATTTTCAATATCTTCTTTTGTTAAAGAGATTAAATTATCCAGTACCTCTATTGTCTGATTTAATGTTTTAATAAGCATACCCTTCCTTTGTTTTTGGAAGGGCGGGAGATTAAAGAAGAGATTTTGCTAAAGCTCTGGCGGTTTTATTGATATCTATTTTATATTCGCCGTTTTGGATCTTTTTTTTAATCTCTTCCACCCTTCCGATTTTTTCTTCTTTTTGTACGTTTTGAGTTTTTTTCTGTTGGGTAGGTAATGTTTGGGTGTTTATTCCGACTCTGTTAATCATTTATTTACCTTTTTTTTATGTAATTCTACCCAACTATATCGTCAAAAATAAAATTTATTAAACCCTTTCTTTCAAATAATCAAAAAGTAATTTACTGTATCCGAAATTTCCGCTTAAACTTTTTGAAAGCTCTTCTTGGTACATTGATTTGTATATTTTCTCCCCTGGACTTTCAGGGAAAAGTTTGTTTTTGGTTTTAAGAGCCTGTTTTAAATAAAAATTTAAAATTTCACTTTCAAAATCATCACATGACTGTTTAAGCTTTTTAAGGTTCTGTTTTTGAGATATATCTATTTTGTGATGTGTTGCAATATTTATTTCATATCTGCTCATCTTAGCTCCTTAGTTAATTATTATTTTTGCGTTGATTGCATTGCTGACTTTTAGATTTTCAAGTATTGCAATCATATCCTGAGGCGTTGCTTTAAACTTTTGAAACATTTGAGTGAGTTCTAATATAGATGTTTCTTTTTTTATCTTAATTACAATGTCGCCGTATGTTATAACTGTAGGCTGTACTTTTATATTGCTTCCAGCAACAACCGTTCCGGTTCTTTCATCTATAACGATTACATCAGGCATTTTGTTTTTTATTTCGATATTTTGTATTTTTGCCAAAAATTCTGGCATTGTCAGATTCTCAGGCTTTTTTAGTCTGATTGTCCGTGGGTCAATTGCCACTGCGGCTTTGGTTTTGAAAAATTGATTTATTTTGTTTTGAATTTCAACTGCGAGGTTGAAATCGCTTTTTTTAAGTGAAAGAGTGGTGTATTTTTGGTTGTAAAGATCCCATGCAACTGCTCTTTCGACAGTGGCACCGTCCATAACCTTAACGGTGGTTGTAAAATGTTTTTGATTTTTTCCGCCTTTTAGGTTAAATCCTCCTATTGTAATAGGCCCTTGTGCAAGGGCGTATATTTTGCCGTTGACACCTTTTAGGGGAGTGATAAGCAACACTCCGCCTTGAAGTGACTTTGCATCACCTATCGAGGATACGGTTATGTCAATTTTGTCGCCTTCCCTTGCAAACGGAGGCAGGGTTGCCGTAACCATTACAGCTGCAACGTTTTTGGATTTGATGTCTTTTGGGTCTAGTTTTACGTTTACGTTTTTAAGGAGATTTGAGAGTGTCTGGTTGGTAAATTTTGACGATGAATCCCCGCTTCCATCCAGTCCCACAACAAGACCGTAACCGATTAACTGGTTATCCCTAACTCCTACAATGTTCGCAACGTCTTGTATTTTTGATGCAAATAGGTTTGTGGTTATAAACATGTAAAACACTATAAGAAACATAAATCCTAAAAGTTTTTCGTATTTGTCAATAATAAGTGACATGCAAATCCTTTTGCTTTTTGTAATGTGTAGCAAAAGGCGTTCCGAAAATAACGATTGGGGAAAAAGAGGGTGAAAAAGGGTGAAAGAAGGTGAAAATGAGCGCAGCGAACCCGGCCACTCGAAAAGTGACGGGTAGACAATGTAAAATGAAGCCTTTTTAACCAATATATTAATTGTGTATTCTGAAAAAGAGGGTTTAATTACGATACCCTAAATTTAACCAACTCCAATTGATGTTAACTAACTCAGTTAACTTCCCTCAATATATCTCACAATCAAAACACCGTCTTTTTCGTAAAAATCGTAAACGTTTTTTTCGGTTTTCAGTTTTTCTATAAAATCATTCTCAAAACTGTCGTATTTGACGATTTTAAATTTGCTCACAGGTTTCATTTTAATTAAAAGATATGTCCATATTAAACCGATAAGTATTGAAATTATTATGAAAATATTTAACATATTATGATGCACAAAATATCCAGCCCCCGCACCTCCTAAAAATATTCCGATATACTGTATGGTGTTTGATGTTGATAGAGCGGTTGCTTTTTCATGCGCCCTTGCGATTTTGCTTACAAAACTCTGTAAAACCGGCTCTAAGAGGTTAAAGCCGAAGAAAAATACAACTACCGCAGCGAAATAAGTGTATTTGGTTCCAATTAAAAAGAGTATTAACGAAAGTGTGATTGCAGCGGCACTCATAATAAAAACGGTTTTTGCCTTTTGTTTTTTTTCGGCAAGTATCGCTCCAAGGGGCAGTGCGAATATTCCTAAAACCAGTGCCGGAATATATATTTTCCAAAGATCTGTTTTATCCCAGCCGAGTTTCGTTGTAAAAATTATGGGTGTGAGCATAAAAAATACCGTCATTAATCCTTTTTGTAAAAAACCGCTTAAAAAGAGTTTTAGCAGTTCTTTGTGTGTAAGAATCTCTTTTAAAGAAGATTGCCTTTGGTGATGGATGACTTTTGGAGCCTCGGGGACTTTAGCGGTTACAAGCCAAATGGAAAATAGCGCCAAAAAGGCTGTTAAAATAAAAAGTTTGTCAACTCCCCATTTTGCACCTATCGTAGGTCCTAAAACCATTGACAGCGCAAAGCTTAAAGCAATAAACTGTCCCATTTTTGCAAAAGCTTTAGCCCTTGTGTTTTCATCTGTCAGATCCGCAATATAAGCCAAAATCACACCGCCGATTGCACCCGCACCCTGCAGTAAGCGGCCGAAAATCAGTGTATATATGTTAGTCGAAAAAGCGCATACCAGACTGCCGAGTGCCAGAAGTGATAAACCTAAAATAAGTATTTTTTTCTTATCGTATCTATCGGCTGCTTTTCCAAACGGTATTTGTAAAAAAACTTGTGAAAGTGCATACGCACCAAGTGCGATTCCGATATTGAATGCGTTTGCGTTTTCCATTTTCATAGCATATAAAGCAAGCAGCGGCATTACTATAAATAAACCAAAAAACCTTATAGCCATAAGCAAACTTAAATATATCATAACGCTCCTTTAAATTTTAATTTTAATTTTCTGTTTTTTTTCGAAATAGACAGCTTCGCTAAATCCCATTTCTTTTGCTTTTTTAACCGTTTCTTTTAGCATAAATCCAACCTGATTAGGCGCATGTGCATCACTTGAAAAAGTAATGTCTATCCCTTCATCCGATACCATTTCCAAAATTTCATCGGATGGATAAAGCTCTTTTACCGTTTTTCTGAGTCCCGCAGTATTAAGTTCCACAGCCATATCTGCTTTTTTAATGGCTTTTATTGCATTTTTTGCTATATCTTTAACTGGAGTTTTGGGTTTATATCCAAAAACTTTAATTAAATCAAGGTGTCCTACAATGTTAAATAGCTTTGAATTTGCCATTTTTTCGATTAATGAAAAATATTCTTTATAAATATCTTCGACATTTCTGTTTTTCCATTCTTTTATAAATTCGGGATTGTCAAATCCCCAGTTGTCTAAAAAATGAACGCTTCCTATTAAATAATCAACATCCCTTTGCAAAACCCTTTTATCTATCATAGGGGTAAAATCAACTTCGTAACCGATGAGGATTTTTATATCATTTTTGTATTTTTGTGAAAGTTGTGAAATGGTTTTTTCATATTTGTCCATTTCTTCAAATCCCATTCTGTACTTGGGGTCAAAATCCATAGGCGCATGGTCGGCAAAACCGTAAATATTTATTCCTTTTTCTATTGCTTTTTTTACATATTCTTCAGGATTTCCGTTTGCGTGTTTACATAAAGGGGTGTGATTATGCAAATCTATTAACATATTTTGCCTTTTTGGATGAAATTATATATAATAATTCAAAAAAAGAGGTGAGCTATGACCCAAGAAGAGTTAGATGCGTTAATGGTAGGCGGATTAGACGAAGTTGATGATATTGAATCAGCAACTGAGGAAAGCGCGGAGGATAATGCCTCCGAAAAAGAAGATATACCGGAAAATGATGATGAAAAGGTGTTTCCTCCTCCTGCAGATGAGAAACATAAAGTGGTCGCACAGCTTGACGAAGTGACAAAAGAAAGCGAAGAAAAAGCAACTCAGATACTTGATATTATGGATAATATTTCCGCTTCAATGGCAGATACTGTGGATGAACTCAACGACGTAATGAACTTTTTAGAACATGAAAAAGAGCTTTTTACAAAACTTTCCGAAAAGTTTCCTCATATTCAAACATTCAAAGAAGAACTGGGTAGAGTTAACGAAATGATTGAAAAAGTGCAAAAAGCCATCGAACACGGAGAATCTACTCAGGATGAAATTATGATGGCAATGGATATTATGCAATATCAGGATATCCACAGACAGAAAATTGAAAGAGTTATTAATATAATGAGGGCTTTAATAAAATATATGAACAGACTCTTTGAAGGAAAAATAGACGACAGCCAAAGAGTTAAAAGTGCAAAACACATTGAAGGTGATGAAAACGAAGAGCTGGTGAGCGAAGATGATATAGAAGCACTAATTGCCCAGTTTGGAGCCAAATAATATGAAAAAAGTCGAGCTTCTCTCTCCCGCCGGGGATTTCGAAAAATTAAAAATCGCCATTGCTTACGGGGCTGATGCGGTATATGCAGGGGTTAGTCATTTTTCGCTGAGGTGTCACAGCGGAAAAGAGTTTAATTACGAAAATTTTGCCGAGGCTGTTAATTACGCACATGAAAGAGATGTAAAAGTGTATGCGACAGTTAATTCGTTTCCATTTGAAAATCAGCTCTCTTTAGTAGAAGATCATATTAAAAAATTAAAAGAAATCGGCGTTGATGCTATGATTATATCTTCTTTAGGTGTTTTAATGAAAGCAAAAGAATTGGCGCCTGAGATTGAAATTCACCTCTCAACCCAGGCGAACGCTTTGAATTCATGGGATTATAAAGCTTATAGGGATTTGGGTGTAAAAAGAATAATCGCAGCAAGGGAATCCACACTTAAAGATTTGATAAAAATAAAAGAAAAAGTCCCAGATATTGAAATTGAAACGTTTGTACACGGGGCTATGTGTTTTGCATACAGCGGCAGATGCCTTTTGAGTGCAGTACAGTTTGGAAGAAACCCGAATAAAGGAAGCTGTGCGAACGACTGCAGGTATCCTTATGTGCTTTATGCCCAAAATCCTGAAACGGGAATGTTGTTTAAACTTGAAGAATACCCAGAAGATGGTACATATATTATGAATGCCAAAGATTTGTGTCTTATTGAGCATATTCCTGAAATTTTAAAAAGCGGAGTAATAGATTCTATAAAAATTGAAGGAAGGACAAAAGCGCCGTATTATGTGGGGGTTGTTACTAAAGCCTACAGGGAAGCCATTGATTCGTTTTATGAAGGCAGGGAGTTTGATAAAGAATATTTTATGAATGAAATACTAACAACCAAAAACAGGGGGCTTACGGATGCATATCTGGTAAAAAGACCTTATGAAAGACATGACACCCAAAACCTTGAAACCTCTTTAACTCACGGCGAATGGCAGGTAAGTGGTATAGTCAACGAAGATGAAGAAACGTTTATGTGTAAATATAAAACATTTCCTGGTGATGTTGTTGAAATTGTAGCACCAAAAAATGCTAAAATTTCACCAGTAAAAAATGAAATTGGTGAAATATGGCAGCAAAACGGCAAGTGGATGCTGAAATTTAATAAAATTCAAACACAAAGCGGAAAAGTATTGGATGCTGTTCACAGCGGGAATTTAAATCCTATAAAATTGCCTTGTAAACTGCCGTATCTTACGTTTTTAAGAAAAAAAGTTGAATTTAGCCCCAACGGAGTGTGAAGTAAAAAGGAAGAGATATGGAAGAGAAAATGTGAAAGAGGGTGAAAGATGGTGAAAGGTGTGAAAAGAGGTAAAAACTAAAAGGAGATATTATGAGGTTTATATCCATTTTAATGGGAAGTAAGAGTGATTATGAAATAATGAGGGAAGCTGTAAAAATTTTGGAAAAATTTCAAATCCCGTATGAACTTGTAATAACATCAGCCCACAGAACGCCTGATAGGACTCACAGTTATGTAAAAGAAGCTGAAGAGAGGGGATGTAAAGTGTTTATATGCGGTGCCGGAATGGCTGCTCATCTTGCCGGTGTGGTAGCTTCACTTACAACAAGACCGGTAATAGGCGTTCCTATGCCGACAGGTATGATGGACGGACTTGATGCTCTGCTTAGCACTGTTCAGATGCCCGGAGGTATGCCCGTAGCCACTCTTGCAGTAGGAAAAGCAGGTGCTAAAAATGCGGCGTATTTGGCACTTCAGATACTTGCAAACAGTGATGAGGAATTAAAAGCGAAACTTGAAGAAGACAGAATTGCCGGGGCTAAAAAAGTGGAAATGGATTCCAAAGAAGTTGAAGTAAGAATAGACTGATGCAAACGTGGCTGACTATAGAAGAATTTTGCAGGTTAAGCGGTAAAAGTAAATCCGAAATAATAAAACTATGTAAAGCAAAAGAATTAAAATGTAAAAAAAGCGACGGGACGGTATTTATAGAAATAGAATCCCTGGCAAACGCTATAGTGCCTGTTGAAGAACTTAAAATAATCGAAAAAAACGACGATATCGCTCAAAGAACCATTGGAATGCTTTTAACTCTTCACGAAAAAGTTTTGATGAGTAAAGACGAAACCATAGAAGCGCTAAAAGAAGAAAACGAATTTTTGAAAAATTCGATATATTCTATTCAGGAAGTGTATGAAGATTCCCAAGAAACCATTAACAGACTGCAAAAACAGCTTGAAATATGCCAAAACGAACTTGAGTTTTGCAGGAAAAAATATAAACTTATGTGGGGGAGAGTGCTTAAGAGGGAAGAGGAAAAAGAAGAGTGAACAATGTAAAATGGAAAATGAGCGCAGAGAACCCGGCCACTTGAAAAGTGGTGGGGTGAAAAATAAATAACATTTAATTCATAATTCAAAATTATAAAAAGGATGGTAAATGTCACAAAAAAGAGTAATACTCTTTACTGCACCAGGATGTGTATGGTGTACAAAAGCCGAGCAGTTTT
>JAMOQT010000100.1 GCA_027063865.1 Nautiliaceae bacterium
ACAAAAGAAGAATTTTGCGGACTTGCCAATATTTCTCCAAGAACTCTTTATAAAATAGAACATAATAAATCAAAAGGGGTGAGGTTTGAAACAATTGAACATCTTTTAAATTTAATCGGTTACAAAATAGAAATTAAGGAAAAACAGTGAAGCTGTATGTTACTCTTAATGAAGATGTAATAGCGGATCTTGTTTTTGAAGATAATAAATTTAGGTTGGAATATTACAACAAATGGAAAAAAGAGGGGTTTGAGCTTTCTCCTCATCTTAAATTTGAAACTTCTCCAAGTGAAAATATAAAAAATTTCTTGAAAAACCTTCTTCCGGAAGGTGAAAATTTAGATGACATTTCTATTTTTCTTCAAATTTCTAAATACAATACATTCGGATTAATAAAAGAAATAGGTAAAGATGTAGCGGGAGCCGTCAATTTTTATACCAAGCTTCCTAAAATGAAAGAAAAAAAGTTCATTGAGATACCAAAAACTAAACTTTTACAAAAAATCAAAAATATAAGTTATGAAAATATTTTGGTGTGGGACGGGAAAGTCAGATTAAGTATAGCGGGAGTCGGTAAAAAACTTCCTGTTATGATAAAAGAGGGAAAATTCGGATTTGGAGATGGTGAATATGCTTCTACACATATTTTAAAGTTTGATAAAAAAAACCTTCATTTAGTGGAAAATGAATATTTAAGTTTATGGATAGCTAAACAAGTCGGATTAGATGTAAATGAAGCCGAAATTTTGGAAATGGAGGAAGAAAAAATTTTAGCAGTTAAAAGGTTTGATAGAGAGTTTATTAATGATAAAATAGACAAAAAACACATTATAGACGGAGTTCAGCTTTTGAACATGCCACCGGAATACAAGTATCAAAAAGTATACGGAGAAAATTCGGTTGTTGAGGGAGTGACGATAGCTAAACTATCAAATGCCATTGAAAAATATACAAAAAATCCCTTAAAAGAAAAAGAGAAGTTTATAAATTGGATTTTGTTTAATTGGATTATCGGAAACAGCGATGCCCATGGGAAAAACATATCTTTTTATGTTGGAAAAGAAGGAATATCGATTACTCCCTTTTATGATATCTTAAATACAACACTGTATAAAGAATTTTATGATACAAAACTTGCTTTGAGTATTGGGGATAATTTCGATTTGGAAAACATTACTTATGAAGATTTGCTTGATTTGGCGTATGATTTGAGAGTTAAGGAAGGATTCCTGATTAAAAGACTGAAATCTTTGCTAACAAAAATAGAAAAAACTTTAAATAATCTACCGCAAGAGCATATAGATAAAAATTTTAAAGCTCATTATATTAAGGATATGCATTCTAAAATAAAAAAAATATCAAAACTACTTTAGAGCTTTTTTTGAACCCTTCTCACCTTTTACCACCCTCTCCACCGGCATATCAAACAGCACCGATTCGTTGTTTTTGTTTGTAACAAAATGAATGCTTCCGACATACGGCGCTATTACGTTGATTTTCTGTTTTGGGGTGATTATGAGCATCTGTAAATCAAGCTTTTTAAAAAGCTCAAGCGCATATCTCGCACTCTCGTCACTACCCTTGCCAAACGCCTCGTCAATCATCGCAAACCTGAACGTCCTGCTTTTAGGATTTTCCTCAAGTAGCGAAAACTGATATGAAAGCGCGGAAGCTAAAATGGTATAGGCAAGTTTTTCTTTCTGTCCGCCGCTTTTGCCGCTTGAATCGCTGTAATACTCTTTTACTTCTCCGCTGTAATATTTCTCAAGTGCGGCAAATGTGTAATAGTTTCTCATATCGCATACTTTCTCGCGCCATTTTCTCTCCACATTCTCATCCTCCCCCTCAAGCCTTGCGATAAGCGTTTTGATTTTTTCAAACTTGTCTTCGTTAAGACCTTCGGCTATGTTGCTTGAGAGGTATTTAAGCATATCCCTGAATTCTTTTAAATCCTTGTCTTTTGACGGTTTAATGTCTATTTCGATATATGTTGAGGGGTTGTATTCTATCTCTTTTAGGTTTTTGTTAATAAGGGATATTTTGTTTTTGATATCTTTTAAAGAGCGCGAAATTTCCTCGTTTATTTTTAAAATATTGTGAAGCGTGCCTTCTTCAAAATGGCGCCTGAATTCTTTCTCGAATCTCGGCAAATCGTCTTCTTTTAGCTTTTTAAGCCTGTTTATAAACTCCCCGGCACTCTCAACACTTGCATCGGCGTATTTGGCAAAATGCCTGAATTCATCCAAATACCTGCTCATTTTTCTGATTAACGAATCTTTATAGTTGTCTTTCGTTCTCTCAAACGAGCGGATTTTGGTGTTTATTTCTTCTTTTATCTCCCTTTTTCTGACTGCAAGTTTTTCCAATGACATATTTTTAAGGTTAAACTCTTTTTCAAACTCTTCATCATCAAGCGCATTTTTTTCAAGCAAGCTTATATCAACTCTGAGATTACTTATTTCGTTTGTAAGTTTACCTATTTTACGGTCAATATTAGAAATTTCGTTTTCAATGTATTTTAACGAAATGCCGGTATTGTTTATTTCTTCTTTTAATTTTGCAAGGTCCGTGTTTTTTAAGAGTTTATCCTCTTCTTTTTTCAGTTCGTCAATTTCCTCTTTAACACCGAAACTGTCTATTTCTTCAAATCCGAATTTCACCAATTCCCTGTAAATTTCCCTTTTTTTATCAAGCTCTTCATATAGCCTCAGATTCTTTTGAAGGTCGCTTTTTAAAGAAGCGATTTTTCTTTTAAGGGTATCCCTCTTTTGCAAAAGGGCGTTTAGTTTTTCTACGTTGCTTCCTAATATATAGCGGCTTTTGTCGTTAATATTAAACCTGTCGTCTTTTTCGTGCCTTATGCCGCTTTTGACAAGTCCTTCTTTTGTTGCGGCTTTTTTGTATTTTTTAAATTCATCAAGGCTGTCGCATAAAATATAGTCAAATTCATTTGCGATTCTTTGAAGGATATAGTCTTTAAACCTCGAATCTTTAACCGTAATATTGTTTATAAGAAGCCTGTTATCATCCCCGATAAAGTAAGGATAGCTTTGATTGTTTATTTTTAAATAAACAAGTTTTATCCCAAGGTGCGTGTTGTTTACATATTCGCTGACCTCGTCATAAATTTCCTCGCTGACTAGCATACTCATACCGAAATTCCTGAGTATCCTCTCAATCGCACCTTCAAACGCTTTGTTTTCAACTTCTATAAGCTCCGCAACAAAGGGCAGTTTTACGCCGAGTTTCTTTTCAATTTCATCCCTTACCCTTGAGAGATGCCTCGGGATATTGGTTTTGTGGGTTTTTAGGTAAATAATTTCGTCTTCAAGGTTTTCATACTCGTCTTCGTGTTTTTTAAGAGCGTATTTTACCGAATCGATTACGGATGTTAAGTTTTCTTTTTGCAGTTTTATATCTTCAAGTTTTTGCTTAATTTCGTCTTTTAATTTCAAAAAGTGCCTGTAATCACGGCTAAAAGGTAGGTTTACTTTTTTCAAAAGCGTTTTATATTCGTTCAGTTTGGTCTCTTTTCTTATAAGCTCGTTTTCAAGCGTTTTTAATCGCTCCCTGATAACTTCGACCCTTCCCCCGCCTTTTTCGTTAAATTTGCTCCTAAGCGATATAAGCTCTTCGTTTAGTCTCTCCTTTTTGGCTCTTTTTTCCTCAAGCGTTTTGCGCTGAAGTTCAAGCGAAATTTCCTTTTGTCTTAAACGCTCTTTTTTTCTGACAAGTTCGTATTTAGCAAACACCCCTTCAAGTTTTTCCGAAAATTCCCTGTGTTTTTCAAGTTTTTCAAGCGCTTTTTTATAATTTTCAAAACTCTCCTCAATACCGCTTAAAATTTCAATCTCCCTTTTGGCTTCAAGTACCAAATCGTGAGCGTGTTTTAACTCTTTAAAGGAAAACACCATTTCATCGACGATATCTTCTATGTTTTTATTCTCAAGCATATGCTCTCTTATAAAGGAGTTTAGGTTTTCAACCGATTTCATCGAAACGGTCTGGTAAAAAAGCTCCATCGCCTGGGCATCGCGGATTCCGAGTATTTTTTTATAGGCGTTGAAATAATCTTTATAACTCTCATAAATATCGGCTTTTTTCTTAACGGCTTTTTTAAAATCTTTGATGTTTTTTACGCTTACAAACTCTTTTATCTCAAGTGGCTCTCTTGATAGAAAATAAATTTTAATAACCTTTGAATTCCTGATTGCCAAAAAAAGCCCTAAATAAACCTCTTCAACCAGACCTTCGTTTCTGAATTTCGCAAGAAGGATAGTAAAATCTTTTTCGCTTCTTAACCTCTTTACACTTGCAACGCCGTATTCGTCAATTCCTTTTTTGTATTCTCCCAGGATATAGCTTTGAAGCGTCCTCTCTTTTGCCTTAGCCCCAGCGGCTTTATTGTAAACTATCCTGTTTGTCGGAAGCAAAAGAGTACTGATGGCATCCACTATTGTAGATTTACCGCTTCCGATTTCACCGCTGAGAAGTGAGTTTTGAAGGTTTAGATTCAGTCTGTTTACAGTGCCGTTAAACACACCCCAGTTTAAAAACTCAAACCACTCAAGCCTGAAACCCTTAAATTTTGCAAGATTTTCAAATAAACTTTCCATACTTTACTCCGTTTTTAATTTTCAGGACCATTCTTTCGTCTTCATTTTTGATTCTTGATAAAAAAATATAATGGGAGTAACTGAGTTTAAATTCGCTAGACATTGTCTGACGATTTTTAAAAGCTAAATAAAACTGCCTCATATTTTTAAGATTTGCAACCGAAAAACCTTTACCAAATTCCTTTGTAAGCTCAGTTGAGAGACTTTTTAAAAGCGCTTTTCCGTAATCAGCCCTGCTTTTACCTTTTTGCTCTTCTTCGACAATTCTTTTACCTATTTCAAAATAGGTCTTCGTCATAATTTCGTTGATATTACGGTAAACTTTATTTCTTGCCGATTTTAAAAGCTCTTTTATATCCTGAATAAATTTACTTTCTGTCAAATTCATTTGAGTGCCTTTCACTTATCACTTTTCACTTTTCACTTTTTTAATGTATTCCTCCATCTTCTCATTCATATCCCCTAAATACTTCACATTGCAAAATCCCTCAACGGAGTTTCTTATTTTATAAACGCCGTTTTGAATTTCCTTTAAAAACGTAAGTTTCACAAGCGAATTTATGGCACTGTCTATGTTTGAGCGCAGTTTCTTTTCATCCCTGTTTTGCGTATAAATTGCAAATTTCGAATAGATGTCGTCTTTTGTGATTATTTCGTTTTCTTTTAAAAGTTCTTCTCTTAGTATCACCAGCAAAAACGAAGCGTAAAAGGAGAGTTTTGTTTTTCTTGTAAGCTTAAACTCTTCATTTAAATCCTGCAAATACGCATAATCCTTGTCTATAACAAGCTCTAAGTTTATTTTTGAAAAATATTCCCTTATTTCGTTTTCAAGCTCAACTAAAACCTCCCAGAGTTTTATGTCGTCTTCTTTGTAAATTATTCCCTTTAAAAGCGAAACGGCGATTCTCTCAAACATTTTTATCCTTGTAAAAAATAATTTTAGGCACCCTTACGCGGTATTCCCCCGCAATATACTCGTCCTTGCCTTCCAGTAAAACGGCGTTTATTTTTTCATACATAAATACATACCCCGCAATTTCGGCGATGTTTTGGACGTTGTAATATTTCAAAATATCAATCAAAGGAGCTTTGGCATTGTTTTTAAGATACTCCAAAATATTTTCTTTTATCTTCATTTCGTCTATAAATTCCGTTAAAAACTCCATATTTTTATCAATTTCGACTTCTTTTAGCTTAACTTCGAATTTTTCTTCCTTTTTTACTTCAAAAAGCTCTTTTTCAAAAGGCAGATTAATATCAAATTTCAGATTTTCAAGCTCCGTCTCCACAAACACCCCGTGCTTTATAACCTTTGAAGAAATCGCTTCGATAAGCTCTTTTACCCTTTGATGTTCTAAATAAAGTTTTTCGTCTATAAAAAGCCGCAGCTGTTCTATAAGCCTGTTTATCAGGCTTAAAATTTTATACCCTCCCCTTCTTAAATCGTTTTTAAAATTTAAAAGGGCGTTTATTTCCGACTCTTTAAGCTGTGCGGTTTTAATGATTTTATCGATTATTTCATCCATCTCCTCGCTTTTTTGACTCTCAAGCAGCTGCCAAAACGCCATAAAACTTCTGCCCTCGTCCGATTCTTTTATCCTCTTTTCGCTTTCAAACACAAACTCAAGCACGTCCTTTTTTCTGACACTTTCGATAATTTTCTCTTTTGTGTCCCTGTTTAGCTTTAAAAAACTCTCTTCAATTTCACTAAAATCAAACAAAAGCCTTTTTGAAATGTTTATAAATTCAAGTATCAGCTCTTTTATTTTTCTCTCATCCGCTACAATTTCTTCTTTTTCAAGCCTTTTTATCTCTTTTTGTATGTCTTTGATACGCTCTTTCAAAACTTTGATTTTTTCATCTTTAGGCAGGGTTTCGAAGTTCAGCTTCTCTAACAGATCAAGCAAAATGTTGAATTTAGTTTCACTTCCCACAAACTCTTTTTTCTGGAGTGACTCCACAAACTCCATAACCTTATAAACATCTTTAGTCAGTTCGTAATAAAGTGTATCTTTTTCGTAAAACCTCTTTAAATACCCAGCTTTTACCATTTCTTCGATATAATCTTTGGGATGTCTCACTCCTAAATCATTGTCAAACATATAATCATCAAGCTTTGTTTCAAGTTCGGTGTGGGAGAGTCTGTCATTTTGAAAGGCGTAATAAAAAAAACCAAGAAAAAATGCAAAATTGTCGCTTCTTAAAAGTTTATACGCCGGAAGGTTTTTTATATATTCAATTTCCACCATCGTTTAAATCTTTTATCATTATTAAAATTCCGTTTTTTCTGTCTTTAAATAAAATTTTGTTTTTGCTTTCTTTACAATAAAACCCTTTGGGGCATTTTTTACTTAAAATCATATCGAAAAAGTCCGGCGGATAGCCTTCTGGCATATATTTTTTTATAAACCTTTTTTTCTCCACACAACCGTCGTTAAAGCAGATGTATGAATTTCTGAGCGTAATTTCTAAAGGTTCGTTTGCGGCTTTGTAAATGATAAGCTTTTTATATCCGAACCCTTCTTTAATAAAACCCTGATCCGCCGCTTTAAACTTAGGTGTTTTTATTACCGCATATACCGGAGTGGTTTTCACGCTGCAACCGACTACAAGAATGTAAAATGTAAAATGTAAAATGTAAAATGTAATTTTCTTTAATTTTCCATTTTCCATTGAATAATTTTCCATTTACCTTATCTTTTTTATTTTACTTTTACCCAATTTATAAATTCTTGAAGGTTCCCCCTCAAAAAGCCCCCTTTTATCCTCCACTATCACATCCGCCTGATGTTTAGCCCAGATTTCATCAAAAGGTTTCCCGTGAAGATTTGCCGAAGTTGAATACATCCATTTAAATTTTTTTAAAAATTCAAGATGCCTTTTATCCCTTACTACCCTGAAACTCTCACCGTTTGAAAAAATAAATGTGGTTTTTTCAGCCCTTCTTATTCTGTTTTTATGTTTTTTTGGCACACGCACGAAGCTTTTAAGTGTCTTGAGGCTATCAACCTCTCTTAATACCGGCCGGTTTAAGGGACGGTTTTTTATTTTATTAAGCTTTATTTTATCCTGCGACAAAAACCCGACGGTGGTATCGGTTTGGATTAAATATATGTTATTCGGATTCATTTTTCAGCTGATTTAGTTTTTTAAGGACAAACGGGAGGTAATGATTTTCTTCAATCATATATTTAAGCACTTCTTCCCTTTTGTCTTTATCAACCTCCATAAATCTTTTAACAATCAAATCTTCAAGCCAGTCTAAATTTTCTTTTGCAATATTTAAAACTGCATCAGAATCAATACCAAAATATTTATGAGTCAAAATATTTCTAAAATCTATTACTTTCCTTTTATCTCTTTCATCCTCAAACAAACCAAACTGAATACAATATCTCATAGCTTCACCTACTATTTCAAATTCCCTTATTATCGCATCCCAATCCCTGTAGCTGTATTGTATGTCATCTCCGTTTTCATATTCTTTTGCAATATCCCTGATTTTTTCTATAGCTATTAGAATATCAAGTAAAAAAAGTTCTTTTTCTCTGTCACACATTTATTAAGTCCTTTTTAATATGCTTTTTAAAAATAGGCCTAATTGCATCAAAATAACCTATATCAATTTCTTTGTGCAAACAATCTTTTAAAAAATATTTTACTTCCAATAAATCAAAATAATTTTTCTTTTTTGCTTTGATAACGGCAATATCAACATCACTGCTTTCGGTATCTTCCCCTCTTGCCACGCTTCCGAATATTGCAAATTTTTCTATACCGTATTTTTCTTTTAAAACAGGCTTTAATTCTCTCAGTTTTTTAAGAATTTCTTTATTCATTGCAAGCCTTTTTTATTTAATTTTACCATTTTTTAACAAAATTGCAATCTCGTCCATATCCCTTGCTTCTTTGAGTCTTTTTTCTTTTATTATTTTTTTTATCTCTTCAGCCTGAAGGTATTTCATTTTTTCATAATCTATATTGGCAGTTTTAAGCTCTTCAAGAAGTTCTTTTTTTCTACCCTCAAGCACCTGTATCTGGTTTTTAAGATTCTCTATTTCTTCCCTTAAGATATGCTGCTGGTGTTTAATCTGGTTAATCAGGGCAAAACTTCCTTCTTTAGGAATAGAAAAAGAGAGCAGTGTTTTATTGAGTTCTTCTATTTTATTATTAAGTTCGTTAATTGAAGCGTTTATTTTTTGAAGGTTTCTTTCGATTGTATCGACTTTTTGTTTTTTAACTTTTACGACACTGTCAAATTTTGTTTTCATCTATTTCGCTTTTTAAAAGCCCGTTTGCATCCTCATATCTTACAATATCCACAGGCAGAACAAAATCATTAAGCAAAAGGGTTTTTAAAAATTTTATTTTTCTTTTTTCAAATTCCTCTTTGCTGAAACCTTTTACTGCTATATCTATATCTCCACCTTTTTTGGATGAATCAGTCCGGCTTCCGAAAAATATAACCTCTCCCCCCTCAAACGCCTTAAGAGCTTCAAAAAGGGCGGATTTTGAAAATTTATCAAGCCTTAATTCTCCATTTTCCATTTTCCATTCTCAATTCTTAATTCTCCATTTTCCATTCTCAATTAATCTCTGATAACCGTTGCGTTTCTTTCGGCCCCGGTTGAGATGTATTTGATTTTCGTACCTATTTTCTCTTCTATAAATTCTATATATTTTTGTGCGTTTTTAGGTAAATCTTCCCATTTTCTAACTAATGCGCTTTTATCCCATCCCTCAAGCTCCACGTAAATAGGCTTAACTTCATCAAGCTCGCTTGGGAAATAATCTATCTCACTTCCGTCTATTTCATAGCCCACACATACTTTAACTTTTTCAAACCCGTCAAGTACGTCAAGTTTCATAATCGCAACCTCATCGCATCCGTTAAGCGTAACCGCATATTTTGCCGCAACCACGTCAAACCAACCGCAGCGTCTCGGTCTTCCCGTAGTAGTTCCAAATTCTGCGCCTTGTTCTCTTATTCTGTCACCGGCTTTTCCTAAATCTTCGGTTGGAAAAGGTCCGTTTCCGACTCTTGTAGTGTATGCTTTTGCAATTCCGGTTACTTTATTAAGATTTTTAGGAGCTATTCCGCTGCCCGTAAGCGCCCCGCTTGCAATTGTGTTTGAGCTTGTAACATACGGATATGTCCCGTGGTCGATATCAAGGAGTGTAGCCTGAGCACCCTCAAGCAGCATATTTTTATCCATATTCTCCCACAGATAATTTGTGGTGTTTACTATCATATCCCCAAGCTCATCCCGCCACTCTTGAAGTTTTTCTCTTAACTCTTCCGCTTTTGGAATATCCACACCTAAATATTCGAAATATCCTCTGTTCATTTCATAATAATGAGTTAGTTTATTTAAAAGTTTATCTATATTTTTAAGCTCACCCATCCTTACGCCGATTCTTGCAATTTTATCCGCGTACGCAGGTCCTATTCCTCTTCCGGTGGTGCCTATTGCGTTTTTGCCCCTTAGTTTCTCCCTTGCCTTATCTATTGCTATATGATGGTCTAAAATCATATGGGCTTTATCAGATATCAACAGTTTTTCTTTAATTCCTTGACCGAAGTTTTTAATCTCTTTAATTAACTGCGGAGGATATACCACAACCCCGTTTCCTATTACGTTTGTAGCGTTTGGATTTAATACACCGCTTGGAAGCAGATGAAGCGCATACTTTTTACCATCCACCACTACGGTATGCCCGGCGTTATGCCCGCCCTGACTTCTGATAACGATATCGTAGTTTTTTGCAACCAAATCAACGATTTTCCCTTTTCCTTCATCTCCCCATTGAAGTCCTACTATCAAATCAACCATTTATATCCTTTAACAAATTATCCGTATAAATCGAAAACCCTACGCTTCTTTCACCTTCCACAACATATTCCCCGCCTTTTGCATATACGGTATTATCTTTTAAAAACCTGTAAAACACACCCGTATAATATCTTAAATTCGCCACATAAAGCGGTGCAATTATAGCATTTTCAAAATGCTTCGCTACTTCTTTTAACTCTTTTAAATACCCTGCTATTTCATTTGGAAACATATCTAAATTATCCAAATCTTTTACACTGTGAATTGCAACCAGTTTTTTTAGCCAAACATCATCAAACTTATAAAGCCTCATTTTTTTAATATCCTCAATATCAAGTCCCGTAAGTTCTGCCACTTTTTGAGGTATTTTTATATGTGAAAGCTGCAGGGTATAGGATTTGTTAAGGCGCTCAAAAATTAAATTATTCGTTTTTAAAATATCTACAAGATTTCCGTCAAGCCATTCTGCGCCTATTTGGTACATTTCACTGCTTGGAGCCCTGAATACGGGCTGGATATAAAACCACTTTTTAGCTTCGCTTTTGAGTCTTTTAATAACAAGCCTGATTACGTCAATCGAGCTATCGCCTCTGAGTGCCAAGCTTCTGTTTTTATCATCCGTAAATCTGATAAGTTCTTTTTCATCAAGCGCTTCAAGCTGATGGTATGAAAAAAAGGGAGTTACAATCTCTTCAAATTCAAGCGCCTCAAAAACTTCCGCCGCTATATTTTCAATTTCCCTTTTTATTTTGGCTTCTTTGCCAAAATAGAGTTTTGCCCCTTGGGGTATGTCATGCTTTAGTATCATCTTTCACTTTCAAAATCATATTTGTCATTTACTAATTCATATACCATCCATAACAACAAAGGCGCCCCTATAACAAAAATCAATATTTCCATTTATTCCTCCAATTGTTTTAATAATTTATTAATCTCAAGTCTTTTTACTTTTTTAATTTTTAATAATAACAAAAGTATCGCAAAACCTAAAACAAACATACTTAAATTCAACATATCTATTTTTTTAACTAATCTGTAAAATAATGTCACCTCACCACTCATTATAGCAAACATTACAACAAATATGTTTCTAAGGCTGTCTCTAAGTAAATCGACTTCTATTTTTATTTTTTCAGCCATTTTACACTTTTAATTTTTCAGCGCTGTAAACCTTAGACGCAGTTCCGTCATACTCCCTAATTTTTAGCTCATCAAGGGCTAACTCTAAAGCGTTTAGAATATAAAGCATTTTGTTATCTTCAATAATTCCCATATTGTTTATTCTAAAAAGTTTACCTTTCATATGGTCCTGTCCGCCGGCTACGTTTATTTCATATTTTGTTTTAAGGATTTTTCTAATCTCCTCAGCTTTTTCACTATAAACGGCAGCCATTGAAAGTGCAGGGTTTTGAGGGAATATATTTAGCCCTATCGCTTCAATTGCAGCAAGCATTGCTTTGTGTCTTTTTGCGGTGTTTGCGTAATGATTTTCAAGGCCTATATTTTCAAGTTTTTTAAGCACTTCATTCAGTGCAATAATTAGTCCCGTCGCAGGAGTAAAAGCCGTAGTCCCTTCACTTTGCTTTTTAATTTCGTTTGCAAGGTTGAAATAAAACCCTTTTCCGTTTCCTATCCTCTTCATTGCCGCTTCGCTGATTCCAAGCATACTGAGTCCTGGAGGCAACATAAACGCCTTTTGACTTCCTCCTACCACTATATCGATATTACTTGTATCGATTTCTTCCACGCCCAAAGCGGTAATTCCGTCAGCCACTACAATAATATCGGGATTAACAAGTTTAATCTCAGCCGCAATTTCCTCCACGGGATGTCTAAGCCCTCCCGCACTCTCGCTTATCTGAATAAAAAACGTATCGATTTTATCATCCTCTCTAATTGCAGTAATTACATCGTCAACAAGTGCAGGTGTATCCCAGTCGTATTTGATTTCACTGAATTCTATACCGTAAGCTTTGCAGATTTTACCCCACCTTTCACCGAATTTCCCGGCATTCACAGTTAACGCTTTACTTTTTACGGTGTTTATTACCGCCGCTTCCATAGCTCCCGTACCTGAAGAGCTTAAAAACACGTTGTGAGGAAGCTGTGTAATATTTTTAAATCTTTTTAACGTATCAAGCAGAATTTCTTTAAATTCAGGAGTTCTGTGATGTATGGTATCTCTAAGATAAGTTTCCCTAACAAAATACGGAATCTCCACCGGTCCAGGAGTAGCTAATATCATTTTTTATTCCTTTCAAAATTTATTATAAAATTTTTAAGTTCATTTATTTTCATAGGTTTGGCAAAATAATATCCCTGAATTATATCACATTTAAGTTTTTTTAATACCTCCAACTCTTCTCTTGTTTCCACGCCTTCGGCCACCGTTTTAATATTAAGACTTTTAGCCATAGCTATTATGGCTTTAGTGATAATTTTATTTTTTGAATTATGAATGTTTGTAATAAAACTTTTGTCTATTTTAAGCTCATCCGGCAATATTTTAGTCAGATATTTAAATGTAGTGTTACCGGTACCGAAATCGTCAAAAGAGAGCCTTATGCCGTATGAACGTAAAATTTTTACGACTCTGTAAAGTTCTTCCCAGTATTTTACAAGTTTTCTTTCCAAAAGCTCAAGCGTTAAGATACTTTTTTGCTCTTTAGTAAAGGAAGAAAGGGTTTCAAGATAATAATCGCTAATAAGTTCTTTAATATCAACATTTACACTGACTTTTATATTTGTTTTCAACGAAACATTAAGTCTGCTAATATCATCTACGGCTTTTTTTAACACAAAAAGCCCTATCGGTTTTAAATATTTGGAATTTTCCATAATTGATATCCATCTATCATTCGGTATGATTCCGTAAATAGAATGATTCCATCTGATTAACGCTTCAACCCCTGTCACTTTTAAGGTTTTTAAATCGATTTTAGGCTGATATAAAAGAAAAAATTCGTTTTTTTCAAGCGCTTTAGCCAAATCTTTTTCAAGTTTTTTTGTCTCTAAAAATTTACTTTTCAAATTTTTGGAAAAAAAGCAGTATTTTTTTTCTTCCAAATTATATTTAATTTCATGAATGGCCAAATCTGCAGCCTGTAAAAGCTCGTCTTTGTTTTTTCCGTCTTTTGGGAAAACCGCAATTCCTACAGTCACACTAAGATCAATAAAAGAATCTTCATATTTTACAGGCTCTTCCAATATGTTTATCAATATATTTATATATGATTCCAAATCCAGATTTTTTAAATCTTTAAGAATTATTACAAACTCATCGGCACCAATCCTCGCAAGAAAACCGTTATTGGCGATATTTCTTTTTATTCTGTTTGCAACTTCCTGTAATACCGTATCACCGGCATCCTGCCCGTAAAAATCGTTAATATACTTAAATCCCCTGATATCCAAAAAAACAACGGCAAACTCTTTATTTTCAAGTTTGAAATTTTCAATAGTTTTTTCAAGCTCTTTAAAAAAATATCTTCTGTTCGGAAGGGAAGTTAGACTATCAACCAGTAAAGAAAACCTGTTTTTAAGTTTAATTGCGTCTTTTAAATACATAATAAAAAATTTGGTAATTTTTTTATTGTGTCTGAAAAAAAATTTTTGTTCTTTTTCTTTTTTTACGATTTTTATTTTTAAAAAATTTTTTAACGCATATACACTGATTTCCCCGAACCTGCTTTGTTCCATTTTCAAAAAAGCGTCTATAATCTCGGCCGTATTTACAGAAGCGTTGTATCTGTCGTAATTAAATTCCATAAAAATAAAATTCAGTATTTCTTCAATCTCTTTTAAATTCAAATCTTCTTTTATAACACTGTTATAAATCAGTTCCATACATTGCCTTTTATTTTTATTACAAGCGCACCCGCATCGTCTTCTTTTTTTGTTTTTAAAATCTTTGACAGTTCTTCGTAAGAATCGATATTTTTATTTATATTGATTCCGTCACTGAAAAAAACAATATCATTTTTATTGAGTTCAATTTTAGTGTCTTTTAAAGAATCTTTAAAAAAGGGCGATTCTTTATAAATCGATTTTCCTCCGTAAAAATACCTGATATTTCCAAAATGAAAAAAAGTAATATTTTTTTTTATTTCCCCTATTACAAGCGCCGCATCTTTACCCTCATACAGATATTTTACTATTTCCAAAATATCCTCAAGTCCAAAAAACCGAAATCCCAATAAAAGTTTTCTTAATTTTTTCGAAGAAACATAAACATCCGCACAGCCGTGCCCCGCAATATCCCAAAAAGCAAAAAAGTACCCTTCTTTTACTTTTTCAAAAATTCCGCAATCTCCGTTTGTGGTAACGGAAATATAGGGTGAAACTTTTAAAAAAGCCTTTATGTCTTCATATTCTTTATTAAATACGCAATATTGGACTTTTTCTTTTTCATAAAAATAAAAAACAAAAACTTTACCGTTTTTTTTCGGGATTATCTCAAATTCATCGCACAGTTTTATCATCAGATTAAGGCCGATTCCAAGAGTTTTTGAAGTACTGTATCCTTTTAAAAAAACTTTTTTAATATCAAATTTTTTATTAAAGTCTTCAAAAACCAGCCTGTATCCGTCTTTTAATTTAAAAAACCTGAAAACACCCCTGCCGCAGTGCTTGATAATATTCAGCCCCGCTTCTTTTGCAAGCAGTACGAATTTTTCGCCAAAAGGCATTAAAAAATGCAAAACTTCATACACATCATCATACGACAAAATTTCTTTTTTATAAATCAAACCGTATCCTCAAAAAGCGCATTTACATCAACATCCCACATCGAAACGATTGAAGCGATATAAGGGGGCAGACAGCAAAAATATACCTTTTTGCCTAAAAGTCCAAGCCCCTTTTTTACCCTTAAAAGCGCTTCAAAGGAAATTTTATCAAGCGTCTTTAACCTGTGAAAATCAAAAATTATAATTTCCTCTTTTTTTGACGCCCAGTTTCTGAAATTATCTTCAATCTCCCTGCTTGAGATAAATTCATTTAAAACTACTTTATATTTCCTCATCTTCAAATGCTTTTATTGCTAATTCCAGATTCGCTCTTGTAGGAATAGGCAAATCTATATCCAAATGCACCATAGTTTCCGCAACCGCCGGGGTAATTCCGCTCATAACCATTTTAGCCCCTATGGCTTTAACGCCTCTGTATATCCTTACAAACTGATTTGCAACCTCGGTATCTATAACCGGTATTCCTTCAATATCAACAATAACATTTAAAGTATGTTCTTTCCTGATACTTTCAAGGATGTTTCTCATTAAACTCAATGCTTTTTCGGAATCCATAAACCCTATTAAAGGCACCAAAATAGTATTTGAATTGAGTTTCAATATAGGAACTTCCATTCTTTTGATCGTTTTTAGCTGTTTTTGAATAATTTCTGCTTGTTTTTCTTTAAATTCTTCATAAATCTCAAGCGCTAAAGAATAAACTATTTTATTTATTATTAAAATATCATTACTTTCTAAATTTAAATCAGCCTTTTCGATTATTTTAATAAGATTTTCCAAAAAATACGATATTTCTTTGGGGGTAATTTCGTATTTAATTATATCATCGACAAAATCCCCCAAATGCTCGTTAATATTTTCACCTTTGATTTTAGCGATTACAATATCGTAAAGTTTGGAAAACTGATATTTTATTTCACTCTCATCCAAATCCAAATCAATCGTTTTTATCCATTCATTTAAAATTTCGTCCTGTTTTTCAAGCAGTTTTTTAAACATTTTCTATCCTTTCTATAATAGCTTCAACGTCAAATCCGAAATGTTTGTAAACTTCTCCGCCTTTTCCGCTGGCACCAAATGTATCCATACCTATCACCTCATCGGCGTATTTATACCACTCATACGCCCTGTTTGCCTCTATTGCTATAACTTTTCCTTTGAAAAGTGAATTTTTAAACTCTTTGTCTTGTTCTTCAAATAAATCAAAACAAGGCACACTCACAACCCTCGCTTCAAGCCTTTTTGCAACTTCAACGGCAAGATTTACTTCACTTCCGCTTGCAACAAGCGTAATATCGGCATTTCCTTCTCTTAAAACATACGCACCCCTGCTTATATCCGCATCTTTTGGAGTTATGTTTCTAAGCCCCTGACGGCTTAGGGCAAACACAACCGGTGCGTCGATATTAAGCGCCGCTTTCCATGCGTTTACGTTTTCGTTAGCGTCTGCGGGTCTGAATACATAAAGGTTAGGAATAGCCCTAAGGGATGTAATATGTTCAACCGGCTGATGGGTAGGGCCGTCCTCTCCTACAACAATGCTGTCATGAGTAAATATCCAGTAATTTTTGTGGCTGCTAAGCGCCGCAATTCTTAAAGCTCCTCTTAAATAGTCGCTAAACACCAAAAAAGTAGCCGCATATGGCAGGAATCCGTAAGCGCTGAATGCATTGTTGATTGCGGCCATTGCGTGTTCTCTGATACCAAAATGCAAATTTCTTCCGTGAGGAAAATCGTCTTCTTCTTTTAATGCTGTGTTGTTTGAAGGTGCTAAATCCGCACTTCCCCCAAGGAAACTGGGTACTGCTTTTGCAATGGCGTTAAGAATTTCACCGTTGCTTTTTCTTGTTGCAATACTTGCACCCTCTTCGTAAGATGGCCATTTTATTTTACTGAAATCTTTTTCAAAAAATGCTTCAATTTCTCCTGCATTTGCTTTTTTGTTAAATTCAGATTCAAGTACTTCCCCCCTTTCTTTTACGCATCTAAATCTTACAAGCACGTCTTCCGGGACTATAAACGTTTCATCCGGGTTAAATCCCGCCGCTTCTTTAGATTTTCTAATCACATCCTCGCCTAAAGGCGCCCCATGCGTTTTTTCACTTCCTTCAAGTCCTACCGCACCTCTTGCTATCACTGTTTTTGCAATAATTAACGTAGGTCTTCCGTCGCTGTTTTTGGCTTCTTTCAATTTCTTTTCAATATCATTATAATCATGCCCGTTCATTTCAAGCACTCTGAATCCCTGAGATTCGAATCTTTTTTTCACATCTTCTTCAAAAGCAATGCTCACTTCACCCTCGATTGATATATTGTTGCTGTCGTATATGATAATTAAATCTTCTAACTTGTGTTTTCCCGCAAGCGAGCACGCTTCATAGCTTATGCCTTCTTCCAAATCCCCGTCTCCGCAAAAACACCATACTTTATGGTCTATTTCAGGAAATTTATTTGAAATAAACTTTTTAGCCATTGCAAATCCGACCGCATTTGCCACACCCTGCCCGAGAGGTCCTGTGGTTACTTCAATCCCAGGAGTATGTCCGAATTCCGGATGTCCCGGTGTTTTGCTTCCAAGTTGTCTGAAGTTTTTCAAATCATCTAACGTAATATCATATCCCCAAAGATAAAGCATCGAATAAATAAGAGGGGTCGCATGACCTCCTGAAAAAACAACCCTGTCCCTGTTTATAAAAGAAGGATTGTGAGGCGTAATATTTACAACCTCGCTAAAAACCGTCATAATATCCGCAAGTCCCAAAGCCGCACCCGGATGTCCGGAGTTTGCTTTTTGAACCATATCCGCCGCTAAAAACCTTATGGTATCCGCCATTTTTTTTCTTAAATTCATTATTCCGTCTCCTTTAAAATTTCTTTTATTATTTTTTGCAATTCAGGTAATTTTAAAAAAATTGTATTCCATATTAAAACAAAATCTACACCAAAATATTCATGTGAAATTTTATTTCTAAAATCTATTATTAATCTCCAAGGATAATTCGGATATTTTTCTTTTAGAAATTCATAAATATTTTTAGTCGCTTCACCGATTATTTCAAATTCCCTAATAACCGCCTGATAAACCAATCTATTAGTTTTAAAATCCTCTAATTCATACCCTTTAACATAATCCAAAATTGCATCTATACTCTCAATTATATCATTTAAAAATAATTTTTTATCTCTTTTATACATCTGTTAAATCTTTTTTGACATAATCATAAACGATCGGTTTTATCATATTTTTTGTAGCTACATCAACATTTTTATTAAAAGTTTTTTTTATTTCTTCTTCAAACATCATTAATTCAAAAATCGTAATATTTTTTTCCCTGTCAAACTCCACAAGCATATCAATATCGCTTTTTTCATTATCCTCCCCTCTTGCAACACTTCCGAAAAGATATATGTTTTTAATTCCGTATTCTTTTTTAAAACGTTGCTTATTTTCCCTTAAATACG
>JAMOQT010000101.1 GCA_027063865.1 Nautiliaceae bacterium
TTCTTCTTGCAGTCGCTGAATCGTCAACCAAAAGCACCATTCCGCTGAATTTTTCTATTTCATCCAAATCTACATCTTCAAGGTTTGCTTCAAAAAGTCCCATTTCTTCAACAATGCTTTCCAAATCAAGTATCAAAAGAATTTCCCCGTTTTCTATTCTCGTAATTCCGGTAATTTTACTTCTGTCAAGTTTACCATGACCAACTCCAAAACTTGCAGGTTCGATATCAGCCCAGCTAATACGTCTTATCCTCTTTGCGTCATGAACGATAAAACCTATGAGAATATTATTAAATTCGGTAATTATTACTCTTTTTTTAATTGGGGCTTCATTTTCATCCGGGATATTAATTCCCATCCATTTTGCCAAATCCACTACAGGGACCACAACACCTCTTAAATCAAATATACCTTCCACATAATCTTCACTTCCGGGAAGTTCTGTAAGTTCTGGCATTTTTATAATTTCCCTAACTTTTGCAACATTGATACCATAAACACCTTCGTATATACTACCGTCCGGTTCTTTTTTATATAATCTAAAATCAACAAGTTCTAATTCGTTTGAACCAACCTTAAGAGTTTTATCGTCCATCATAACTAATTTCCTTTATTATAGGATTGTTTTCTAATTGTAATAAAATATAGCTTTTTGTGCAAACAAAAGCCGGTAAATTTATATAAATCCTGTCTGAAAAATGTAATATTTCACCCTGGTGATAATGACCTTCGATAATTATACCATAATCGTTTGATTTTGTTTTTTCTTTAATCTTTTTTTCAAAATTTTTCATTTTTTTACAAATTGTACGCTTTTTTAATATTTTTTTAAAAAGCCAGTTATTTAAAAAATTAAAACTTATAATATGCAAAATTTTATTTACCGCCAAAACTCTTATTATCTTAACATAAACTTTATATATATAATCCTTACAGGTCAAATCACCGTGTGTCAACAAAATATCTTTTTTTTTATAAATAAATGCATCGCTAAAAACTACATTGGGAAAAATTGTATCTACATTAAAATCGTGGTTACCAGGTGTGTAATAAACTTCCGTTTTGTAAGAAAGTGTATTTATAAGGTCTATCGCCTCTTTATTGTAATCGATTAAATATTTGAAAGGAAGCAGAAGATGAAATATATCTCCAAGGAAAAAAACCTGCGGGGGAGGATTCTCAATCCATTTTTTCAAAAGATTTAAAAATTCCTTATCGCCTTTTTTATAATGAACGTCCGCAATTATCACAGCATTGTTTTTTAATTCAACTTCTTTAACTTTTAATTTTTCACTTTTCACTTTTTACTCTTAAGGAATATATGCAATTTTAGGAAGTCCCAGTCCTTCTTCAAATCCGCACATTAAATTGGCATTTGCAACCGCCTGAGACGAAGCTCCTCTTAAAAGATTGTCAATTACACTGTTTATAAAAAGCATATCTCCGTTTTTTGCAGCAAAAATATCGCAATAGTGGGTTCCGGTAACATTTTTTATCTCCACAGGTTTATCACTGATTCTTATAAACTCTTCATTTTTATATTTTTGATTTAAAATTTCAAGTGGGTCGATATCTTTTTTTAGTTTAGCATAAATGCTTATCTGCATCCCTCTTGTAATCGGTAAAAGCTGAGGCACAAACGTTACGTTTAATCCCGTTTTTTCTTTTATTTCTATACTGTGGCGGTGTTTTATAGGATTATAAGCAAAAAAGTTTTCATTGTCTTTTACAAAATGTGTTGTGGCACTAAGCTTTTTACCGGCACCGCTGACACCGCTTTTTGCATCTACAAACACACCATCTTCAATATATTCGATAAACGGATAAAGCCCGAGAATCGTAGCTGTTGGATAACACCCCGGATTTGCTATAAGCGAGCTTTTTTTAATGTAATCCCTGAATATTTCGGGAAGTCCGTATGCTGAATTTTCAAGATTAGCCGGGTCTATGTGAGGACAGTAATAATCTTCGTAATTTTTCTGATTCAGTCTGTAATCGGCGGAAAAATCAACAATTTTTGTTTTTCCGTACAGCTCTTTTACTAAGCCCATTGCCGTTTTGTGAGGTACGGCTAAAAAAACCAAATCATAAGAAGCTATTTTTTTTATGTCGGCTTTTTGAATGTCTGTTTCAAAAACACCTTTTAAAGAAGGATAAATTTCCTCAATCCTTTCACCACCCTCGCTTCCGAAAAGCCCTGCTATTTCAAAATATGGATGATTTAAAAGTATTTTTATAAGCTCAAGCCCAGTATAGCCGCTCGCCCCTACAATCGCAACATTAATTTTTTTCATTTCAATTCTCCACTTTTTATTTTACATTTTCCATTGAATAATTTTCCATTTATTTTCCTGTGCTTCCAAACCCGCCGCTTCCGCGCTCTGTATCGCTTAATTCCTCAACTTCGACAATTTCAGCCTGAATAACCGGAGCAATTACCGCCTGAGCTATTCTTTCACCCTTTTTAATCTCAAAAGGCTCACTGCCGTGATTTATCAAAAGAACCTTTATTTCCCCCCTGTAATCGCTGTCAATAGTCCCTGGAGTATTTAAAACGGTTATCCCGTGCTTATATGCAAGTCCGCTTCTTGGTCTGATTTGCACTTCGTATCCGAACTCTATTTCAAAAGCAAGTCCGGTGCCTATTAATTTCCTTTCTCCCGGATTAATAACTACATCTTCTATTGAGTGCAGATCAAACCCCGCCGCTTCTTTTGTCTGATATGCGGGAATTATTGCCTTTTTATTTAGCTTTTTGATTTTTATCTTCATTTTAACAGCTCACGAAGCGTTTTTTCATCTATTTCCAAAATAGAAGCAACTTTTTTTTCATCTTTAAAGGCAAGTATAAGTTTATTTGCTATTTCTTTCATTGCAAGCATTTTGCCCTTTTCCATGCCCTTTTCTATACCCTTTTCCATGCCCTTTTCCATACCTTTTTCAAGTCCTATTTCGTAACTTGGCAAATCTTCCCATGTTAAATGTTGAAGTCCCATTTCTTCCTCCTTAATTGCCTCTTTTAAATCTCTGCTGGTTGAAAGCTCCTCTAGCATTAAAATGTATCTTTTAAAATCGTTTTCATTTTTTGTTAAATGATAAAGCCTTAAAAGTATATTTTTAATAATTTCTTTCGGATTTTTATCTCCGAAATCACAAAGAATAGCCAATACCAAAGCTTCAGGTTTGTCAATTTTCAAAAATCTATCACAAGGAATTGTTTTTACATCAATTATATTATATTTAAAATTAAAATATTTTGTTTTAATTTCATCTTTCATATAATTTTTGCTCTTACCAATAAATATAACATACTGCAAAATTTCATAATCTTTAAACCTCGAATAAATTTCCAAAAAATACCTCGCCATTCTTACAGGCATATTGTAATCATTATTGCTTTGAAATTCAATATGTATAATTTTATCGGATGCCTTTACTAAAACATCCGCTTTTCTGCTTTCAATTTTTTCAAATTCTATATCCAAAAATTCGATATCGTTAACTTCCAAACCGATAAAATATTTCAGTATATCTTTAACAGTTTCTTTTGTTATATCCTTAAGAATTATGTCTTTTTTCATGAAAAACAGATATTCTCAAAACATATTTTATCTATTTCATACACTTTAACGCCTCCCGGCAGATTTACCTCAACTTCATCTCCAACCTCTTTTCCAATTAACGCTTTAGCAAGAGGAGAATGATAAGAAATCAGTCCTTTTTCCGGGTCTGCTTCAGGCGCTCCTACGATTGTATATTTTTCCTCTTCATCCGTATCAACGTCTATTAAATAAACGGTGCTTCCAAACGCTACCCTGTTGTGTGCATGTTCGCTTGGGTCAACCACTACGGCTCTACTTAATATGTCGCTAAGTTCTGCTATTCTTCTTTCTATATGCGCCTGTTTTTCTTTAGCCGCATGGTATTCGGCATTTTCTTTCAAATCTCCAAGTTCCCTTGCCGCATCAATCTCTTTTGCGACTTCCGGTCTTGCTTTTGTTTTTAAATATTCAAGTTCTTTAGATAGTTTTTCATATCCGTGTTTTGTCATCGGTTCTTTATGCATTATAATCCTTTATATAGTATATTTTTTAGTAATTATATCAAAACAACAAAAAGCTTTTATATACTTGTTTGGTATATTGGTAATTGATGTATTGATTTTTAAAGGTTATTAAGGTTAGTTAAGGTTATGAAAGTTTTTAATTTACATTTTACATTGTCTAATTTTCTATTTTATCGCCCTTTTTCACCCTCTTTTGCCCTCTTTTCCTAATCTCTCCCTTTTCTTATCAACTCAACCACTTTTTTAGCACTTCCGTGCTTTAATATTTCTCTGAGTTTTTTGGATTTTTTTTGAAATTCATTAAAGTCGCTTTTTTGAAAATCATTTATCAAATCTTCAATCTCAAAATCCTGCAAATACTCTTTGTGAAATTCCCCAAGCCCCTCTCTTTCAAAAATAATATTCGCAAGTCCCACATAATTTAGTTTAACAAACATTTTAGCTATAATATATTCAATTTCCCTGGCTTTATACATCAAAACAAACGGAGTGCCGATTATTGCAGCTTCAAGCGTAGCCGTTCCACTGCATATATATGCAAAATCGCTTTTTAAAAGAGCTTCTTTAGCATCAAATACAATTTCAAATCCGCTTACATCACCGTATATTTCACCCAAATTATCTTTATAAATTTCAGGCACCGCAAGTATTTTGTTTCCCGGAAGATGCCTTATAAGCTCCCTGAATACGGGCATCAGATTTTTAATTTCACTCTTTCTACTTCCCGGCAAAAAAGCAATATTTCCGTATTTTTTATCATCCCTAAAAACCTTAATTTCATCCAACAGCGGATTCCCGACATATATCCCCTCTTCCCAGTATTCCCTTTCAAACGGAAAAATATACGCCTTAGTATCCACATATTTATTGACATCTTTTATTCTTCCTTTTTTCCATGCCCATACTTTTGGGAGAATATAATAAATTATTTCAATCTCAGGGTTGATTTCTTTTATTTTTTTAGCAACTCTTAGATTAAAAGAAGGCGCATCTATTAAAAGCACTTTATCACACTCTTTGCTGAGTTTTGCCAGTTCGTTAATAGCCTTTTTAGCAAGCTTTATTTTAGGCAGTACATCCAAAAATCCCATTACGTTAAACTCATTCCCGTCAATTAACGGCTCACCCAGACTTTTGTCAAACACACCGATAATTTTCCATTTTCCATTTTCCATTTTCCATTGATTTAATATCTCTTTTAAATGCAAGTTTGCACTAGGCTCAAGAGCGCTTACTAATATCTTACCCAAACTCCACCTCGTTTTGATGAATCACTTTTTTAGTTTTCTTGGCTTTTTTATCCGTTTTTTTTTCATTTTTCACTTTTAATTTTTCGCTTTTACTTTTGACCACTTCGCCGTCTATTATACAGCATCCGAAATTTGTCTGCATACACATTTATACCTCCTTAAATTTACACTCGTCAATATAAAAAATTTTTCCCTTAGCTTTTTTACCCGTTATTTTTTCCACCGCCGATTTATAGTTGTTTATTTGATCCACATATTTGCTTTCATCATTCGGACGTGTAGTTTTATAATCTATTATCAAAAGTTCTTCTTCTACAAACAAATCTATCCTCCCTACCTTTCCTTCAACAATATAGGCAAGCTCTTTTTTACCGTTTGGAATCAGAGGTTTTGAAGCCTCATACATTTTCTTAACTTCCTCAATATCACAAAAATCACCGTATCTGTTTCTAACGGCTTCTAAATCCTCGCATTCAAACGCGTAATGCAGTGCGTTTCCAAGAAAAATGGCTTCGTAATCGTTTGGCTTGTATTCTTCCTCTTTAATTAAATTTTCCTGTTTTCCGATATTTATTATTTCGATTTTTACAGGCTTAGTTTTTTCTTTATTTTTATTTTCGCTTGGAATAACCTCGCCTTTTTGCATTTTTTCAAGACTGCTTACAAAAGCCGAATAGCTTTTATCCTGTTTTGTTTTTTCGCTTCTTTTTAAAATTATAAGGGAGTTTTTAGCCCTTGTAAATGCGACGTATTCCGCATTTTTTTTGTCTTCCTCTTTTAGGCGCTCTTCTTTTTTTAAAATTAAAGAATAATTTTTATCAATTATCTCCCTATTTGGAATTTTTAATTTAATATCTTTTAATTTTGCATCTTCGTAATAAAAAACAATATTACCGCTTGGATTTTCTCTATCGCTTAACCTGTCAAGAACTATAACATTATCAAATTCAAGCCCTTTACTTTTATGAATGGTCATAATTACAATTCCGTCAAACTCACTTAACGGCAACTCTTCTTCATATGAATCAATCTCTTTGACAAAATCAAAAAGAGTGTCATATTTTTTAGAGTGATAAAGAAGTTTTAGACTTGCTTCATCTAAAAGGTTAAATTTATCAATTATCTCTTTTATCATCAAAACAGGTCTATCAATTTTTATATCAATCTCTTCTTCACTCCATTTTTTCCCAATTAATGAGAGAAAATTTAATTTTTCGATTTTTAATTTTGGATTGTTTAGATATTTCATAAGAGAAACAATCGCTTTTGCGCTTTTTTGTGAAATTACTTTTGCCTTTTTAGCGCTTACCGCTTTTTTACCGCAACTTGCTAAAAACTCGCTTAAATCTAAAATATCCTCGTTCTTATGCACAAGGACGGCAATATCTCTGTCTTTTACTCCGTTTTCATTTAAAAATTTAATTTTTTCATAAACTTTTTCAAATGCATTCTCTTTTGTAATTTCATCAACCTCAATATATCCCTCTTTTTCGCTTTTTACTTTTTCTTTCAAATCAAATTTTTCATTTACAAATTCGACTATATTTTTTGCGCTTCTGAAATTTGTATCAAGTCTTTCAACCTCTAACCCAAAAGGCTTATATCTTTTTGCAACCTCATCAAAAAGCTCTTTTTGACCTCCGCGAAAACGATAAATTGCCTGTTTTTTATCGCCTACATAAAAGAAACTCCTAAACTCTTTTCTTCCAATTCCGCTTGCAATTTCGTCAATTATAGGCTCAAAAATCTCCCACTGAGTAATAGAAGTATCCTGAAACTCATCCATTAAAATATGATTGACCCTGCTGTCAAGTCTAAAATATAAAAAGTCTCTGTTTAGCTCCTCTTCTCTTAAAAGAGCATAAACTAAATGCTCAATATCCTTAAAATCAAGTAAATTTTCATCTTTTTTTAGCTTCCATTTAAGCTGTTTGTATTTATCGTAAAAATCAAAAAGATTTTTAAAGAATTCATATTCCATATAATCAAAATACTTTTTAAAAAACTTTTTAAGTTCAACTAATATATTCTCAAACCAATTCTGATACAATCCTTTTTTCTTAAAATAAGAATATTGTTTTAACTCCTCTTTTGCAAACCAAGTAGTATATGGTACTTCGTAAAAATCTATATTTACAGCTTTTATTGCGCTATTGCTTGATAATTCATGATTTAGAATATACTCTTTTAATCTATTAAAAGCATTTTTTGCCTTAGTATCGTCAGGCTTTTTTATTGGCAAAAGAATTAAGTTTTGAAGCTCTTTATCTTTTTCATAAAGCTCTTCAAATAAATTGATAAGTTTTGTAAATTTTTCTTCTTTTTTTGCAATATCTATTAAAGTTTTAAAATTTTTTTCATCCAAACTTTTTAAAAAAGCTTTAAAAACAATCTCATTATCAACCGCCCCAATATTAAAATTGCTTCTTACTCCCGCAAAATAGCTGAATTTCCTAAGGATTTTATTTATAAACGAATCAATCGTCTGAATATTTACATCGCCTTTTAAAAACTTCTCAAGCAGATTATTTTTTCTTTTTAAAAGTTCTTCTTTATTTATACCTATTTCATTACAAATCATATTTACAACGTTTTCATCATTTCCTAATTCTTTTAAAAACTTGACGATTCTCTCTTTCATTTCGTTTGCGGCTTTATTCGTAAAAGTAATAGCCACGATATTTACGGGTGATTCCACATTCAAAAGCGAAATATACCTGTTTGCCAATCTAAACGTTTTGCCGCTTCCGGCACTCGCACTTACAGCCAATAGTCTTTTCATCATTCTCTCCCGCATGCGGTTTTGTATTCGCAGTACTTGCAAATCTCAGCCGCAGTTTTTGTTTTTTCTTTTCCGTTTATTTCATACACAATATCCTCGGCTTCTCTCACCTTTTTTGGAAGGTTACTCAAAACATCATCAAGCGTCTTAGTTTTTACAACGCCCTCTATTTTTTTGGAATTAAAAATATCCCAAATTATCGTTTTTATGTTTTTACCCTTAAAATTTTCCTTTGCCCACAGAAAATAAAAGGTGGTCTGAAGCTCATACGGATAGTTTTCGCTTGATTCGGCGCTTTTTGAGGTTTTATAGTCAATCAACACTATTTCGTCGTTTTTTAAATCAATCCTGTCAACCCTTGCGGCAAGGTCTAATCCTTTATAATTAAATTTAATGTATTTCTCAGGCAGGGTTTTGGAATATTTCATCTCTTCAAAGTCTTTTTTTGCAAACTTTTTGATTTTATCATCCCACTTTACAAGCACATCAAAAAGCAGCTTTTTATCGGTTATTCTTTTTGTTATTTCGTCAATCAAAGCATTATAATATTCTTTTTCATTGTTTATTTTACTTTTATTTTTTACAACCTCTTCAACCGCATCATGAAAAATATTACCAAAAAACTCCTCTTCGCTCTCTTCTTCATTAACAATTTCCAAAACATTGGCAAAATAATATCTTTTTGGACATTCTATCAGGGTTTTAAGCTGTGTCGGATACAAAGGAAATTTGATATCAAACTCATCATCATACCGCGCGATTTCTTTTTCTTTAGAATACTCAAGCACGGCAAATTTATATTTTTCGTCAATTTTTACCGCTTTTTCCTCATCAAAACCGGGATTTAATTCATACAAAAAGCGGCTTGGAGATTTTTCTTCGTTTTTTACGTAAGATATGGCAACTTTTTTGGCGTTTTTTATTATCTGATAATAGTAATGTTTTTGCAGATTTTCCCTATCTTCTTTTGTGGGAAGGTTTGAGTGTTTTCTGATAAACGTATTTAAAAACAAATCACTCTCACTGACACTTGGCACTACATCTTCATTAAAATCAAGTATTATCACACCATCAAACTCCATTCCCCTGCTCTCAAGAACTCCCATACAGGTCACAAGTCCGCTGTAAACGTCGTCAAAACTTTTATCTTTAAGCCTCTCAAGTACAAAATACAAAAAATCTTTTTTATTATCAAAAAACTCTTCAAAAGTTTTGAGTCTGTAAAGCTCTTCGTCAATTACCTTAAGCTCTTTTGGAGTCGCTTTTTCTCTTATAAACTCAATCAAATCAAGTTTTTCAAACTCTTCAATAACGTCTTCGCATTTTTTCAAAGCTTCTTCATCTCCGCTTAAATATTCAAAAATCGATTTTAGCTTGATATAAATATCGCTGTTTGTAAAACTCTCCCCCATTGCAAAATTAAGGTTTCTTTTGGAATCAAAAAGCTTTAAAAATTCACTAAACTCTTCATCGGGCAAAATAACGGCGATTTTTTCAGGTTCGATACCATCACTGTAAAATTCCATAACTTTTGCAAATACGTAATTTATCTGATTTATTCTCTCACTCACGTATCCTATTTCAATATCCGGAGAATTCTTATTTTCAGAAATTTCAGTCAACTTTTTGTTTTTAAAATCATAAACATAGCGTCTGTTTTGTTTAAGGTTTGCTGTTTTTAAAGATTTCTCAAGCAGCGGAATATTAAACCTGTCCGTATCAAATTCAATAAATATGGGCACCTCTATTTTTTCCAAAACTTCCATATCAAAACGGCTTAAATACCCGTCAAGCCTCATCTCTATCTTATCAATCCCCTCAAGCAGTCCTTCGTTTATTCTAAAATCTTCAATCAAAAATTTATCAATATACCCGTCTTTTTCGAGCAGGTTTTTATAATTTTTCAAAATCTCTTCCAATATTTCGAGATGATATTCATAATCAAGATAAACATCGCTGAGTTTCACCCTTTCAATATCAACCCTTTCTAAGAAAAGCTCATTAAAAAACGAAAATATAAAATCGCTGTCACTGAAAAAATCCAAAAAATTGCGGCTGATTCCAAGACGCTCTAAATCTACGTTTTTTACCGCTTCAAAAAGATATTTTTTTCTGAGGTCCTTATCGACAAACTTTACTCCCTCAACCACGACTATTTTTTGCAAAAACTCCCCAAGCGTATAATATTTATCGAGAAACTCATTGTTTTTATCTTCAAGCCATTTTCTAATCTGTCTTTGGGTTGTAAAAATTTTAAGGTTCATTTTGACTCCGTTCTTATTTTTACTATTTTAATTATAAAATAATCTTCAATTAAAATTGTGTCGGTTATAACTAAAAAAATCATATTTTACCTAAAATCCTAAAATTCTGCTCTCATACCAATACACAAAACAAATCTAACGTCTTTCACTTTTTTTACCCTTTTTACTTTACGATTTTTTAGTAAAAAAATGCTAATTTGGTATAAGTTCAATATGTTCTTTTGAAGCGGCTTCAATGTTTAACTCTTCCATTAAATCCTCTACGTCAAGCCCTCTGAATCTTTTTCTCTCAAAATATAGTTTCAATATTACGCTAAAAAGCACCGCTTCTTTATATTCAAGCTCAAATTCTTTTTGTAAAAACTCTATTTCTTTTGTTTTTTTAGGATGTTTGTAGAAATTTTCAGCTGAAGTGATTGAATTAAGAAGTGAATGTAATACCATTTGAGCTCCTTGATTTGATTTATAACATTTTAACCCTTTAATAAGTCATATTGTGACGTGTTTAAAAATTTACTCTTTTATGATATAATACTTATAAACATAAGTATAAGGATAAACCATGAAAGCAATAGGAATAAGGGAACTTCAAAAAAATCCGTCATTAATAACCAAATGGCTTGAAAACAAAGAATATACAATTATTACAAAAAGGAACAAACCGATAGGAATAACCATATCATTTGATGATAAAATCATAACCGAAGGGCTTAAAACATCTTTTTTAATAGAAGCGTATCAAAATTCCCTTATAGGACTTGGAGAACTTGCAAAATCTTTGAATATGAATAAAAAAGAAGCCATGAAATTTTTATCTTCAATAGGGGTTGACGTAATTGATTATGATTTTGATGACGATTTAAAAACGGCTGAAAAGTTTTTGTAATGATAATAAGCGACAGCACTACCCTTATCATTTTAGGTGATTTAAAAAAACTTGATTTGCTTGCTGTTTTTGAAAAAGTTTATATTCCCAGAAAAGTTTACGAAGAAATTACTTTTAAAAACGATATTAAATTACCTGAATTTATAGAAATTATTGAAACTCCAAAAAACGACCTTTTAAGCAATCTCAAAAGAATTTTAGATGAGGGGGAAAGCGAAGCAATCACCCTTGCGGTTGAAAAAAATCTCCCACTTATTATAGATGAGAAAAAAGGCAGGAAAATCGCCAAAAACCTTGGTGTTGAAATTATCGGACTTTTAGGTGTCTTATTTCTAAATTACAAAAAATGCAGCCTTTCAAAAAAAGAAATTGAGAAGTTTTTGGACACTGCCCTCTCAAACGGATACGGAATATCCGAACAACTTTTAAAGCAGTTTTTTGAAAATATTGATTAGCTTATTTTTAAATTTTCACTGGTAAACTCAAAAAGATTCAAAAATTTAACATCCTTGCATTTTTCAAGCTTTTGTTTGATTTTTTCAAATCCTTTTTTATGTTTTTTACGTAAAATAAAAATCATAACCACATCTGAAGAATACACAATTCCGATAAAAGGTTCTTTTATATCTTTCAATTCACTGAAAAGCCTATAAACTAATCCTGCCATTAAAACCTTATGGTCAACCATTAAAAAATGCTGATAAATTATTAAAGATTTATCCATTTTCCACAATTCTTTAATTTCAGATAATTTTATATGTTTTTCAGAGTTTTCATTGTTAAATTTTATACCGTTGTCAGGATCGGCAAAAACAATATCAAAATTTTCAGCTTTCTTTTTCAATTCTTCAAACCATATATTCCTATTGTTATAATTATTTAAATTCTCATCAAAAAAGTCTATATTATCCGAAATTAAATTCTTATTTCTTTCAATTACCCTTAAATTTCTGTTTTTGTGAGCTTCTTTTAAAAAATCAAATAATTTTTTATTGCACTTACTAATATCATTATTTTTCTTAAATTCTTCATACATTTTTCCCAAATACTCCCTCTTATTTCCATCTTTTATTTTTCCATCATCATTTGTTAAATACCATGCAACTAATAGTTTATCATCACATCCTTCCATAAACCATTTTAATAACGTATATTTCTTAAAATCGTGAATATCCCCAAAATATTGATTTTTCATTGTTCTTCTTTCAGATTTATTTCTTTGTTTTTTATCATAACTTTTGCTCTTGAAAGATTAAATTCATCCATTTGACTTATTACATTGCCGTCTTTATCAATCACCAAGTATTTATCAAACCAGTCGCTTTTGTAAATGTAATTTTGAATTTTACCCCAAAGGTCTAATTTGCCGTTATTTTTTTTATAATGATTTTTAACATATTCTTTAACATATTCAAACTCATCTTCTTTTGTATCAAACTTTTTCCTATCAATTGAAATATTTCTCTTCCCCTCCATAAACGCCAAAACAAAAATGGGTTCATTTTTTCTTTTAAAATTTGTATTTACAAATAAATGTCCTGATTTTCTGCTCAATTTCTCTCTTGTTTTTTCAAAAATTTTCATATCTTCATCATCTCCGCATAATTCAATAACCTTTTTCAAAAACAACCCACCCGGCAATACAAAGTCATATTTGAAATTACTCTTTAAAAACGCTTCAATTCCGTTTTTTTCTAAAAAATCCAGTTTCTCCAAGCAAGGTTTTAAATTGTTATAGCCTAGTTTTTTACATAGAAAGTTTTTAACTTTAATTGTAATCATTTGAAGCCTTTGAAGTTTTAAGAAATTGTAAAAGATTTAGGAATTATATTGTGACGTTTTTGATACAATTACAAAAAAGGCAACCGATGAAGGCAAAAGAATACACCAAAACCCTATCAATCCTGCTTGATTTGATAAACAGGTTTTATGCAGGTGAGAGTCTAAGCACGAGTGATATTGAAAACATATACGGCATTTCAAAACGCTCCGCCCAAAGATATATCAATTACCTCAAAGAAGCCGGATTTAATATTAAAAGAAAAAGCAGAAAATATTATCTTGAAAATATAATCGACGACGAAAAAGAGATGATTTTCGAAGCAATAGAATCAATTGCCAAAAACGCAGGGATTGAAAAAGAGATTTTGCCTCTTCTTAAGCAGTTAAAACTTATAAGCGAAGAAAACGTCTTTTATTCAAAACTTGATATCGAAAAAATAGAACCCTTTACTTTCAGAAAAATAGAAGAAGCCATTAAAAACAGGAAAATTATCAAAATGAAATACAAAATGGATAATGAGCTGTATGACATGGATATCAAACCCCTTAAAATTTCAAATTTTGACGGATACTGGTATGTAAACGCCCTGAATCACGAAAACAAATACCGCACCTACCACATAAAAAGCATAAAACATCTTAAAATTACGAATGAAACGTTTGAAGTAAAAGATGATATATTAAAAAACCTCGATAAAGCCGTCAACATCTGGTTCAACCCAACCGCTAAGCCTTTTACGGTGGAGCTTTTTGCTGATAAAGACGCAACAAAATACCTTGAAAGAATACCTATTTCAAAAACACAAAAAATCATTAAAAACAGTGATGACACTTCAACAATTTACCTTGAAATAACCCATGAAAACGAAATTATCCGTAAGCTTCTAATGTGGATACCAAATCTAAAAGTTATAAGCCCGAAATGGCTTGATGAAAAAATTAGAAAAATGATTAAAGAATATTAAATGGACTTATTTAAAATCATAAACCAACCAACCACCGAAGAATTTAAGCGTCTGTATCACGGAAGGGGAGAAAAAACATATCCGTTTTTAACGATTGACAGTATTGATGAGATTCTTTTTATTCAGTTTTATGAAAAAGTGGATGAAAAACCGTTTTTGGAGATTTTCAAAAAAGCCCCGGAAAAATATAGGAATATTATCGTTAAAAGACGCTATTTAATGGACAATGAAAAATTATTTGCATTAAGAGGAATTATTCCCGATAATGCGGTGGCTATTGAAAACGGCATGAAATTCAAACTAAACTTTTACAATCAAAACATCGGATATTTCGGGGATACCAGAAATGCCAGAAGCTATGTGGAAAAAATAAGTAAAGACAAAAAAGTATTAAATCTTTTTGCATACACATGCGGATTTTCACTGTTTGCCAGAAGGGGCGGGGCAAAATACATAGCAAATGTAGATATGAACAAATCCGTCCTCGCAACAGGCTTGACAAACCATCAAATAAACTCACTTGATATTAAAAACATTTCATTTTGGCCTTATAACATCCTAAAAGCATTTACAAAGATAAAAAAACACGCCCCCTACGACATAATCATAATCGACCCTCCCACACACCAAAAAGGCAGTTTCATAGCTTCTAAAGACTATATCAAAATCATCAAAAAACTCCCGTCGCTTTCACACCAAAACACTACACTTTTAGCGTGTATAAACGACCCTAAAATCACTAAAAAAGATTTTATAAGTTTAATCGAAGAAAATACGGAATTTAAAGTAAAAGAGGAGATAACCCCTCCCAAAGAATATACAAATTCAACATTAAAAAATTTTGTATTTATTAAATAATTCTAAAAAAAGGGCATTTTTATGTTTTAAACATATTTATTTTATTATTAAGTTCTTTTACTATACCCCCTAGTTTACCAGCTATTGTTTTCAAAGACTCAGCTACCTGTTTTGTTACATTACTTTGAGAAAGTAATCCCCCTACCTCTTTTACTACGTCGTTTATATGGGCGTTAATCTCTTCTGTTTCTTTCAAAGCATTATGAGATTTTTCAATTGTCGAATCGAGATGTTCTTTGGTTGAATTGGTTTTTTCCACAAGAATAGCGGCTTTATCGGTAATTTTAAGAAAACTTTCTGACGTACTTTCGATTTCATTTTGAGTTTCTACAATACCCTGGACAATGATATTTACCGCAGCATCTATTTCACCTAGGCTTTTTTGTGTTCTTTCGGCGAGTTTTCTCACCTCATCCGCAACAACGGCAAATCCTCTTCCATGCTCGCCCGCTCTTGCTGCTTCTATCGCTGCATTTAAAGCAAGTAAATTTGTTTGGTCGGCTACTTCTTTTATAATAGAAATTACTTCTTTAATCTGATTAGATTGTTCGGCTAAAGCGGTAATTTTTTGAGAAATACTCATTTCATTTTCTGATTCTTTTGTAATATCATTTATTACATCGTTTAATGTTTCGATAGTGTCTTCAAGTACATTTTTAGTTTTTTCTATATCACTAACAGTAGTATTCAAATTAGTACTTGCAATTTCGACATTGTCTTTTACATCAGCAGTTAATTTTTCTAATTTATGTATGCTTTCAAATTGCGTACATAAACTTTCTTGTATTTTATCGGCTGCTGCTTTCGTATCGTTTGCTGACTGAGCGTTTATACGCATAGAAGATTTAATATCGTCAATTATTAATTTAAATTTTTCAATAAAAGAATTTAAATCTTTAGCTATCTGTCCTATTTCATCTTTAGAATCTAAATTTAATTTTCTTGTTAAATCACCATGAGATAAATATGAAATTTCTTTTCTTATATAATTAATAGGTATAATAATATATCTTTTACTTAATAAAAACGCTATCGTCATAATAATTAAACTTATTATTCCATCTACTAAAAAAGTTGAAATAACAAGTTTTTTAATTTTTTGTTTAGCTTTCATATGCATTTCGTTTATAGTTTTTTTTACATCGTTTAAATAAACACCTGTACCTATAACCCAATTCCATGGTCTGAAAAGTTTAACTATTGCAAGTTTTTCTTCATATTGTTTCGTCACCGGATTATAAAATTTATATTTTATATAAGCGTAATCACTGTCTGTATTTTTAAGAGCGTTTATACCTTTAGAAACAAACGGAACATCCGAAGAGTTTTTAAAAATCTTTCCGTTCAACTGAGGCTTTATTGGATGCATCAGCATTTTATAATTCATATCATTTATCCAGAAATACCCGTTTTTGCCGTATTTTAGATTTTTAATATTATTTAAAACGTCTTTTTTTATTCTCGGAGTAACATCCGTCAGATAAGTCCCTGTCCCTATAACCCAGTTATAAGGTTTAAATTTTCTTACAATAGATACTTTAAATTCATACTTTTTTGTTATGGGATTTAAGAATTTATATTTAATAAATGCATAGTCTTTGGAAGTTTTTTTAAGGGCGTTTACTCCTAGGGCTACAAAAGGGACTTTTGAGGAAAACTTAAAGTTTTTCCCATCAAGCGAAGGTTTTATCGGATGCATAACCATATTGCAATCCATATCGTTTATCCAAAAATAACCACTTTTACCATATCTTGCGTTTTTGACAATTTCTTTAAGTTTTTCTTTAAGCTTTTTTTCGGAGATTTTTCCATTATATTTATTATATATTTTATTTAAAATGTTTATTAAAATTTCGCTTCTTTTTAAAAGCGAATTTTCAACGGTTTTTTGAATGTTCTCAGGCAGGGTTTTTTTATATTCTGCTTGAATCAATCTATATGCAATATCTATTTCATTTTTAAGTTCACTGCGCTTTTCGCTCATAATGTTTCTTGTAAAACTTTCAATGTTTTCTTCTGTCACTTCGTTTATTTTAGTAATACAGTTGTAAAGCGAAAATATACTCATAGTAAAAATCGCCCCAATTAATATTATCATAAATTTCATAGTAATAGATAAATTTCTCATACTCCTCCTTTTTTTGACATAAGTATAACAATAAATGAAGATTCATTCAATAAAAATAAAAAAAACAATTAATTTATTTTAAAGCATGTAAAATTTATGTAAAAAACGAAGTCAGCCAGATGGCTTACTTCATACTGCAGGCGCTAGGAGTACCGTTTACACCGTAAATAGGCTGAATCATTTCGTTACCTGAGAGGTCTTCTGCTAAAACATAATCGATAAATTCAATCACTTCTTTTGCGGCTTTAGAAAATCTTTTTGCGCTTTCGCTATCAGGTCTGTTTATTACTATAGGTTTTCCAAAATCCCCGCCTTCTCTTATTTCAGGCTCAATCGGAATTTGCGCTAAAACTTTAGTGTCGTATTCCTTAGCCAAAGTCACAGCCGCGCCTTTTCCGAAAATATCGTATTCCATACCGCAGTTAGGACAGATAAATCCGCTCATATTTTCAATTACGCCGGCAATAGGGATATGAAGCTGTTTAAACATATCAAAACTTCTTTTTGCGTCATCCACAGCCACTGTCTGAGGTGTGGTTACCGCAACACCGGCAGTTACCGGCACCTGCTGAGCCATAGTCATCTGAGCGTCACCCGTCCCCGGAGGCATATCGATTACAAGAATGTCAAGTTCGCCCCACTCAACATCTTCCATAAACTGCTGAAGCGCTTTTACAAGCATTGCACCTCTCCACATCAATGCTTTTCCTTCAGGAAGCAGGTTTGCCATTGATATGAATTTAACGCCGTAGTTTTCAAAAGGTTTTACCTTATTTCCGACAACTTCCGGTTTTCTGTCCTGCATTCCAAGCATTCTTGCAACATTAGGTCCGTAAATATCCCCGTCAAGCACTCCCACTTTTTTACCCTCTTTTGCAAGGGCTAAAGCAAGATTTACCGCGGTAGTCGTTTTACCTACTCCTCCTTTACCTGATGAAACCATTACGAAAGATTTAACGCTTGGCATTTTATTAACGCCTCTAGAGCTTGTTTCTCTTGGTTTTTTAGGTCTTATAATATTAACGCTTGCTTCAATTCCTTCAGCCCTTAAAACATCAATTGTAGTATCGTTTAATTTTTGCGCAACCTCATCGTCGGTTGATGGAATCTGATACGTAATAATCGCCTGTTTGCCATCTTCACTGACTTCGATGTCTTTTACAAACCCAAAATCCACAACGGATTTTTTAAATCCGGGATAAATTACGTTTTTTAACAACTCTTTAACTTTATCTTTCACCTTAACTCCTTATATTCTTTTTACAGTTTATATTACTTTTTTTTGTTTTTGTCAATACATTTTAACAGTTTCTTATCAAATGTTGCAATTTCGTCAATTTCACTGTAAGCACACAAAAGGCAATCAACAAAATCAAGCCTTAAATCGTTATAAATTTCCAAAGCTTTTAAAACATACTTTTTATCAAAATTTTTAATATTTTCCTTATTAAATTAATCAGGATTGTTTCATATTAAACTCCAAAGATAAAAATATGACAGCTTCGTGCTTCTTT
>JAMOQT010000102.1 GCA_027063865.1 Nautiliaceae bacterium
GTATGATATAATTTTAATAAAAATGCAAGGGTTGATTATGTTTAGTAAAAGAATTCAAAAATTATCACCGTCGCTTACAATTGCAATTTCCCAAAAAGCAAGGGATTTAAAAGCGGCGGGAAGGGATATTTTGGCTTTCAGTGCGGGTGAGCCGGATTTTGACACACCTAAAATCATAAAAGACGAAGCAATAAAAGCAATAAACGAAGGATTTACCAAATACACCGCCGTTGCAGGAATTCCGGAAGTATTGGAAGCAATAAGAATTAAACTTAAAAGAGACAACAACTTAGAGTATTCAAAAGATGAAATAATTGTAAGCAACGGTGCAAAACAGTCACTCTTTAACATTATGGCGTGCCTGATTGAAGAAGGCGATGAGGTAATAATTCCCGCTCCTTACTGGGTGACATACCCCGAGCTTGTAAAATATCATGACGGTATTCCGGTAAGTATTGAAACAACGGAAGAGACAAATTTTAAATTAACTCCCGAAATGCTTAAAAAACACATTACCCCAAAAACAAAAATGCTAATCCTTACAAGTCCCAGCAATCCTACGGGAGCTGTTTATTCAAAAGAAGAACTTAATGCACTTGCCGAAGTTTTAAAAGAGACTGACATTTGGGTGGTCAGCGATGAAATGTATGAAAAACTGATTTACGAAGGGGAATTTTGCGCTGCAGCTTCAATCAATAAAGACATGCTGCAAAGAACAATCACCGTAAACGGTCTTAGCAAATCACACGCAATGACCGGATGGAGATTCGGATATCTTGCTACCAAAAACAAAGAACTTGTAAAAGAAATGATCAAGCTTCAGTCACAAATGACGTCTAATATAAATTCGATAACACAAAGAGCGGCAATTCCGGCACTTTTAGGAAAAGCGGATGCGGATGTTGAAATGATGAGGGAAGAATTTAAAAAAAGAAGAGATTACGTTTATGAAGCATTCAACAACATCGACGGACTAAGTGCGGCAAAACCGCAGGGGGCGTTTTATATTTACGTAAACCACAAAAAAATTATGCAAGAGTCTATGACTTTTGCATTGACGCTTCTTGAAGAACAGGGAGTTGCGGTTGTCCCGGGAATAGGATTTGGGAGTGAAGGATATTTTAGATTTTCGTTTGCAACAGACCTTGATACAATCAAAAAAGGAATTGCAAGAATAGAAGAATTTGTAAAAGGTCTTAAATGATAAGACATGTGGTAATATTCAAAACGAAA
>JAMOQT010000103.1 GCA_027063865.1 Nautiliaceae bacterium
AGCATAGTTTGTAATGATTTAAACCCAAATTTTATTTCAAAAGCTCCTGAAGTTATAGTTGAAATAATCTCACCCGCAACCGCAAAAAGAGATGAAGAGCTTAAATTTTCTATTTATGAATTTGAAAAAGTAAAATACTATATTTTGGTTTATCCCGACGAATTAAAAGCAAAAGTTTTTAAACACACAGGCGAAAAATATACAAAATTAGGGGATTTTTTAACTGAAACAATTTCTCTTGAAACAAGCTGCGGAAATGTCAAACTTGATTTTGAGAGAGCATTTAAAAGATACAGATAATATCAGTATCAAAAATAAATAAAACATTTATTATGTTTGAAAATGATAAAAAGCAACGGTGTAATAGAGAAAGATATTATATTAAAAATTGATAGATAATGTAAAAATAAAAGTGCCAGACACATAAATTTAAAATAATAAAAAAGAAAAAAGGGATTAAACCCCCGCTTCTTCCCTTCTTTGAAGATATTCCCAATATGCGTCTACGTTTTTTTGCCACTCTTCTATAACCCATTTGTTTTCAGGTTTGAATAAATGGGCAAATCTTCCCTGACGTCCTAGATATTCTTCAATAGGAATTTTTTGTTTCGGTCTGTATGTAATTGTAAGCTTATGTCCGTCTTCAATTTCATACAATGGAAACGCACAGGTTTCAACTGCTAAATCAGCAATTTCAACAGTTTCTTCAGGTTTAAATTTCCATTCCGTAGTACAAGGACTGAGTGCATTTATAAATGTAGGTCCCACAGTAGATAACGCTTTAGCCGCTTTTTGAGCCAAATCTTTCCAGTGTTTTGTCCCGGGAACCGCTGTCGCTACATAAGGACATCCGTGAGCGGCCATTATCATAGTTAAATCTTTTTTTCTTTGTTTTTCACCGTAACTTACTCTACCTCTTGGAGTTGTTGAAGTGTGTGCACCAATTGGTGTAGCGGAACTTCTTTGCCCTCCTGTATTTGCATAGTTTTCGTTATCTAAACAAACATACAAAAAGTCATGCCCTCTTTCAGTCGCACCGCTAAGGGATTGAAATCCGATATCGTATGTTCCTCCATCCCCACCGAATGCTACGAATTTAACTTTTCTGTCTTCATTATACAGTCTATCTTTTCTGCTAAGAGCATTGTACATTGCCTCTACACCGGAAATAGCCGCAGCCGCATTTTCAAATCCTATATGAATCCAAGAAACATCCCATGAAGTATATGGATAAATTGAAGTACATACTTCAAGACATCCTGTTGCTGTTGAAACCACCAAATCATCATCCGTTGCGTTAACCACTTCTCTTACTATCATACTGTGCGCACATCCGGGGCACAGTCTGTGACCACCTTGAAATCTATCAGGAGTACATGCAAATTCTTTTAAATTACCTATATTTTTCATAAAAAACTCCTTAATTAAATGATAACTTAGGACCTCTAAGGTTTATGAAACCTTGTAAGTCAGTTACTCTTTTTCCAGCTTCTGCATTTTTGTTTGTCTCTTTAATAACTTCTAAAATATGTTCGGCAGTTGTATCTCTTCCGCCAAGACCGTAAATATAATTTGTCATAACGGCATTTTGTCCGTTAGCAGCAAGTGCTCCGGCAACTTCATTATAAAGCGCTCCCATTGCTCCCATAGGAGAGTTTCTATCAAGTGCTGCAATTGCTTTTACGTTAGCTAGTTTTTCAGCCACTTCGTTATATGGGAACGGTCTGAATGATCTTGGCATCACAAGCCCAACTTTAATGCCTTCTTCCCTTGCTCTATCTACCGCAATCATGGCAGTTTCATATGCACTTCCCATTACGATAAGTGCTATATCCGCATCTTCTATTTTGTAACTTTCCACTAAATTATATTTTCTGCCCGTTAATTTTTCAAATTCATTAAACACTTCTTCTATTACGCTTTTGCTTTCCATTAAAGCTTTATGTTGAGTCGCTTTATGTTCAAAATGCCACTCTTCTTCTGTCTGCGCCCCGTGAGTTACAGGATTTTTGGTATCCAGCAACGGGTTTAAAGGTTTATAATCACCTATAAATTTATATGCGTCTTCATCTTGTAAAGGTTCTACTACCTGAGCAGTGTGTGAAACTAAAAATCCGTCCTGATTGGTTGTTACAGGAAGTCTGACTCTGCTATCTTCTGCAATTTTAAACGCACATAAAGTCATATCGTAAGCTTCTTGAGGATTGTTTGCTATTAAATGAATCCATCCCGCATCCCTGCCTAAGTATAAATCGCCATGGTCTCCGTGAATATTAAGAGGAGATGCAAGAGCTCTGTTTACTACAGTCATTACAATCGGAAGTCTCATACCGCTTGCCTGATATAAAACCTCAACCATTAGGGCATACCCTTGAGAAGAAGTGGCTGTTGCCACCCTTCCACCTGCTGCAGCGGCACCGACACACGCACTCATAGCCGAATGTTCGCTCTCAACTTTTACAAATTCACCGTCAACATATCCGTCAGCTAAAAACTGAGCATAAGTTTGTACTATCGGTGTGGATGGCGTAATAGGATAAGCTGCGACAACATCAACCTGAGCTTGTCTAAGCGCATGAGCTGCCGCCGTATTTCCGTCCCAAACTTCCTTTGATTTTAATTCATATTTCTGTGCCATTATTAATCCTTTTATTTATCTTCTTTTTTAGGCCACTGATTTAAAGCCTCTTGATTGTCAATTTGTTCAGGGAACATTAAAAGCGATTTAATAGGTGTAGGACATACGTCAACACATACACCGCACCCTTTACATAAATTATAATTAATTCCTACGATTTTTGCCTGTTTTTTACCTCTTTTGTTTACAACTTCCTCAACTTCAAAGCAACTGTCGGGACAGGCTACCCAGCAAAAATCACAATCAATACAAAGGTCTCTATTATATACCGGTTTTTCAACCCTCCAGTCAGCTACTTTATAATTGTATGAATGGAATTTACTTCTTATTTTTTTCTCAGGGTCTTCAAATGACGGTAAAACCGCACCGAATTGAATTTTATCCCAAGTTGTTAACATTTCTTTTGGTGTTGCCATAATTTCTCCTTATTTTACTTCTTCTGCCGCTCTTTTAATAGCTCTTAAATTACCGTCTATTATTTTTTGAGGGAATTTTGAAAGAATATCTTCAATTGAAAC
>JAMOQT010000104.1 GCA_027063865.1 Nautiliaceae bacterium
GCCTCTTAGCAGTCTGTAGTTTAGAAAATTTTCTTTAATTATTTTATATTCAACGCCTTTATCTTCATATTCAATTCTTTTTTTGTAAATTTCAAGTCTCTCTTCTATACTCGCGGGAAGCGTCTGTTTAGTTATCGGGTTTAAAAGTTCGTCTATTATTTCCTGACTTTGTTTTTGTTGCCATATTCCGTATAAACATCCGCAGTAATCCTGCCTGTACATCTGCGTCTTTCTTGCAAATTCCTGCTGTGCCTGTGTGCCTCCCTTTTTGCGGTAATCGGGTGCATAAAAATCTATACCGTATTTTCTTTTGATAACTTTTCCCACACTTGCTAACTGTTTCTGAGATTTCATTGGCGACATTAAAAGAGATGTGGTTATTTTATCATCCCCCCTTTTTTGCGCAAACCTCGCCGTCTCTTCCAGAGAATGGTCAAAACACACAGAACACCTCACACCTTTTTCCGGCTCGTTTTCTTTGCCTCTCACTGCCTTAAGCCAGCTTTCGTAATCATATTCGCCTTCTACGTATTCGACTCCGAGTTTTTTACATATCCTTTCGGTATCAAGGGAACGAAGCTTAAATTCGCTGTAAGGATGAATGTTCGGGTCGTAAAAATACCCTATAATTTTTTCATCGGGAAAATCTTCTTTTAACCTTTTTAAAAAATACCCCGCATCAACACTGCAGCATAAATGTGCTACCATATACCGCCTTTTTTGAAAAGTATAACAAAATGAAAAGTTAAAAGTAAAAAACTAAAAAATAAATTCGGATGTTATTTGTAATTTTCTAATTTTTTGATATATTTAGCAAAAAAAGGACAGTAATGACCCAGACTCAAAAAGAGATGATGGCGCTTGTGGGAGCCTGTACGCAGGAAGCGGGTGATAAATTTCTAGTACCTTCTTCCTTAAACGAAGAATTTAATAAAATCCTGACTAAAAAATTTGAAATTTATAACGAAGACATTCAGGAAAAATATGATTTGATAATTGATGAAAAGCCGGGGGATTTCATTAAAATTTACGAAAAATTAAACGATAAAGGCATTTATATCACAACAGCAAAATCCCTTCAGGAGAGGGATCTTTTTGCAAATCTTAGCAAACTGTTTTATATTGTAATGCCTTATTATTTTATAGAAGATGACGGAACTCAAAAAGCGCTTGTATTCGCAAGCAAAGAGATTCACCCAACAGCCGATATTATAAGACACAGAAGCGATTTTGTGGAAAACACGCACTATTACCATACGGATATTCATCTTGCAAGTTTTGTACTTCCTAAATATGTTTTTGAAAATATTAAAGACGTCATTAAAATGTAAAATGGAAAATTAAAAATGGAAAATGAAACGTTTAAAAACGCTATTGTATTAACGGGAGGAATAGGGACGGGCAAAAGCACGGTCGCTTCTTTTTTAAAAATGTTCGGGTATAAAATTATAGACGCCGATGAAATAAGCAAAAAAGTTTTTGAAGAAAAAAAAGAAAAAGTATTGGAAATTTTCGGCACGGCTGAGAGGAAAGAATTAAGGGACATTGTATTTAACGACAGAGAAAAACTGGAAATTTTAGAGGGTTTAATACTGCCGGAAGTGAGAAAAAGGGTAATTGAAAAAGCCCGAAAATTTGAAAAAGACGGCGTTAAATATTTTGTCGACCTTCCGCTTTTTTATGAAAAACAAAATTATCCCGAATTTAATAAAGTCCTAGTAGTTTACGCCCCGAAAAGTCTGCAAATCAAAAGGGTAATGCAAAGGGACGGCGTAAATGAAAATCAGGCCATTGCCATTTTAAACAACCAGCTCGATATTGAAATTAAAAAACAAAAAGCCAATTTTGTTATAGACAATTCAAAAGATTTAAAACACCTCCAAAAAGAGATAGAAAAGTTTTTAAAAGTTATTTAACTCTAAAAACTTATCTCACTTTGCCAACTTTTTTCATTTTTACTTCCAAAATGATATAATTAATAAAAAGGACCCACATGAAAACGAATACAATAATTGCGGAATTTCCTCTGGCACATACAAAAGAAGGTTTGATTACGGTATCACATATAAACGAACCATATGGGGAAGGGAGCAAACCGGTTGTCAGTATCGGTATATCATTAAACGGAGACAATGAAAAACCCGATTGGAAAGCCCATATCCCTTATGAAAACATTGACGACGTTATAGCGGCTTTGAAGGCGGCAAAAGAGAAATTTAATCCTTAATTTTTCTTTATTTTGGCAAAATAAAACCCGGAATATGCGCCTTTTGGCAAAATCCTGACGGTTTTAGACACATCCGGATGATACTTTTTATCTTCCCACTCCGTTATTCCTTTTTGAACATTGTCAATAGGAAGATTTACTTCAACGACTTTTGCGTTATCGTATCTGTTTAAAAGAAAATCGACGCTTTCTTCGTTTTCTTCCGGGGCGAACGTACATGTGGCAAATATCATCTCACCGCCTGGTTTTAAACATTCAAAAGCGGAAATTATAAGCTCTTTTTGAAGTTTTGCAAACCTTCTTACCCTTTTAAGATTCCACCACGTTATACCTTCGTTAAAATCTATATGCGCTTCCGAACTACAAGGAGCGTCCAAAAACACCTTGTCAAACATTTCGCCCGTAGCCTTATACACGAAACGTCCGTCTTTATTGTATGTCTGAATGTTTTTTGCACCGTGTTCTTTAAAGTTTCTTTTCATCCTGAAAAACCTGTTTTTATCAGGCTCAACCGCACTGACTTTTGCCGCTTTTTCGCTGAAAATCAGACTTTTACCCCCGGGAGCTGCCGCAAGGTCTAAAACCCAGTCGTTTTTGTCAATATCAAGCGCAAACGCCGCTATTATGGAAGAGAGATTTTGAATGTATATTTTATTGGCGGTGTAAGTTTTTGATTTGGTTATTTTTTTTCTATCCTCTATCGGTAGCGTATAAACCCACTCGCTCCACTGCACGGCTTTTAAGTTATACCCCTCTTTTCTTAATTCATTTACCGCTTCAAGCCCGGCTTTATGGCGGTTTATCCTAAATGAAAACTCTTTTTTTTCTTTAAGACCTTCAAGAATTTTGGGATTTATTTTATTTATTCTTTCAATAAAAAC
>JAMOQT010000105.1 GCA_027063865.1 Nautiliaceae bacterium
ACTTATCCACTTCACAACTTCACAACTTAATTATGCTAAAATTCTACCAATATTATACTTCATAAAGGTAAAATTTGCAAAAAGTCGACTCCCTGATATTTATAATTGTCGGAATACTGATGCTAATAGGCGCTCTTTTTTCTTATTCCCTGCCTGTATATTTAGAACATACCAAAAATTTAAGCGAATATCATTTTGTAATGCGTTATATCGGTTTTGGAATTGTGGGATTTACAATAATGGTGGTTTTTGCCAGACTCAATCCCGATATCTGGTTTGAAAAAATAGGATGGACAATACTTATAATCTCCGCAATTCTGGTAATAGTAATGCCTTTTTTACCCGAAAGCGTCGCCCCCGTAATTAACGGAGCAAAGAGATGGATAAAAATCGGTCCTTTTAAATTCGCCCCCGTTGAATTTTTCAAATTAGGAGTCATATTTTTCCTTTCATGGTCTTTTACCAGACAGGTTAAAGGAGAGCGCACATTAAAAGAAGAGTTTAAGTTGATTCTTAGGTATTTTATAATTCTTGGCGGGTTTTGGTATCTGATTTTGGCGTATCAGTCCGACCTTGGTCAGGTTATGGTTATGGGACTTTTGTTTGCTTTTTTGCTTCTGATAGCGGGAGGAAAATTTAAAACGTTCACTATTATACTTGCCGCAGGTATTTTTGTATTCATCGCCGCAATACTCTCTTCAGGATACAGATACGCGCGGTTTAAAGCATGGCTTCATCTTATGACAAACAACTTTTTCCCCAATATTACCGTTGAGAGTTCAATGAGTTACGGACAGGTCGAACAGTCCCTAAACGCAATTTACCACGGAGGCATTATAGGTCAGGGAATTGGAAACGGAATATTCAAATTAGGATTCCTCTCAGACGTTCATACGGACTTTGTCTTGGCGGGAATTGCTGAAGAAACGGGAATTTTAGGCATAAGCGTGATAGTTATACTTATGCTCGCACTCGTATACAGAATATACAAAATAGCAAACCGCAGTGAAAAAAAAGAATACCAGCTGTTTGCATTCGGGGTTGGGACTTTGATAATGATTCAGTTTATATTCAACGGACTTGGGGTAACATCACTTATTCCCATTAAAGGTCTTACCGTGCCTTTCCTGAGCTACGGGGGAAGTTCGCTTGTGGCTCTTTGCACTGCAATCGGAATGGTTTTGATGATAAGCAAAAAAGCGAAATTTTAATTAATGGACAATAGAAAATGGAAAATAGAAAATTTAATATCGCAATAACGGGCGGAGGAACTGGAGGACACCTTAAAATCGCAAAAGTTATAAAAGAGGAATTAAACAAAAGGGGTATAAAACCTGTATATATCGGCTCAACTTCAGGAGCGGACAAAGCGTGGTTCGAAAACGACACGAATTTTGAAGCCGTATATTTTCTCCCTTCAAGCGGCGTCGTAAACAAAAGTGGATTTAAAAAAATCAATTCTCTGATTCATATATTAAAACTTTCCGTTCAGGCTAAACAAATTTTAAAAAAACACAATATTAAAGCCGTTTTCAGCGTCGGAGGCTATTCCGCAGCATCCGCAAGCTTTGCTGCGCTTTTTTCAAACATCCCTCTTTTTATACACGAGCAAAACGCCCATATAGGTTCGCTCAACAAACTCTTAAAGCCGTTTAGCAAAAGATTTTTCAATACATTCATTTACAACGACCCGTATCCCGTGGAGGATGTTTTTTTCGACAAAGCAAGAATAAGAAACGAACTGAAAACAATTATTTTTCTAGGAGGAAGCCAGGGTGCAGTGGCGATAAACGACCTTGCCGTAAATTTGGCTGAAGATTTACATAAGAGAGGAATAAAAATCATTCACCAAAGCGGCAAAAGGGATTTTGAAAGAATAAAAAACTTCTATAAGGAAAAAAACATCGATGCGGACGTGTTTGATTTTGACCCAAATCTCGCACAAAAAATTCAAAAAGCTGATTTTGCCGTAAGCAGAGCCGGTGCGTCCACTCTTTTTGAACTTGCGGCAAACCAAATTCCCACACTTTTTATTCCTTATCCTTATGCGGCGGGAGACCATCAATATTATAACGCCAAATTTCTGGCGGATAAAAACGCGGCATTTGTAATAAGACAAAGCGAAATTGACATCTCACAGGTAAAAAATCTGATTTTTAATGCCAATTTAAAACAGATTTCCCAAAATTTAGCCTCAATAAATCAAAAAGAAGGTGCACAGCTTATAACGGAAGAGATATTAAAATCCCTCGTCAATTAAAGCACAAATCATATGACCGACCATTATGTGCATTTCCTGAATTCTGGGAGTGTCATTCGAAGGGATTACGATATTTACATCTCCCATCTCTTTCATTTTACCTCCGTCTTTTCCCGTTAACGTTATAACTTTACATCCTATCTTTTTAGCACTCTCAATTGCTTTTATTATGTTTAAAGAATTCCCACTTGTGGAAATTGCTATTAAAACATCTCCTTTTTTACCCAAAGCCTCCACCTGTCTTGAAAAAACAAACTCATACCCATAGTCGTTTCCTATAGCAGTAAGTGCCGAAGTATCGGTTGTAAGTGCTATTCCGGCAAGGGGAATTCTCTCTTTTTTAAACCTTCCGCTAAGTTCGGCGGCTATATGCTGAGAATCGGCCGCACTTCCACCGTTTCCGCAAAGCATTATTTTATTGCCGTTTTTCAATGCACTCAGACACAACTCTCCCGCTTCTTTAATTAAGGGTAATAACTTTTCCATTTTTTCAGCTGTTTTTATATGCTCGTTTAAACAGTTTTTTAAATTCTCCATTCTCAATTCTCCTTCTGCACCCCAAAAAGTCTTACGACTTTTTAGGGACCCCGCTTTCTCAATTTTTAACTTTTCACTTTTCATTTTTCATTTTTTTTATTATCGAAGTGGTGCTTCTTCCCTCTACAAATTCAATAAGTTTCACTTCTTTTGCGATATCACTTCCGACAACCTTTTTACCTTCGTAATCTTTACCTTTAACCAAAACATCCGGTTTTACTCTTTTGATAAGCTCGTAAGGAGTATCTTCTTCAAAAATCACCACATAATCCACAACCTCAAGACTCGCCAAAAGATATGCC
>JAMOQT010000106.1 GCA_027063865.1 Nautiliaceae bacterium
TCCATAACATCCACCGCCCCGTCACGCTTACTCATTTTAGCGCCTTTTTCGTTGTGAATCATAGGTACGTGATAAAAGTTTGGCACATCCCAGCCAAACGCTTTATAAACAAGAAGCTGTTTAAATGTATTTCTGAGGTGGTCGTCTCCTCTTATAATATCCGTCATTCCCATTTCATGGTCGTCAATCACTACGACAAAATTATAAGTAGGAGTCCCGTCACTTCTTGCTATTACGAAATCTTCTATTTCTTTGGCATCCACGCACTGTTCGCCTTTTACCCCGTCTTCAAAACATATTTTGCCTTCAAGTGGAGCTTTGAATCTAATTACATAAGGCTTATCAAGCTCCCCTTTAAAATCTCTGTATTTTCTAATATCGATAGGAGGCTCCTCGCCTTTCATTTTGGCTTCTCTTATTTTTTCAAGTTCTTCTTTTGTCAGATAACACTTATAAGCAAATCCTTTTTCCAAAAGCTCATCAATATATTTTTTATAAACGTCAAATCTCTCACTTTGAAACACAACTTCATCATCCCATTTCATTCCAACCCAGTTAAAAGCCTTTAAAATCGCATCAACTGCTTCTTGTTTATTACGGCTAAGGTCAGTATCTTCAATTCTCAGCCTGAATTTTCCGTTGTTTTTTTTGGCCCAAAGCCAGTTAAAAAGCGCGGTTCTAAGCCCACCTATATGCAAATATCCCGTAGGACTCGGAGCAAAACGAGTAACTACCATTAACTATCCTTTTTTTGAAATTGTAACTTATTTATAAACTTAACTCCAAGCATCACCACAATAACCTCAAGTACCGAAGTAGTAACAAGCACCGTATACCAGTAACTATCAATCGTATAGTTTTGATAAGCAAGGGTAGCTGTGGCTATCAATAAAGTAAGAGGCATCGATAAAGAGAACCCAAACAGAACCGAATTTTTCAATCCCAAATCTTTTATAAAAACCTGAGCGCTTATTACTCTTAGCATTATCATAAGCATCGTAATAAATAACGCATCGCTTAAAAGAGCGAAGTTCATAACTTTTAGATCTATACTGCTTCCGACATGAACGAAAAAAATAGTAATTAAAAACCCAAAACCAAAAGGGGCAAGTTTATGTTCCAATTTATGATTATGATCAAAAAAAGTAGTTAAAAACACCCCTACCACGAACGCTCCAAGCACCACATCAAGATGAAGAATCATCAAAACGGCAATCATTATAAAAAATAAACTAATCGCTATTCTCACATCCTGATGATATTTATCGACTCCTGGCATAAGATAGTGTTTAAGTTTTGGAAACCACCAAAGAAGAGTTCGAAACAGAATAAAACCTATGCCTAAAACTATTAAAAAAGTAAAAAGTATCCCAATATTTATTAATAATTTTTCATTAAAACCAAATTCAAAATATCCGCTCAACACAGTAAGGACCAGAATAGAAAGAAGTTCTCCTATCACTCCTATTTTTATTGCCAAATCAAGCCACGACTGTTTTCCTATCTCCTGTTGGATAGAAAGTATGAGACCGATTGAAATCAAAGGCAAAATTGCAATAAAAATTTTTGAAAATCCGAAAACCCAAACACTTAATATGGATAATACATATAAAACAAACAAAAACACGAGTCCTTTTTGTATAATCTTTTTATCCAATTTTAAAAGTTCTTTTAAATTAACTTCCATCCCCGCCAAAAGCATAAGATATAAAAATCCCACTTCCGCAAGCAGTTTAAAAAGCTCGTTTTCATGCAAAAAGCCTATTGCAGAGGCAAAACTTCCAAGAAGAATTTCCACCATCGAAATAGGCAGTTTTAATGCCGTGCTTAAAAAAGGGGATATCAAAAGTATTATCGAAAGAGTTATTATTAAAGTAATATCAGCATTCATCGGCTATTTCAAATCCCTCTTTAATTAAAATTTCCAGATCTTTATCCGGTTTTTCGCCTTTAGTAGTTAAATAATCGCCTATTACAATAGAATTAGCGCCCTTTTTTATAGCATCAATCCAATTCTCCCCAAAAGCTATTTCCCTTCCACCCGCAAGCATTATAATGGAATTTTGAAATTCTTTGGCAAATTTTTTAACAATGTCTAAAGCGAATTTTTTATTATGAGTCGCTTTTAAAGGCAGTTTAGGGTTTTCTATAAAAAAATTAAGCGGAATTCCTTCGGGATTTAATTTTTTTAAAGATTTTATAAAACTTTGTATATCTTCATCGCTTTCGCCCATACCGAATATTCCCCCGCAACAGAGACGAAGTCCCGCGGATTTAATGTTTTCACATGTTTCAAACCTCTCATCCCAAGTATGGGTCGAGCATATTTTCGGATAATATTCACGGCTTGTTTCAAGGTTGTGGTTGTATATTTTTACCCCCGCGTTTTTAAGCTCTTTTAAAGATTCTTTATCTGCCGTTCCATTACAGGCTATTATCGTAATATCCACTTCTTTTTTTACCGCTCTAGCCGCGCGGCATACATATTCAAGCGTTTTTTCATCAAGGCTTTTTCCGCTTGTTACAAGACAAAAACCTGAGGCTTTGTTCTTTTTGGCAAGTTTTGCTTCTTTTACTATGGTTTCGATACTTTTTTCTTTATATCGTTTAATGTCGGCACCCCATTTTACACTCTGCGTACAGAATCTGCAATCTTCATTGCACGCACCCGAACGTATATTGCTTATCGCACAAAGATAAATCATTGTTTTTCTCCGTTTTGAGGAATTAAAAACTCTTTAATTTTATTTTTCCATTCTTTTTCACCTATTTTTCTGTAATAAAGCGTTACAATATATTTCTCATCCGTAATATCAAGAGTCATACAGGTGGAAAATCCATGGTCCCTGGCGCAAACTTCGCCGGGATTAAGAATTAAATTTTTACCGTTAAATGTAATATCAACATCATGCGTATGACCGTAAACGATAATATCCGTATCAAGCGGGAAAATATATTTAGGATAGTGCATAAGTTTCCACGTTTTACCAGCAAGTTTAAAATAAAAAGGCTCCGTTACCAGCTCATACTTATCCACAACGTTATAAAGATGAAAATCGTTGTTTCCAAGAACGGCTACATATC
>JAMOQT010000107.1 GCA_027063865.1 Nautiliaceae bacterium
TCACACAAAAAACAGACAAAGTCGTTATGAAGCCTTCCCTCTTTTTCAAGAAGCGTTACATAATGCTCAATAACAGCTCTTTTTACATCCCTTTCACTTAAATTTTCACACAGTTTTAAAAGCGAATCGTAATAAAACGTATCCACCCTGCTAACATCCATAAAATGTTTATTAAGCAATGAAATGTATTCTTTAAAATAAAGCGTCTTTTCCATATCAAACAAAAATTTAAAAGGGATTTGCGTAACATGCCTTAGGCGTTTAATAGTGGATTTTGCAGACTCTTCAATATGAAAATCAATCAAATACCCCACATTTATATAGCTGTGCCTCGCTCCGTAAAACCTGTAAAGCGTAACAACTTCCTCTCTTGTAAGTATTCTTACAATCAAATCCTCATCCCTGACCCTTACCGTATTTAATATAAAACCTTTCATTTTATTTAAAAAAGCACAAAAAGTGCTTTTAGAATTTTTTGGTATTTACTTCTTCAAGTATTTTTTTGCTCATATCATCAATTTCGTTTGCTATTTCATTCAGTTCTTCCACAACCTGATTGTTTACCTGAGTTTTTTCATTTACGCTTACAACTTCTTCCGCGCTTTCGTCGATTTTAGCGCTCTGGTCGTGAATGCTTGTGGTAATTGTACTGATACTTTGGGCTAAAAGATTGATTGTAGTGTTTATTTCATCCAAGCTTTTCTGTGTTTTTTCGGCAAGTTTTCTAACCTCATCCGCAACAACCGCAAATCCTCTTCCATGCTCTCCTGCCCTTGCCGCTTCAATAGCCGCATTTAAGGCTAACAAATTGGTCTGGTCGGCTATGTCTTTTATTACATTGGCAATGTTTTTAATTTCATTTGCCTGATTGCTAACTTCCTCTCCCTGATTTGAAGTTTCAAACATTCCGTCTCTAATTTGCTGCATTTTTTGAGTGATAAGCTCAAGCGCTTTTGAAGTTTCGTTTGAAATTTGCGTCAATTTATCCGTTTCGCTTTTTAAAATTTCAGATTTTTCATTCAGACTTGTCCCGTCTTCTTTATAATTTCTTAACATTTCCGTAATGGTATCGCCTATTTTATTAAGGGTAATTACAAGCTTACCGTTATCGTCTTTGATTCTAAGGGTAAAGTCGTAATGCAGATACGATTCAAGCATTGAGTTGATTTTATTCAAATCTTTACCGATGGATTTTTGAATAGTCTCAGCCATCTGATTTAAAACATCTTTTAACTGCTGCAATATTTCGTTTTTAGGACTTAGATTAATTCTTTGTGTAAAATCACCGCCGCTGAATTTATTTAATGTATCAATTATAGCGGCAATTACCCTGTTGTCGTCTTCAATAAGTTCGGACGTTTTTTCGATATTTTCATTTACCACTTTTGCCATTTCGCCAATTTCGTCGTTAGTGTCAATTTCTATTTTTTTAGCCTGCGGAATTTCCCTGTTTAGATACCTGAAGAAATCCAAAAGCCCTTTTTGGAAATGTGAAAGGTTTACGGTAATTTCTTTCATAATTACCATAAGCATAAACATAACCGCCGCAAGCAGTAAAACATATACTACGGCTTTTGTTAGTAAAGAGGTTTTTAAGTCTTTTATTTTCCCTTCAATATTTTCAATAATCACTTTTTCCTGATAATGAATAACTTTATTTACAAGGTTAATTTTTTGTGTCATTAATTTAAAAAACTCTTCACCGTTTTCTTTTATAAAAAAGCTGCCGCTTAATGTTTTGAGTGCTTTTATAGCCGGTGAGTCATTTACTTTTACGACTTTATCAAGCTGATGGACGCTTTGTCCGTTTTTATAAGCTTCCACAACTTTCGGAAGACCGCTGTGATATTTTGTAAACGTTTCTTTTACCGTATCAAGCAAAGCTATTTCCTGCGGCGTAACGTTTGGCAGACGTTTATATCTCTCGATTAACGCCAAAAGCTCTTTATATTGTTTATTTACATTTTTTTCATATTTGTTTTTACCCCTTATTACATAATTTTTAAAATTATGAATCAATCCCCCGTAACCTATAATCGTTTTAATCTGAGAGATTATCTCTTTTTTGGTATTATCGTTTAAGAGTATGTTTTCAATTTCAGAAACCCTTCTTACTACCTCATTATTCATTGTTTCGTTATAAAAATCCAATACTTTTTGAGATGCATTGTTTAAAAATCTTTCTTTAAAAGAATGCTGTTCTGATACTAAAACCGCAAATTTTGCAAGTTTACCGGGTCCGAAATGTCCTTTACTTATAGCACCGGTTCCCACTGCTCTTTCTATTCCCATTCTCTCTTTCATTTCAAGCAAAGCGTTATAAGCGGTAAGTTCTCTTGTAAGATCACTGAATGTCGAAAGCTGCGAAGCTCCTTCAACGGCATCTAAAAAAAGTCTATTTAAAGAGGTGTAATAACCTATCGCTTCTTTTACACTGATTTGTAAATTATCAATTTTCTGCCTTACGGAAGGCAGCATTTTAAGCTTATTTAAAGCTTTATTGACTAAACTATTTAGATTGTTATCAATTTTACTTAAATCGAATTTTTTTAAAGAATTTTCCAAAATAGCTCTTTTTTCATCGGTAAGCTGTCTTTGTTTTGCCAAAATTTCTTTAAACTGCTTACCTTTTGTTCCTAAATACCCGGCACTCGCACCCCTTTCTTTTTGAAGTTCGTGCACCAAATCCGACGCTTTTTGGGATACTATCATAAGTTTTTCAAGTTTATCCAGATTGTTTAAGGCTTTGTAATCTTTGTAAACATCCTGTCCGACTAAATAGAGCAAAACCATAACCGGAAGCGCTACCATAATAACCAGCTTCATTTTAATCGACATATTTCTAAACATTTAGAACCCTTTAATTTTAATTTAATTTTACAAATTTTATACAAAAAAAATTTATTTTGCAAGGCAATGTATGAAAGAAAGTGAAAGAAGGTGAAAGAAGGTGAAAGAAAGTGAAAAAGGGGAAGAGATGGGGAAAAGAAAAGGTGAATGTAAGAATTGTTTTGTGTTTTGATATAAATTTTGGAAAAAAAATCTAAAACATTAAATTTATAGCTTCACAACTTAT
>JAMOQT010000108.1 GCA_027063865.1 Nautiliaceae bacterium
AATAAGTTCTTTGCTCCCCAAAATACGCCCTAACCGCACTTCCCGGCAGCGGATTGAATCTGGCGATGGAAAATGAGTTTATTTTATCTTCATAAATTTTTGATGTTATATCATAAATTTCTTTTTCGTTTGCAGCCCTTACGGTTTCGTTTATTGTTTTAAATATTTCCACAGGGTCGTTTGGAACATTCATATCAAGTTTTGTAAGCACATTTTTTGCAACGCTGTTTATAAATCTGTCACTGATTTTTATTTTTGCCTTCGGATATCTGTATTTCCTCCAGTAATAAGGAATATGCTCTTTTGCGACATTTCCGGCCATGTCTTCTGCAATAAGCTCGGCATCAAACGTCTGATCGTTAACAGGCCATGCAATAAGCGCAACATAATAATCGTCTTTAACAAAAGGCGTCAGTTTAAATTTGTATTTTCCGTTTACAAGTATATATTTGTCCTTTAAATTTTCATCGCTTACTTTAACCACTACAGCAGCGCTTCCACCGTTTCCTATGGCATAAGAATTATTGATAATTTCAGTTAAAGGAACGACTTTGTCCACCTGCAAGGTTATGCTCTTTTTGGCTTCATTTCCGGCAAAAAAATGCCATTTTGAATTGTCTACAGCAACTATATTAATTTTTATCTCTTTTGCATTGGTTTTAGGAAGTTTTATATTTAAAACAACTTCTTTTCCCATGGAAGGGTCTGTAAGTGTGGCAAGTTCTGTTACATTACCGCCTGCTATCATCGTAACACGGTAATATCTGATTCCCGACTCGTCTTTTAATATTACCTTTAAAGGTTTTTTCAAATTAGTAAACCCGTTGCTTTCAATATCAATTACAGGAGGTTTTTTTTCAAAAACCGGAGAAAAATATACAAATCCAGCCCCTCCTATTATTAAAAGCAGTATTAAAACCCATAATTTTTTCATTTACATCCTTTCTGATAAATTGGTGTATTGGTTATTAGTATATTGGTATATTTGTTATTTGTATATTGGTTTTTAAAGTTTTTAAGGTTGTTAATTTTCAATTCTACATTCTCAATTCTCAATTCCCCCGCCACTTTTCAAGCGGCCGGGTTCGCTGCGCTCATTTCACCCTTTTTCACCCTTTTTTCACCTTTTTTCATCCTCTTTCACTTATTATTTTTCACTTCCTTCGCCAAATCTTCTTTTAGCATATTTTTTACTTTTTCAAAATTAAATTCACCCTTTAACGTAGCCCCGGCAGCCCTTATATGTCCTCCTCCGCCGTATTTTACGGCAATTTTGCTTACATCCGCATAATTTTTGCTCCTAAGAGATATTTTAATACCTTCATCATCTTCCCTTAACATACAGGCTATCTCAACCGGCGCAATAGCCCGGACACTGTTTACTATCGTATCGGTATCTTCTTTAATCGCACCCGTTATTTCCATCATCTCTTTTGTCACTTCCACAAACGCAACCTTGCCGTCACAGCACATTTCAATAGTTTCATACGCTTTTGCAAGAAGTCTAAGTCTGGAGAGTCTGTCCCTTTGGAAAAGCATTTTAGCGACATAATCTGGTTTTACTCCGCATCTTACCATTTCGGCAGCACATTCAAACACTTTGTCATTTACGCTTTCATACTGAAAACTACCGGTATCGGTTATAAGTGCCGTATAAATACAAACGGCGGTATCGGTTGGAATTTCAATATTATTTGCTTTTAAAATATCATAAATCACCTGCGAAGTTGATGCGTGGTTTGGTTCTATCAGATTTATATCCCCGTAATTTGTATTTGATACATGGTGATCGATATTTATCAAAAACGACGGCTTTTCATCCAGTCCCAATCTATCAAAACTGCCGCAGTCTAATGATATGGTCAAATCTATTTTTTTCGGAAGTTTATCGGTAACTTTATTAAAATTCGGAAGAAAATCAAGATAATCCGGAAGAGGTTTTGTAGCATTAAAAACCGTAACTTTTTTTCCCATTTTTTTAAGTATAGGATATAAACTTAGAGAGCTTCCCAATGCGTCACCGTCGGGATTTATATGTGCAATTAGCATTATATTTTCGGCTTTTTCAATTTTGTCCCATATTTGTTTATAAATTTCCATCAGAAGCCTTTTTAATGTAATTATAACATTTATGAATATTAGTTGATGGTAAATAGTTGATAGTTAATAGAATTTTCCAAAAATCTAAATTTTATTATCAACAATCAACTATTTATCATCATCCATCAACCATCAACTATTTACCATCATCCATCAACCATCAACTATTTACCATCATCCATCAACCATTTACACTTTTCCTTTAGCCTTATAAACAAAAGCCAGCACCTCAGCTACCGCTTTATAGAGTTTTTGGGGGATAAACTCGTCAATATCCACAAGCTTGTAAAGCTCTCTTGCTAAAGGAGGGTTTTCCACTATCATAATGTCATGTTCTCTTGCAATTTCCTTTATTTTAATTGCAAGATTATCCACTCCTTTTGCAATAACCCTAGGAGCTTCATCTTTTGTTTTGTCATATCTTATCGCTACAGCGTAATGGGTCGGGTTTGTAATAACAACGTCCGCTTTTGGCACTTCGCTCATCATTCTTTTTTTAGCCATTTCTCTTTGAAGCTGCCTGATTTTTGCTTTTATTTCAGGATTACCCTCGGTTTGTTTGAATTCGTCTTTAATTTCCTGTTTACTCATTCTAAGAGATTTTTTATAACTGTATCTCTGATAAACAAAATCTATTACCGCAAACACCAAAAAAACCGCTAGCATTGCAAATATAATTATAAGTGCTTTTTCCTCAAACCATTTAAGCTGCTCAAAAAAGCTCATAAGTTCAAGTTTTGGAATCTCTTCCAAAAATTTCATAAAAAGCCAAGCACCGACACCAAAAGCCACAGCAACTTTCAGCGTCATTTTAATACCTTCGACTATTGTTTTTAAACTAAAAATACGTTTTAATCCCTTGATAGGATTTATTTTGTCAAATTTAGGCAGTATCGGCTTAACGGTAAACAAAAACCCAAACT
>JAMOQT010000109.1 GCA_027063865.1 Nautiliaceae bacterium
TATCCAAAAGGCTGTTTAAATGCAATTTATAAAGGAATTAAAAATCAAACTGCTTAAAAAATACAAAAGCGGGGAGCTTATAAGGAAGTATTACTCAGGAGAATTAAAACTTGAATATAAAAGAAAAAAGCCGAGCGAAAAAGAGTTTTTAAAAGAATACGTTACTTATGATTACAGTAATCCTTATGCCGTATTTAAAGAAATAAATTATAAGTCAATCGGTACTCAAAAGGTGTTTGTAGGTGTTCAATTCGAGAGCTTTGATAATTTGCTTGAATTTATAGGTAAAAAAAGGGAGTTTTTGCGTTTTGAAAGGCTGCTGTATAAAGATAAAGATTTATTTGAATTTTTAAAACAAAATCCGAAAATTTTGCTTGAAAATATGGATATATGGGATAAAGTGCTTGAAGTTAAGGAATTTTTTGTAAACAATCCCAGGCCGAATATTTATATAAGAGAACTTCCCGTAATCGGAATAGATAGTAAATTCATAGAAAAAAACAAAAAGGTGCTTGATAAAATTCTTTCGCAGGTTTGCGAATATGATGAAAGTGTTAAAAGCATCTCAAAAGAGTGGGGGTTTGAGAGGAAGTATTTTTTAAAACATCCGAAAAACAGGATACGGATAAAAAACAAAGAGTGGGACGATATAGAAATAAACGTTGAGGATTTGAAAAAATTCAAAGAAAAAAGGCTTTTTATCATAGAGAATTTATATACCTATCTGGCTTTTCCGGTGTTGGATGATTATCTGGTTGTATTTGGCAGGGGGTTTAACGCTTCGGTGCTTAAAGGCTTGGATTATGAGGTCGTTTACTGGGGCGATATAGATAAGGCGGGGTTTGCGATACTCAGTATGGTGAGAAACTTTGCAAAAACAAAGTCTTTTCTTATGGATATCGATACGTTTAAAAAATTTTCGTTTTTAAGTGTGGAGGATAATGAAAAGGATTATTCAAACCTTAATTTAACCGAAAGTGAGCTTAAATGCTATAATTTTATAAAGTCTGACAATAAAAGGTTAGAGCAAGAAAGAATACCTTTTGAATACGCGCTTGAAAAATTAAAGGATGTATTGTGAAACTTTTTGGTGTTTTGTTTATACTGATTTTTATCTGTTTTGTTTTTGCTGCGCCTGAAGTAATGCTTCTTAAGGTTTATAAAGACCAAAACATTACAGGCTGGGTAATGAGCGAAAAGCTTGACGGGATAAGGGCGTATTGGGATGGGAAGCATTTATATACAAGACACGGCAATATAATCAACGCTCCAAAGTGGTTTTTGGCAAAATATCCGCCTTTTGCGATTGACGGGGAGCTTTGGACTAAAAGAGGGGATTTTGAAAACATCTCTTCAATAGTTTTAGCCAAAACACCGGGTGAAGGGTGGAGGAAAATTAAGCATATGATTTTTGACGTACCCGATGCAAAAGGAAACCTTTTTGAAAGGCTTAACAAACTAAAACCTTATACCAACGACGTTATAAAAATAATCCCGCAGATTAAAATAAAATCAAAAAAGCATTTGCAAAAATTTTTTGAAAGTGTGGTTAAAAATGGCGGCGAAGGCGTTGTGGTAAGGGACCCTTATGCAAAATACGAAAGAAAAAGAAGCTCGAAAATTTTAAAGCTTAAGCCTTTTACGGATGATGAATGCGAGGTTGTGGGATATACAAAAGGCAAAGGTAAATACGAAGGGCTCATAGGAGCGCTCAAATGCAGACTTAAAGACGGCAGAATTATAAAAATCGGAAGCGGTTTGAGCGTTGAAGAGAGAAAAAACCCTCCAAAAATCGGAGATATCATAACTTTCAAATACAATTCCCTGACAAAAAACAAACTTCCTAGATTCCCCGTGTTTCTTAAAATCAGATATCATAAATAATTTTGGTTTTGATATAATTGTAAAAATTAAAAGGGCGGGGATGAAGAAGTTTTTGATTTTATCTTTGTAGTTTTGTGTAATGTAATTTATAGTGTGGGAAGGGGCATTTATTTACTTTTTAAAAGAGGTTTGATAAACAGAAATGATTATGCGAAAATCATAGATTAGAAATATCAGGGAAAAACTAAATAAATTTTTAGAAAGGCATATTGTGAAAAATAGAATTTTAGTAACAGGTGGTGCAGGGTATATAGGGAGTCACGTGGTAAAGCTGCTGCTTGAGAATACCGATAATGATGTAACTGTTATAGACAGTCTTGTGACGGGATTTGAGTCAACCATAAAGGAGCTTAAAAAAATAAGGGATTTTGATTTTATAAAAGCGGATTTAAATAACTGGGATGAGATTGAGGGGATTTTTAAAGCAAAAAAATTTGAAGCGATAATCCATTTCGCAGCAAGCCTGATAGTGCCTGAAAGCGTGGAAAAACCCCTTAAATATTATCTTAACAATACTGCCAATACCGCAAATTTAGTTAGACTTGCAAACGGTTACGGCGTGAGAAAATTTGTATTTTCTTCTACGGCGGCTGTTTATGGGGAACCTAATTTAATGGACAATGGAAAATGGACAATGGAAAATGGAATTAGTGAAAATTTTCCGACAAATCCGATAAATCCTTACGGTCAGAGTAAACTTTTCAGCGAAAAAATAATTCAGGATGCGGCAAAAGCAAATCCTGATTTTAAATATGTAATTTTCAGATATTTTAATGTAGCAGGTGCTGCGCCGGATTTGAGTATAGGGCAAAAAACAAAAAACGCCACACATTTGATAAAAGTCGCAAGTGAATGCGCAGCAGGTAAGAGAAAAGGAATGTATATATTCGGTACTGATTATCCTACACCCGATGGGACATGTATCAGGGATTATATTCATGTTATGGACTTAGCCGATGCGCATATAAAGGCGCTTGATTATCTGGATGAAAATAAAAGCGATATTTTTAACGTGGGATACGGCAGGGGGTTAAGTGTCAAAGAAGTAATCGATACGGTGAAAAAGGTAAGCGGCGTTGATTTCAAAGTTGAGAATGCACCAAGAAGAGCTGGTGACCCTGCTATG
>JAMOQT010000110.1 GCA_027063865.1 Nautiliaceae bacterium
CCTTCAATCATTATAAATTTATAATTTTCGATTTTTTTAAGAGTGTTTTCTATAAAAACCCTTCTATCAGGCACTCTAAAAAGAGGTATATTTTTATCAAAACCGTTATTTTTAGAATAAATAAGCACATCCGGAGCTTTTCCGCCCACACGTCTTGCATCAAGTGTGGGTCTGTCAATTCTTACCGTATTGCCTCCGATTACCAGCAAATCTATTTTATCCCTTATTTTATGCACCCAGTTTAACGACTCGTCACTGCTGATATATCCACCGGTAATTGATCCGTTCATAGTAAGAGCCAGTTTATAAAACACAAACCTTTTTTGCCACTTTACAAACGGCTCTATCAAATCGTAACATCTTTTATCATCTAAAATATTAACCTCAATACCGGCGTTTTTTAGAATTTCACTGCCCCCTCCGTGTCCGACAATCGGATCAGGCCAACCTATAGTTACGCTTTTTGGTTTTAAATGTTTAAGTAAATTAGCACATGAGGGGGTTTTTCCTGAATGGGCGCATGGTTCAAGCGTTATGTAAACATTAGCATCGTTAAAAAAACCGTTATGGTTTTGAAGTAAAAATTTATGTATATCATGCGACCTTTCAAGTTCCGGTACATCATTAAAAGCCCTAAATGCATTCCAAAGGGCGTTCACCTCGGCGTGAGGTTCTCCGGCTTTTTTATGAATCCCGACAAACAGCCGGTTGTTTACAATAACGGCAACCCCAACCGCAGGATTCGGATACGTTAAAAACTGATATTTCCAAGCTTCGTTTATTATCAAATCAAGTATAAAATTTTTCATTTTTCACTTTACATTTTTCATTTATCTTCGTATTTGTACGTATTCCACTCAATATATGTCTTAGCTTTTTTAATGTTTTCAAATGGCACTTTTTCTTTACCTATTTCAGCCACGTTGTCATTAAAACTTTTAAGCTGCCCTTTTATTTTCTGCCCTTCTGTAGTCGTAACTTTTACGTTTTCACCTATGCTTTTTTCAAAATGTTCAGGTTTGGTAAGTTTTCTCTCAATCCCCGGGGAGCTGACTTCTAAAAAATATTTCCCATCAACCGGGTCTTCTATATCAAAAATAGGCGAAATAAGGTTATTGATTTTAGCGCAGTCATTAAGCGATACACCGCCCGGCTTGGTAATATACACCCTGTAATATTTATGTCCGCCCTCTTCACAAAGCTCTGTATCGTATAATTCACATCCGTTATCTTCCACAATGTTTTTTATTATTTCTTTTAATTCACTTTGAGTCATAAATCTCCTTTTTTATATATTATACCAAAACACAAAACAAACATGACATTTTTAACCCTCTTTCACCTTCTTTCACCCTTTTTCACCTTCTTTCACTCCAAAAATAAATGTCCCATTTATTTTTGGAATTGGTATAATTACTCTGCCGTCACTTTTGGCAACCATAGCCCCGTCAAGCAGGATTAAAGGATATTTTAAATTCAGTCCTTTTAACAAAGTAGTTGAGCCTTTGTAACTTCTAGCAGTTGTAATCGTTAAAGGAAAGGGGAAGGAATTCCAGATATTTTTACTGAAATTGCTGATTGAAAGATCACTTTTTAAAAATGTTTTATCAAGATCCGTTACGAATATCATTTGTCTTTTTTGGAAATTTTTTCAAACAGCTCTTCCATTTTGTTTTCACGCTCGAGCAACTCGTCAAACGTAAAGCTTAAATTAGGGACTTTAAACCAGCCTGTAGCTTTAAGACAGTAATTTTGAATATAACCTCTCGCCTGCTTAAGCTGTTTTAGACTTGCGCGCTGTTCTTTATCGTTTAAATAACTTTTTTCAAGATATACTTTAGCATCGCTCCCGTCTCTGCTGCACACCACATCAACAACGCTTAAGCCCCTGATTCTATTGTCGTTCATTTGAGAGAGGGCTTCTGGGATAATTTCTTTTAAAACTGACTCTTTTCTTTGAACTTTAATACTTTTCACTACTTGACCTTTATACCGTTTTTTTCTAATATAAACAATATTTTATCTTTTTTGACACCCATTTCTTTTTCTATCAGATTAATATCTTTTGTTATTTTATAAAGAGCTAAAATACCTTTTTCCATACCTTTTTCTAAACCTATTTCATAACTTGGAAGGTCTTCAAACTTAACTTTGTTTGTTATAAACATTTCCTTCTCCTTTACAATTTCCTGCAAATCCCTAAGTTCACTGAATTCTTCTAAAATCAGCATATATTTTTTAAAACCGTTTGAATCGGTAATGCTTATCAGTTTTTCTATAATATATTCTACCACATTTTCAGGATTTTTATTTTTAAAATCGCAAAGAATCGCTAATACTGTATCTTCAGGGGTGTTTCTTTCAAGAAAAACATTACAGTCTATTTTCTTCATATCGATTAAATTATAAGAATATTCAAGTCCTTCATCTGAAAAAGAAGTTTTTAAATTTCCTTTTCCCAAATAAACCACATATTGCAATACAGGCAAATTTAAATATTTTGCCTTTATGTCGGTATAATACCTGAGCATTCTAAGAGGCATAAGTTTGTCATAGTTTGTCTGTATTTCAATATGCAGTATTTTATTTTCATCGGCTATTGCAACTATGTCGGCCCTTCTGCTTTCAACCCTTTCAAACTCTTCATCAATCAATACTATATTTTGTATATTTAGCCCAAAAAGAGAGCGGGCTAATTCCAATAAAACGGATTTAACTACTTCTTTAGAAACAATATCCTTATTCAAACTTCGCTTTCTCTTCCACTTTTTTGTATGTTTCTAAAATATCGCCCACTTTTACGTCATTGTAACCTTCTACCATAATACCGCATTCAAAACCTTTTCCAACTTCTTTAACATCGTCTTTGAATCTTTTTAGACTTGCTAATTTTGAATCGTATATTACCACTCCGTCTCTGATAACGCGCACGA
>JAMOQT010000111.1 GCA_027063865.1 Nautiliaceae bacterium
CAATAGTGATGTATATAATTATTGGGAGCTACATAAGTGGTATAATTCTATTAGAGAAAGGAACTGACGATGATTGAAATTTATATCGGACTTGCAATAATAACAACGGCTTTTTTGGTGTTTGCAATACTTGCAAAACCAACCAAACACAAACCACATCACGAAAATAAATAACTACTTCACATTTTTAGACTCGTACGTAGTTTGGTATAAAAATCAACACTCATCTTTTTGAGTGATTCTAAATTTCTCATAAATATCAATTAAATGCCTGATTCTCTTTTCAATATCAAGCTCTTTTGCGTATTTTAAAAGTTTTTCTTTTCCGACCATTTTGTATAGATTTATAAAATCTCTGAATGTAAAATAATTTTGTAAATATGTTTTTACAAACACATCTTCCCTAACTTCACTACCGTCACTGACGCTCCAAAAATAATCTGCGTAAAACTTTGATTTATCGATTTTAATTTTATGCATTTGATACCTTTTGCAAATAAAGCCTTATTATTTTTTCTTTTAAAACATTCTCTTTCTCTTCAATATCGGCAAAATAACTGTATTCATTCTCTTTGCTGAAATCCAGACTTTCACTTCCGTCGTCTTTAAAATTTTCAATGTATTCCACAAATGTTTTGTCATATTCCATTGCCGTATATTTATCAATGGTGTCAATATCTAAAATATTTTTATCAAGCAACACAAAAATATCAAACAAATCCCTTATTTTGTTTCTTCTAAGAAGGGCTAAAAGCTTTAATTCCGCAACCCCTTTTAAACTTAAAACCTTTACACCCTCTATCAATTTAAAATCATTTTTATATTTTTCCAAAACAGCAAGCCTTACAGAGTCGTTCGGATAAAAAAACTCTACTTTAATCCCATCTATGTTAAACATCATTTTGTATTCTCTCAAATCGTTACCCGTATTTATTCTAAACATACTTTCATTCGGGTCGGGAATATACCTTCCGTCCAGTTTAATATTCAAAGCCAATAGACTGTTGAAATCCAATTTTTGAGGAGTTATTAAATCGATATCATATGAAATCCTGTGATTCAAATAATAAGCCAAAGCACTTCCACCGATGAAATAAAAATCATTGATAAAATCTTCTTCTGCAAAGGTTTTTAGTAATACTTTGATATTTTTTATCATTGTAAATCTTTTTTATTTCAATTATATCAAAACATATTTTAATCTCTGTTATTCAAACAATAAACCGCATTTCTGTTTTCAATAAGCCCCATAACAGCCAAAAAAACCGTCAAACTGACAGGCACAGCCAAAATATCTAAAACAATCGACAACAAAGCCCATCCAAATTCATATTCCTTAAATTTAATGACAAAATAGATAATAATACCGATGCCAAAAATAAATATAACATTTATATTTGGAAAGTGAATAAGGATAAAAAATGTAAACTTTGAAATTGGTTTTGGTATAAATCAGGAGAAAAAATGACGTTAAATTATTTTTATATCCCCAAGCCCGAAAGTAGTCTGTTTTCCTACTCCGATAAGTTCCCCTATTTTCAATAGATAATAACTTTTTTCATCAATATGTTCAAAATCTATATATCCTACAATCCCGCCGAAATTCATACCTCTTTTTTGTCTGTTGGAATATCTTCGGAAATCCATAAAAGAAAAATGAAAATTTTTAATTTTATATTTAGGAATAAAAGGCAGTTTGGTAATGGGAAGATTTTGCAGTTTATTAATTTTATGGTGAATGCTTCTTAAGATTGTTTCTACTCTCAGCTCATCTCTTACAAATACTTTGTTTTCTTTAATTCTTACAGGTGTAAGGAATACTATTTTGCAGCTGTTTTTTATATCTTTTACATTATATTCAAGCACTTCGTTTTTATATCCTTCAATTTCCCCCTTTCCGTCATATATCATTAAATCGTTAAAAAAAAGCTTAAAATCTATTTTTTTCCTTTTTTTCCCTATTCCTATATTTTTAAACGCATTATAAACAGCGCTTATAACATAAGGGGATTTATCGGCAAACTCTTCAAATAAAAAAAGATCAAACACCACTTCACCGCTTAAAGGAATTCTAAGTCTATATTTGGGATTGTCTTTTTCAAAAAAATCATAAAAAAGGCAATTTTCCTTAGCAAAACATTCCTCACAAACACCTGAGGGATTTATACACACGACTTTTTTAAGTCCCACCCCAAAAGCTCCCCTTACGGTAGAGCCTATAAACCTATAAGGTAAAACATAATCGCTTCTCAGGGTGATTTTGGAATATTTAATCATATTTGTCCTTCAAAAAAACATTTTATTTTTTCTGTAAATTTATCATCTCCAACATTTACAAACCCAACTCCGTACAGCTGAGCTCTGAAATGATATTTTTCATCCACTTCCGCCGCCGAAATTATTAAAGATTTGGAATCATAATCCAAAATTTTACGTAAAAAAGCGTATTTAAACAAAAGCGTTTCGGTATTTCTTAATGTATCTTTAAATTTACATTCCACGACGCTTAAATGATTGTCTTTGATTATAAGCATATCGAATTCGTTTTTTACACCTTCGTCTTCTATTAACGCACCCATCATAATATCATCAAAATTTAAGTACTTCATTTTCAGATATATATACATTTCAAACAGCGATCCCGTAATCGTTTTTTTATTTAAAGTAAGTTCTTTTTTATTGGTTCGTATCCCCAGTTTATTCAAAATTTTCGCAATGTCTTGATAATCGTTTATATTAAGCGTATTTTGCGTAAGTTTTTTTTTAAAGGAGTTAAACCGATGTAATTTTTTCTCAAAAAGTTCGATTAACAGCTTTTTATTTTTTTCCGCAAAACCTGTGTCTTCATATACAAGAATTTTAGAATTTTTTAATAAAAAGTGCTCTTTTATACTCATAGGTTTGGCTTTTTTTCTTTCAATTATTCCGTTTTGGTCAATAATATGATATTCATTGTCAAAAATATCGTATGAAATAAATTTTACGCCTTTGTTAAGCAGTTTTTGAGTCATTATGGTATTTAACGTGGCAAGCCCGTCGCTTACGTTAACGTATATGTCGCCTTTTGAATTTTCAAGTATGTATCTGCAGGCTTTATCAATCGCACTGCCGGAATCTTCATCTATTCTTACGAAATGCTGGGTTATGTTTTTGTTTTTTTCAATACAGAAATTTTTCACGCCCTCTTTAAATTTTCTGGCGTATTGAGAATCCTGTTTTGAATCGTCCGAAATAATTATGTGTGTTGAAATATCGTCAAAAACATCATAAAAAACGGGAGCTACTGAAGAAAAAAAATCCCCTATTACACTTACCAAAGTCATAAAAAAACCTTTTTAAAAATTATAACTAATCCAAAAGTTCTTTTGCCATATTTTCAAGTTTATCCTGAAGATATGAGGGTGAAATTATTTTTATATGCGGCAGCCATCTTTTTGCCAAAAGCAGTATCTCATTTTCATCATTTATATAATATCTTAAAATAAGCCCCTCTTTCGTATCCTTAACCACAGTCTGTGAATCAAGAAACTTCTTGGCTTTGAAATGTCTTTCCACTTCCCGGTCGACAAAAACAACAACTTCAAATTTCGGTTTGTCGTATGCGCTCATTAACGATTGAAAATTTTCAATAAATTTTAAAAGGTCCCTGTTTTTTTTAAACTCTTTGGATTTCAACTCCACCTTTTTTATAAAATTCAATCTTAAAAATTTTACGCCGCCGTTAAATTCATCGTCATCCTGTGTTACAAGATACCAGTTTCCTTCGGCAAACACTATTTTATGGGGTCTTAAATTCTCAAACCGCCTTAATTGATCGCTTTCGTATTCCACGTCAATCATCTGGGAATATTTGATTGCCTTTTTTACTTTCTGAAAAAGCGGAAAATTCATCACTTCCTCAAAAGGTGATGTTTTTATATAAAAAATCTCATTGTTGATTATTTTTTTAAGCAGTTTTTCTTCCACATTAAAGTATTTAAACAGTTTAGGATTAAACGCCGCAACAACATTTGCAAATTTTTCAAAATCTTCATAATCTTTTTGGTTTAAAAGAATTTCTTTTACTTTTTTGAAATTTAAATATTTATAACACCCCCTTTTCTCCTGAACCAGTTCTATATCAAAAAATTCGCTTATATCTTCAAGATATCTTTGAACGGTACGCACACTTACATTCAGTTTTTTGGCATACTCTTTCGTACAGACGATATTGAGTTTTGAGAGGTCTTTTAAAATCTGAAGTATATTAAAAACTTTTTTATCTTTCATAAAACCCCTTGTTTAAAAAATTTTTTAAAAAAATCGCATATTCCACCGGAAACAAAATCTTTTGGATTATTTTATCATTAACCGATGTCAAAAGCGGCATATTCTGAGTAAAATCATCATATTTTATTTTTGTAAAAACCAAATCTTTTATAAAACTCAGATACTTTACATCCGCTTTTTCGTACAATTTTATCAACAATTCCATATAATTATGATCGAGCAGATATCTCGCTTCAACCTGGTCTTCGCTATATACGTCAAAAATTTTCTCAAATTCCGGATTATCCATTTTTATTCTGGTTTTGTCATATGTAACAGGCAAAATATCGCTTAAATGAAAGCTTGAAGGACGAATAATTACATAATTTTTTACCATTCTTTTATGCTTTAAAACAATCAAAAATCCGGCAAATTTTGTAACAGTTGTGGTATATGAGTTCCCTTTGCTGTCTTCTTTCTCTTCTTCTTTTGTAAATTCAACATATGCAAGTCTGAAATCCCGACCCGTCACAAGACTGTGAGAATCATAATCGTCATAATCAAAATCGAAAAGATTACTGCTGAGGGCTTCGTCTTCACTAAATCCCTCTTCCGGAAAAAAATACAAATCATTACTTTTCAACAGAGGCTTTAAAATCCTCTCGATAAATTCGGATTTATAATATTCAACTGCCGATATTGCCATTCCTATAATTAAAAGCGCAACAACCCCTCCTATTGCGTAATGCCACCACAGTTTTGAAAATTTTAAAGTCAGATAAGCAACCCCGCATACCAAAATAACCGCCAATATTACCTTAAACAACGCGGCTTTTCTCAGTTGATTGATTTCCTGCATTTTTTATTCTTTAAAATAATCTGAGACATTGATATTTTTTCTTTCTTCCTCAGGAATTTCAAAGACTTTTTTACGATGCCATCCCATCATTGAAGCCATTAGGTTAGTCGGGAACATCTCTATTGCGTTGTTATAATCCGTTACTGCCTGGTTGTAAGCCCTTCTCGCCGCTGAAATCTGGTCTTCTACATCCTTAATGGCGTTTTGCAGCTGCATAAAATTCTCGCTTGCCCTAAGCTGAGGATAATTTTCAACATTTAACATTAAATTTTTCAAATATCCGCTTAATCTGCTTTCAAGCTCTATTTTTTCATTTTCATCTGTCGTTTGAAGAATCTGCGCTCTTATTTCGGTAATTTTCGTAAGCAAATCATTTTCATGTTTCATATATGCTTTAACGCTTGAAATTAAATTGGGAATCATATCCACTCTTTTTTTCAAAAGGGCGTCCACCGCACCGTACATATTCTCAACCATGTTTTTTCTGGCGATTAAAGAGTTATACATCATTACGATAAAAATCAATATAACAATCCCTCCTCCCCAATACATCCAATTCTCAAAATGCATAATCACTCCTTTTTTTATTATCATTTTAAAAGAAAAAGAAGACAAAAAACGACGTTTAATTATTTTCAATCAATGCCGTATCAATTAAATCTTTTGATATCTCTTTTTTCGGTTTGATTCCGGCTTTTTCTTTTAGTAATTCAACCTGTCTTAATACGTTGCCTCTTCCGGTTGTGAGTTTGTTTTTGGCATTGTCAAAAGATTTCTGGGCACTATCTAATGATTTGCCTATTTTTTCAAAATCTTCCGTAAATCCGCGGACTTTATCATATAAACTTTCGGCAGCTTTTACCACCTCATCAATGTTTTTTGCCTGTCTCTCAAACCGCCAGCTGCTCTCAATCGCCCTTAGCGAAACAAGAAGCGTCGTAGGCGATACAAGCACCACGCGTTTTTTAAACGCATACTCAAAAAGCCCTGCATCGTTTTCAAGTGCAAGCAATAAAGCGTTTTCAATCGGCACAAACATAAATATAAAATCAAGCGAATTTACGCCTTTGAGGTTTTCGTATTTTTTTTCGGCAAGCGAATCGATATGGTTTTTAAGCGCCTGGATGTGCGCTTTTATAAATGTTTTATCTTCCGTTTTTATATATTCCTGATAGGCGTTAAGTGAGGTTTTGGCGTCAATTATCACATCCCTTTGATTTGGCAGGTGGACTATAACATCCGGGCGGTAGCGTTTATTGTCTTCGTCATTTAAGCTTACTTCCCTTTCATATTCCCTTCCCTTTTCAAGTCCGCTAAGCTCCAGCACCCTCTCAAGCACCATTTCACCCCAGTTACCCTGTGTTTTACTTTCACCCTTAAGGGCTTTTGTCAGGTTTTCGGCATCGGTTGAGAGTTTGTGGCTTAGTTCTTTAAGGTTTTTTAGCTCGTTTTGCAGTGCACTTATTTTTTCGGCTTCGTCTTTGCTTAAAAATTCTATTTTTTCTTTGAATTCTTTCATCTGGTTTTGGAGCGGATTTAATATTTGCGAAAGATTTTCTTTTGAAGCTTTTGTCATTTTTTCGTTTGTTTTTTCGAGAATTTCGTTTGCAAGGTTTTCAAAAGCGGTTTTAAGTTTCTCTTCGCTTTTTTTAAGAAGGTCAAGTTTTTCTTCAAAAGCTTTTTCACTCTCTTGAAGCTTAGTTTTTAATTCGCTGTTTTCAACCTGCAAATCTGCATTTTTAGAGATAAGTTCTTTTAATTCGTTTTTAACGGTTTCCAATTCCTCGTTTTTATCGAGAAGCTGATTTTTGGTTTCATCATATTTTGCCTGTATCTCTTTTAGCGTTTCTTTATTTCTTAAATATTCCTTTTCAAGATTTTGATATTTCTGTTTATATTCATTCAAATTTTTAATCTGTTCCTCTTTTATGGCACCCTGGGTTTTTTCATACTGCAATGCGGCGTTTAATTCGTTAAGACTTTGTTCTTTTAATGAAACTTCTTCCGATAAAGCATCGTTTTTTTTCTTTAAAACCACCGCAATAACAACGACTACAACAAACAAAACACCTAAAACACCAAGTAACAAATAAACATTCTCCATCCTCTCTCCTATAAAAGTTTCTCAAATTTTCGCAAATTTTTGCGCCGTTTTGTGACGTCAGGCAGATATTTTTCAACTTCCGCCCAAAAATCTTTTGAATGATTTTTATGTCTGATATGAGCAAGTTCGTGCACCACCACGTATTCAATCAAATCTTCCGGCAGTTGTGCAAGATAATAATTAAAACTCAAAGCATTTTTTGCACTGCAACTTCCCCATCTTGTTTTATTAAACCTGAATGATATTTTAGAAGGGTGTACATTCATTTTTTGTGAATATATTTTAACGTATTTCAAAACCACCGGCGGCAGCTTTTCTTTGAAAATTTCTTTTACATCCATTGAGTTTTTGTCGTATTTTTTGCCGAAAAGATAAAAAATTTCTTTGTTTTGAAGTTTTTGGATAATATGCCCAGCGTACTTTAATATAAATTTTTCAATACGGAGTTTCGGCACAAATCCGTTGCATCTCACTTCCACAAAGCCGTCTTTTACTTCAAGATAGAGGTTTTTTATGGGTTTTTTAACAATTTTATACTTTATTTCTATTCCGTTGAAAAAAACTTTATCCATCATTTCTTCATATATTCCACAATTTTACCGTGAAACCTTGCAAAACACAGATTTAAATCGTTTTCATAAAAATTTGCTAACTTATCCCAGTTTTCTTCCACTCCCCTTTCACACCACTCTCTCATATCGTCATAACTCTCAAATTCATATCCGTGTTTTTTAAGAAGCCTTCTTGTATAAGCATCCACTACCATTATCTCCCTGCCACAGGCATAGCAAAGAATCGAATCGGCCGTTTCAAACCCTATTCCCTTTTGGTTTAAAAGCCACTCCCTAGTGACGTTTTCTTTAAAAGTTTCAAAATCCCCGAAATCCCTCAGTATATTACGGCTTAAAGCAATAAGCCTTTTTGACTTTTGATTGTAAAATCCAGCCGGTTTTATTATTTCAGCCAAATATGACGGTTCAAATGCGGCAACATCTTCCACTTTCCATTTTCCATTTTCCATTTTCCATTGATTTAGCGCTTTTTCAACATTCTCCCATTTAGTATTCTGCGTAAGCACAGCACCCACTACCACCTCAAACGTCCCGTAACCCGGCCACCAGTGTTTTGGTCTGTTTTTTAAAAGATTTTTTTTCTTAAGTTCTTTTAAAAGTTCGTAAGAATTAGAAAACTCCATACTTTTCCTTCCGTCATCTAAATTTTCAACTTTAACCTTCCTTTCTTACATCCACCGCTTCTTGCGTAATTTTTATCTCCCCGTCATCAACGGCTTTTAATTTTTTAGCTTCAACCGTCTTTTTACCGTCGGTTTTTATTAAAAGAGCCTGAAAAATTTTTTGGCATTTTTCTTTTACGTCAAAATTATGCTTAAGCCCTGTGAGCATATGCGAAATCGGAGCTTTTTCCTCCATTCCGATTACATTATCCCTGCATCCGCTAAGCCCTATATCCGTTAGATAACAAGTACCCTCACTTATTTCCAAATCATCAGTCCCTATATGCGTATGAGTCCCAACCACAGCACCTACCCTGCCTTTTAGCATCAGATACATCGCCCTCTTTTCAGCCGTGGCTTCTGCGTGAAAATCCACAAATATAAATTTATCTTTGTTTTCTACAAATTTATTAAGTTCGATAAAAGGATTTTTACCGTAAGGCATGGCAAATATTCCCATAGCACTTATAACAACAATATTTTCATCCTCATAATACCACCCGCCTGGCGCTTCGAAATAGTTAAGAGGTCTTAATATTTTATTCTCCTCAAGCAGCTTAAAAGCGTCTTTTTTCTTGTCAAACGTGTGATTTCCGCCTGTAAATATGTCTATTCCGGCATTTTTAAGTTCGTTATATATTTTTTCAGTTATTCCAAATCCGTGAGCCGCATTTTCATAATTGGCTATAACATACTCTATTTCATATTTTTTCTTAATTTCCGGAAGATGTTTTTTAATCATTTTTCTTCCCGGTTTTCCTACAATATCCCCTATAAAAAGTATATTCATAAAAATCCTTTATTTTGGTAAAATCATGAAATGAAAAAGTTAATTATACTAATTATAATCAATTTTGCAATTGCCGCAAAATCAACCACCTTATATAAAGAAATTGAACAAAAAAACAACATTGTTGAAAAAACGTTAATATCCGTAAAAAGAGATTTTATTTCCAAAATAAATTTCTTTATTCCGGATTATTTAAACATAAACGATGAAAAATCATTTGTAAACTATACAGCAAAATATTCAACGCTAAACCACAAACCCTCATCATCATTAACTCTTCATTTGAGATTTCCCTCATTTAAAATACTTAAAAAAACATTGCAAAAAAACAAATCAAATTCATCACAAAGGGCTTCTTCCACAACCTTTGAATATAAAATCAGACCTTATGTAAGATTAAAAAAAGGCAAAATCAAACTCTTTTTATCAAACTCTTTCAAAATCAAAAAAAAAGCGGCTTTTAATTTTACTTTTTTGGAAAAGATAGATTATTATATTGACGGCTACTGGGAAGAGGAAAGCGAATTTTCAATAAATAAAGACAAAAATACCGCAACACTGAATATAAATACCAACAAAAACGAAAAAAACAATCTTTTTTATAGCCTCGGATTTTACCGGTATAAAAACTTCAATAAAAAACTGTATGTTTTAGGATATGAATTATCCGGAGAAAAAGAAAAAGCCCCATTTATATACTCCCAGAACCTTTTTATTTCATACAGACACACCCTTTTTCACACAAACAGAATTTATTATGAAATAAAACCGTTTTTGCTCTATTCCAAAGAGTATGATTTTAAATTAAAAGAAGGCGTCAGTTTTAGTTTTCATTACAAATTTTAGATAAAATTTCAATAAAAAGGTTTTGTATGATTAAAGCACTCAGAGGCATGAAAGACATTGAAGATCCCCGCTTTTTAAAAATATTCGACACCGCAAGAAACATAGCGGAAAATTACGGATTTAACTATATTGAAACACCTATATTAGAAGAAACTTCACTTTTTAAAAGAAGCGTGGGTGAGAGTAGTGACATCGTAAATAAAGAAATGTACCAGTTCATAGACAAAGGCGGAAACGACGTATGCCTAAGGCCTGAAGGCACCGCCGGAGTTGTAAGAAGCTTTATAGAACACAAATACGACAAAGCCCAGACTCCAAAGAGATTTTGGTATTTCGGGCCTATGTTCAGATATGAAAGACCCCAAAAAGGAAGACTCAGGGAGTTTCATCAGTTCGGAATTGAGAGTTTCGGAGAACCTAGCATTTATGAAGATATAAATATTATAGCAATGGCCGCCGATATTTTTGATGCACTCGAAATTGACTACACTTTAAAAATAAATTCGCTCGGATGCAGTGAATGTATGCCAAAATACAGAAACAAACTAATTGACTTTTTAAATAATCACAAAGAAAACCTATGTGAAGACTGTCAAAGAAGAATTACCCAAAACCCCATAAGAACACTTGACTGTAAAAATGAAAACTGCCAAATAATTTTAAAAGACGCTCCGAAAATTACGGACAATCTATGCGAAAACTGTCAAAAAGATTTCGAAACATTAAAAAAAGGGCTTGAAAATCTTAATATTTCATACGAAGTGGATAAAAATCTTGTAAGAGGGCTTGATTATTACACCAAAACAACCTTTGAATTCGTATCAACCGAAATCGGAGCGCAAAGTGCGATAGCCGGAGGCGGAAGATACGACAGGCTGGTTGAATTTTTAGGAGGAAAATCCACACCCGGCGTTGGTTTTGCCATAGGGATTGAAAGAATTATAGACCTTGTAAAAACCGAAGAAAAAAGAAAAGGAATTTATATAGGCGTAATGCTTGAAGACGCACTTGAATTTGCACAAAAAGAAGCCAAAATTTTAAGAAAAAACGAAAAAGTCTATTTCGAACCAAAAATAAAATCCCTAAAAGCACACCTTAAAGCTGCCGATAAAGGCGGATACAAAAAAGCTATGATAGTTGGTGATGAGGAGTTCAAAAACAAAACGTTTTTCGAAAAAGATCTGTAATAACAATAACAAATACACAAATCACTAATACGTTAAAAGGCTGAAAAATGAATTATGGAATAGACATTTGGGGGGCTAATAATTTTTTTATTGAAAACGGCAAACTTAAAATAAATTACGGCAACCAGCCGGCTTTAATAGACATCATTGAAGAAATTGAAGAAAAAGGAATAAAAGGCCCCGTTCTTCTTCGCTTTCCACATCTTATCAGAAAACAGATAAATTCCCTCTATACATCATTCAATAAAGCCATTAAAGATTTTGACTACAAAGGAAAATTTAAGGCAGTTTTTCCCCTTAAAGTAAACCAGTTTCCGACATTCCTAAAACCGCTTATTAAGATAGCGGATAAATACAATTACGGACTTGAAGCCGGAAGCAAAGCCGAGCTTATCCTTGCAATGGCTTATAACAACAAAAACGCACCTATTACAATTAACGGATTTAAAGACAAAGATATGATTAGACTTGCTTTTATTGCGGGATTTATGGGCTATAACGTAACAATTACAATAGAAGGACTAAATGAATTAAAATCAATTATAGAAGTAAGCGGCGAATACCGTAAAATTCCCGTAAATATCGGTATAAGAATCAGACTTCATACAAGCGGCGTCGGAATATGGGCAAAAAGCGGCGGAATTGAAAGTAAATTCGGTCTTAGTTCCACTGAAATTATAGAAGCTATAGAAATTCTAAAAGAAAACAATATACTTGATAAATTAAAAATGATACATTTTCACATCGGAAGCCAGATAAATGACATATCCCCTCTAAAAAAAGCAATAAGAGAGAGCGGAAATATTTATGCCGACCTTAGAAAACTCGGTGCTAAAAACCTTACTGCCATTAATATCGGAGGCGGTCTTGCAATAGAATATTCCCAGTGGGAAGAAAAAAGGGATAAAAACTACTCAATCGAAGAATTCAGTAACGACGTAGTTTATTTATTAAAAGAAATTTCAAATAAAAAACTTGTCCCCATGCCTGATATCTTTACGGAAAGCGGCCGATATATCGCTTCACCTTCAACGGTTTTAATCGCTCCGGTCATTGAGCTTTTTTCTCAGGAATACAGCGAAAAATCCTTAAGGCTAAAAAATAAAAATCCTGATTTGGTAGAAGAGCTTTTTGATTTGTATGAAACAATTAATGAAAGCAATTACATTGAATATTTTCACGATGCGCTAGACCATTTTGAAAGTTTACTTACTTTATTTGATCTGGGTTATATAGATTTAATAGACAGAAGCAACAGCGAGATTTTAGTTCATCTGATAATAAAAAGAGCGTTACAATACGCAACTGCTAAAGGGTTTAAAAATAAAGAGCTAAAATCAATAAACGAAAAAATTCAGGAAAAATACCTTGCAAACTTTTCGATATTTCAAAGTCTTCCGGATTTTTGGGGATTAGGACAGAGATTTCCTGTAATGCCGCTTACAAAATTAAATATCACACCAAACAGAAGTGCAACAATATGGGATATAACGTGTGACAGTGACGGAGAAATTCCATTTAGCAAAGAAACTCCGATATACCTTCACGACGTAGACCTTTCCAAAGAAAAATATTATCTGGGATTTTTCTTAGTGGGGGCTTATCAGGAAATACTCGGAATGAAGCATAATCTTTTCAGTTTTACCAATGAAGCAATTGTAAGTTTTGATGAAGAGGGAAATTACAAAATAGAATTTATCGAACCAACTCAAAAAATAAGGGAAATTTTAATTGATCTGGATTATGATATAAATGAGATAGAATGGATGCTCAAAGACAACATAGAAAAAAACATACAAAATGAAGAAGAACAAAAAGAGATTTTAGGCGAACTTCTTTTACTTCTTAATGATATGGTTTATCTAAAAGATTAATTACCATTTGGGACAATCTCTTCCCTTTTTATTAAATTATCAACTTTTAAGATTGTTATAATTCTGCCGTCATCCATTCTACCCACACCTTCGATAATATCATCCTCATTTGAATAGGTATCGGGAGGAGGTAAAATATTTTTCTTTTTAATTCTAAGGGCTGATGTTAACCTGTCAATTATAAATGCCACATCCTCACCTTTGATCTTCATAACAATAAAACGTGTGTTTTCATCTATTTCGTTTGCCGCAACACCGAATTTTATTCTTAAATCGATAAGCGGTAAAACATTACCCCTTAAATTGAATACACCCAAAACATAATCAGGTGTAAACGGCACCCTTGTCCACTCAATCGGTTTTATAATTTCCTGAATTGAAAGAATAGGCACGGCAAACTCTTCTTCCCCTACAATAAATCCTACAAGCTGGACGATATCTTCGGAAACGCTTTCTTCAGGTTTTGTTAATGCCTGTTGCTGCTGTTTTACTATTTCGTTTAAACTTCCCATGACTTACCTTTATAATCCTAAATTTCTTCTTACTACATTTTGTAAATATTCTGGTGTGTAAGGTTTTGTAATATATTCGTTCATACCGACTTCCACACCTCTTACCCTGTCGGCTTTTGTTGTCCTACTCGTTACGGCTATTAAAGGTAATTTTCTGTATTTATTGTATTTTCTAATTTCCTGTGCAAGAGTATACCCGTCCATTCTCGGCATTTCAATATCTATAAGCATTGCGTCAACTTCATTATTTTTAAGCAGCTGCAATGCTTCTACACCGTCTTTTGCTTCTATCAGATTAATTCCAAGCTCTTCCAATGCGTTTCTCATTATTTTTCTGTCCATTGCACTGTCATCTACCAACATTACAGTGTAATCGCTTGGTTTTTCTTTTTTCTTTTTAGCCTCATTCAGTGATTCCGTTACAATTTTTTTATTATGAGTCTCTTTTGCAAGCCTCATTAAACTTCCTACATCCACAATCAAAGTAACCCTACCGTCACCCCTGATTGTCGCACCGGCAATACCGGGAAGACCTTTTAAAAATTCACCTAAAGATTTAATAACTATCTCTTCCTGACCTATAAATCTGTCAACAATAAGCCCTATTTTTGTGGCACCAAGTCCCAAAATTACAACATAAAGATATTTTTCAGGCTCAAGTACCTTTTCTATTTCGAAAATATCAGCCATATTTACAAGAGGCAATACTTCTTCACGAAGTTTAAGTACGCTTTTTCCTTCAATAGTATAAATATCTTCCTCTACTATTCTTACGGTTTCTATTACGTTTGAAAGAGGCACCGCAAACAAATCTTCCTGACTTGCTACAAGAAGAGCTTGGATAATTGCAAGTGTTAAAGGAATTTTTAGTTTAAACGTTGTTCCCTGACCAGGAATAGAATCAACTTCTATGATACCATTTAGTTTTTCGATATTGGTTTTAACCACGTCCATTCCAACCCCGCGTCCTGAAACGTTTGTTACTTTCGCCGCGGTTGAGAATCCTGGTTTGAATATAAGCATAAAAGCCTCTTTATCGCTCATATTCGCGGCTTCACTTTCGGTAATAATTCCTTTTTCAATCGCTTTTCTTTTAAGAACCTCAGGGTCCATCCCTTTACCGTCGTCTTTTATTTCAATAACAATCATATTACCTTCATTATATGCTCTAAGCCAAACGGTACCTTCTTCAGGTTTTCCTTTTGCTTTTCTCTCTTCCGGAGGCTCTATTCCGTGGTCTACGGAGTTTCTAATCATATGTACAAGAGGGTCCCCGATTTCTTCGATGATGGATTTATCAAGTTCCGTATCTTCCCCTTCAATTATCAGTTTGACTTTTTTACCAAGTTCACGTGAGAGATCTCTTACAAGTCTCGGGAATTTATTAAATACTTTTCCAATAGGAAGCATTCTTGTTTTCATAACGGCAATCTGCAAATCAGTGGTGACAATTGATATACTTGATACAACCTGATTAAGTTCTTCTAAAAATTTTTCCCCTTCATATCTCTCTTCCACATCGTTATATATTTTAATAAGTCTGTTTTTGGCAAGAACTAGCTCACCTATTAAATTCATAAGCTGGTCTAATCTTTTTACATCTACTCTTATAGTTTGATCAGCTGCTGTTGAAATTGCTTTTTTAACCGCCTTTTTCTTTTGTTCATTTGATAAATTCTGTTTTTTGGCAGGAGCAACATTTGTATTGGAACTTTCTGCAGGTTTGTTTGCATTTTCTGAGTTAGACTGTTTGGATTCTTCTTTTTTCTCCTGATTTTCTTTAGAATTTTCCTGATTTCTTAATTGCACAAGATGATCAAGCACTGCATCCGCTTCTTCAGGAGATAGAGAATCAAGATCAATCTCATCCGCATTTTCGAGCGTAATTTCGTTAAGATTCACTTTTCCTTCTTGTGAGTCTTTTTTTTGATTTCTTAACTGTACAAGATGTTCAAGTACTGCATCCAGTTCTTCCGGTTCTAACGAATCTAAATCAATTTCATCAGCATTTTCCAATGTTATTTCATCTAGATTGATATTGCCGACAATTTTAGCTTCTTTTTTTTCTGTCTGTACATTATCAGCCGTGTTTTGAGATGACTGATCTGTATTTTTACCGTTTACTATAGCATCAAGTTTAACAACAATAGGTTCGATATCAATATCAGGGGCTGAGTCGTCACCATTGTCTCTGATATATTCCAAAATCCCTTTCATAGCATCTACTGATTCTAAAATCACATCCATTATATCCGGCGTAATGGTTAATTCACCTTTTCTCGCTTTATCTAAAACCGCTTCCATATGATGGGTAAGTCTTGTAAGTTTATCGAAATTTAAAAAACTACCGCTTCCTTTAATGGTATGCGCAACCCTGAATATTTTATTTAACAGTTCAAGGTCGTCCGGAGAATTTTCCAGCTCCACCAAATCCTGGTCCATCTCCTCAATCATTTCAAACGCTTCAACCAGGAAGTCTTCCAATAACTCTTGAATCTCATCCATAGCCACCCTTTCTTAATTATTGCTTTCTTTATGTTGATTATTTAATATATCAGCTATCTGTTTATAAAATTTATTTGAATCAAATTTAACCAAATACCCCTCGGCTCCCACTTCTTTACCTCTGATATCGCTGAACGCATCTGAAATGGAAGAACTGAATATCAGTGGTATATCTTTAAATCTATTATCTGCATGAATTTTAGCAGCCATATGATATCCGTCCATTTTCGGCATTTCTATATCACTTAATATTAATTTTAATTTATTTTTCAAATTATCACCATATACCGCATAAAGCTCTTCAAGTTTTTGAAGTCCTTCTTCCCCGTTTGTAGCTTCAAGCACTTCAAATCCCATTTTTTCAAGTGCATCTTTTTCAATTCTTCTTGCAGTCGCTGAATCGTCAACCAAAAGCACCATTCCGCTGAATTTTTCTATTTCATCCAAATCTACATCTTCAAGGTTTGCTTCAAAAAGTCCCATTTCTTCAACAATGCTTTCCAAATC
>JAMOQT010000112.1 GCA_027063865.1 Nautiliaceae bacterium
AGAAATTATATCAAATTTGCTATAATTAGAAAAAAGGCAGGGCAATGTGTGCAATTGAATATTACACATACGAAGATTATAAAAAGTGGAAAGGGAGATGGGAGCTAATTGACGGAATTCCCCTTGCAATGGCACCCGCACCGCTTCTACTCATCAGTATATTGCTATGCAAATATCTTTTCAACTTAATAAACAACTTGAAAACTGTCCCCAATGCGTCGTTTTAGGAGAAGTGGATTATAAAGTCAATGAAGATACGGTGGTTAGACCCGATGCAGTTTTTACCTGTGAAAAACTTGATAAACCATATTTGACCATTGCCCCCGAAATTATTTTTGAAATAATCAGTCCTTCAAATGCAAGAAGGGATGAAAAATTCAAATTTGAAATATATGAAAAAGAAAAAGTTAAATATTACGTTTTAGTATATCCTGAGGATAAAAAAGCAAAAGTATATAAAAACAGTAAAAACGGATTTGAAAAAGAAGGTGATATTGTTAAAACTTACGAATTTAACGAAACAAAATGAAAAGTAGCAATAAATTTTGAAGAAATTTTTAAAAGACTTAGTATAATTTCATAAAAAAGGATTCGAATGAAAGTAGTATTGGCATACAGTGGTGGACTTGATACAAGCATTATTCTTAAATGGCTTCAGGATACCTATAATGCGGAAGTTGTAACTTTTACAGCTGATATAGGACAGGGAGAAGAAGTAGAGGAAGCCAGGGAAAAAGCAATTAAACTCGGCGTAAAACCTGAAAATATTTTTATTGAAGACTTAAGGGAAGATTTTGTAAGGGATTATGTATTCCCAATGTTTAGAGCAAATGCTATCTATGAAGGTGAATATCTTTTAGGGACTTCAATCGCAAGACCGTTAATTTCTAAAAGACAAATCGAAATAGCAAAACAGGTTGGAGCCGAAGCCGTAGCTCACGGAGCAACAGGTAAAGGAAACGACCAGGTAAGGTTTGAACTTGGATATTACGCACTTAAACCTGATATTAAAGTTATAGCACCTTGGAGAGAGTGGGATTTAAATTCAAGGGAAAAACTTCTTGCATATGCTGAAAAACACGGCATACCTATTAACAGACACGGTAAAAAATCCCCTTATTCGATGGATGCAAACCTTTTACATATTTCATACGAAGGCGGAATATTGGAAGACCCTTGGGCTGAGCCTGAAGAAGATATGTGGAGATGGACGGTTAGTCCTGAAAAGGCACCGGACAAACCTGAATATATCGAAATTGATTTTGAAAAAGGCGATGCGGTAGCTATTAACGGAAGTAAAATGACTCCGGCACAGATTCTGGAAACTCTTAACGAATACGGTAAAAAACACGGAATCGGAAGACTTGACATAGTTGAAAACAGATTTGTGGGAATGAAGAGCAGAGGATGCTATGAAACACCGGGAGGAACAATACTTCTTAAAGCACACAGGGCGATTGAAAGCATTACGCTTGACAAAGGCGAAGCACACCTAAAAGATGAAATAATGCCAAAATACGCAGAGCTTATTTACAACGGATTCTGGTTTTCTCCTGAAAGAGAAGCTCTTCAAAAATTAATAGACAAAACTCAGGAAAACTGTGAAGGGACTGTTAAACTTAAACTCTACAAAGGAAACGTAACGGTTGTGGGAAGGAAATCTCCAAAATCGCTTTTCAGTCCTGAATTTGCAACATTTGAAGAAGACAGCGTATATAACCAAAAAGACGCTGAAGGCTTTATTAAACTAAATGCTCTTAGATTTATTATCGAAGGGTACGTAAGAGGTAAAAAATAATTACCTTCTTACTTGTTTTCACGTTTATTTTAGCGACAGACACAATTGTTATAAAAAAAAAGAAAAACCTTTTTTATTTGTTTTTAACTTCTTCGAGTAATTCTTTTACTTCCTCATCGTTTAACTGATGAAAATCTTTATACCATTTTCCGACACTCATAAACATATCAGGAGTTTCTAAAATTTCTAAATGATGAGAAACGCTTTTTAGCATATTTAATACGTTTTCATCATTAGGAGCAACCGGTGCTGCAATTATTATACTTCTTGGCAAATCCCTAGCTATACTTTGAGCGGCTAAATACATACTTGCCCCCGTCGCTACTCCGTCATCTACAAGTATTACATCTTTTCCTTCAAGGAGGATGGGTTCATATTTATATTTATTTCTAAGTCTTGCCATTTCCTGAATTTTTTCTATTCCTTTTTCCTGAATGTAAATTTCATCAATACCGAGTCTTTGAATCATTTCCTGATTTAAAAACACAATTCCGTTTTCACTTACGCTTCCGATTGCAAGTTCTTCGTTTCCGGGTGAGGGAATTTTTTTAACAAAAAGCAAATCAAGCGGTGCTTTTAATTCCTTTGCAATTTCAAGTGCCACAGGAATTCCGCCGCGTGGCAATGCAACTACAACAGGATCTACAATTTTTCCTTCAATTTGCAGTTTTTTTAATCTCTCAGCCAGCGCTTTTCCGGCTTCTTGCCTATTTTCATACATTTTTGTCCTTTTTTTATTTAATTATATCAAAATGCTATAATTTTACGATATAATAATATGTTATCACTTCTTATAAAAAGAACTTAAGGAGAAGAAAATGAAAGATTTTATATTAAAAATCACTGCTAGTAAATGGAATTATTATTTAAGTTTGGCAACTGATTTTTTAACAGCTGTAGTATTTTTAGGACTCAGTATATATTACTCAACAGATATTTGGGCAAGTATAGCGTTTTTTGCAGTAGGAGCGATATTTTTTACGTTTTTGGAATACGCCGTTCATGCATGGCTTTTTCATAAAGACCACCCTTTGAAAGTTTTTATCGAAGGACACGCACATCACCATCAAAACCCTTTCAGTTATGATGC
>JAMOQT010000113.1 GCA_027063865.1 Nautiliaceae bacterium
AAAGCCTTAACGTCATTGTGTCTTACAGCTTCAAGGATATTCATATGCCCCACTATATTGCTTTGGATATAAGCGTCCGGATTTTCAAGAGAATACCTAACCCCCGCCTGAGCTGCCAAATGACAGACTTTGTCAAACTTTTCTTTTTTGAAGAGTTTATTGATGTTTTCTTTGTCTTCAAGGTTTAGTTTTATGAATTTGTAATTGGGATATTTGTGACTTGTTATTAATTTATTATATTCAATTTCTTCCCTTTTAATACCCGTCTCAGCCAGTCTTCCGTATTTAAGATTTACGTCATAATAATCGTTTATATTATCTAGCCCAACTACCTCATCGCCTCTTGAAATCAGCCTTTTTGCAAGATGAAACCCTATAAATCCCGCCGTGCCTGTTATGAGTATTTTCATAATTTTATTCCTTTTAACGCTTCTTTTTCTATTTCGTATCCAAAATTTTTATGCACAACTATATCCACATTTCTAAAAAGCAAATCTTTTAAGAAAATTTTTGCTTTTATTCTTTTTTCATACAAATCTTCATAATTTTGGGGAATGACAAATATATCCACATCCCCGCCTTTTTTATTCAAATCGATACGGCTTCCGAAAATATAAATATCGCTTTTTCCAAAAACGTTTAAAACAGTTTCTTTTATGATTTTAATTTCTTTCGGATGTAATCTTATCTGCGTATTCATTTTTTTCCTCTATTTTTTTAACTATTCTTTCAAATGTTTCAATATTGTTCAACATTTCATTTAACGCCCCCACTACAAATTCAATCTCTTCAGGATAATCATGGGAGAGTGAATTCCTGATTTCCCTAAGCTTTTTCCACCGGTATATACTCTCAATTATCCCCTCTTTTTCAAGATACTGAAGTATATCAATATAACTTTTATCACTTAAATCATAACCTAATTTTTCCAAAATCTCTTTAAATACTTTTTCCCCTAAAAGCGACTGTACTTTACCAAATCTGTAAGCCAGAGCATCCAATGTCTTAATATCTAAAAATTTTATATCTTCGAAATTTGAAATATCAACTTCACCGTACTTTTCAATAAGCTCTTTTTTTATACCTTTGAGTATATCAATACTTTCATTTAATACTTTAAGATGAAAATCCAACATATCAATCCCTTGAATAAATATCCCTGGTATAAACTTTATCTTTAACTTTTTCAAGATTTTCATCTATTCTATTAGCAAGAATTACGTCCGCCCGTTTGGCAAACTCATCAAAATCACTCACAAACTCGACTCCTTCCACCTCATCGCCTTTTGCCATAGGCTCATAAACCACAAGTTTCACAAAAGGTTTAAGCATTTCCATAACGTCAAAAATAGCGCTGCTTCTGAAATTGTCGCTTCCGGCTTTCATAATCAGCCTGTAAACGCCTACAGTACCTGTAGATTGTTGATTGTTGATGGTTGATAGTTTATCAAGCACTCTTTTTGCTATAAACTCTTTTCTGGTCGTATTGCTGTCCACAATTGCTTCCATCAATCTTTGAGGGATATTTTCGATTGTATAATTCGCCACTAATTGCTTCGTATCTTTTGGCAGGCAATATCCGCCGTATCCGAAACTCGGGTTGTTGTAATGGTTTCCGATTCTGGGGTCAAGGCATATGCCTTCAATAATATCTTTGGTGTTAAGACCTTTTACCTCGGCATACGTATCAAGCTCGTTAAAAAAAGAAACCCTCATCGCCAGGTATGTGTTTGCAAAAAGCTTAACGGCTTCGGCTTCGGTATTGTTTGTAAAAAGTAAAGGAATGGTTTCTTTAAATGCTCCATCTCTTAATAGATTTGCAAAAATTTCCGCTTTTACTGTTTTGTCACCCACAATTATACGGCTGGGATACAGACTGTCTAAAAGGGCTTTACCTTCCCTTAAAAATTCGGGTACGAAGAAAATATTGGGATAGTTAAACTCTTTTTTTATTCTTTCGGTATATCCTATCGGGATGGTTGAGCGGATTACAATAGTAGCTTTTGGATTTATTTCGATTACATCTTTTATTACGCTTTCTATTGATTTGGTATTGAAATAATTGGTAACGGGGTCATAATCGGTTGGTGTAGCCACCACTACGTATTCTGCCCCTTCATAAGCTTCTTTTTTATCGGTTGTGGCTTTTAAGTTAAGCTCTTCAGTCTGGAAAAATTCAGTAATTTCTTTATCTTCAATTGGTGAAATTCTTTTATTTATCATTTCCACTTTTTCGGGAATAATGTCAAGTGCCACCACTTCATTGTTTTGTGAAAGTAAAACCGCATTACTGAGCCCTACGTATCCTGTTCCTGCTATCGCTATTTTCAATCGTTATCCTTTACTTCTATTTCGCCTTTTATTTTTTCAAACGTCTTTTTACCTATACCTCTAACTTTCATAATATCCTCTATTTTTTTAAACGGATGGATTTTTCTATATTCAATAATTGCTGCGGCTTTTTTATATCCTATGCCGTTTAAAGAGTCCAGTTCTTTGATTGTTGCTTTGTTGATGTTGACTTTTGAAAATAAACCAACCGCAAATAATATTAAAATTAAAAGCTTCTTCATCCCCGCCCTTTTAATTTTTACAATTATATCAAATAAGTTTTTTCTCCCACTCATACGCGGTTTTGCATATGAATTCCAAATCGTCGTATTTCGGATACCATTTCATTTTTTCTTTTATTTTTGAATTGTCCGATATAAGCATAGCAGGGTCACCAGCTCTTCTTGGTGCATTCTCAACTTTGAAATCAACGCCGCTTACCTTTTTCACCGTATCGATTACTTCTTTGACACTTAACCCCCTGCCGTATCCCACGTTAAAAATATCG
>JAMOQT010000114.1 GCA_027063865.1 Nautiliaceae bacterium
CGGAAGATAATTCGCTTAAATTCGACGCAGGGGTATGTACCGAGTGCGGATACTGTGAAATAGCATGCCCTGAAAAATGCATAAACGTAATTTATGATAAATTAGAACTAAACCCTCAATATTTCGGTCAAAAAACAATGGCAAAAGATGAGCTTTTCTACTGTATTATGTGTGGCAAACCGTTCGCACCTAAAAAATCGATCGAAAAAATCGCTTCCATGCTTTTACCTGTGTTTACCGATGAAATAAAAAGAAAATCAATTTACTGCTGCGAAGAATGTAAAGCCAAACTTGTCTTTAACGACTATTTAGAAAGGAAATTAAATGCAAAACAGGGAAATTAACGAAGCAAGAGCTTTTTATTACGGTTTTTTTTCAAAACTTTTTACTTTTACTTATGATAAAGACAGATTCGCAGGAGTAAAGGAAGCAGCAAAAATCCTAAAAGAACACGCCCTTGAAGAAAATTCAAAAAAAGCGCTTGAACATTTTGTGGAAAATTACGATCCTCAAAAATTAGCTGATGAATTTGATGAAATTTTTTACGACCTTTCCCAAGATCCTGTCCCTACCACCGCATCGTTTTATGACGAAGAAATTGAAAACGGCAAAATGAAAATTAAAATGGTGGATATTGTGCTTAGTTCAAAATTTAGAAAAAATGAAGAGTATAAAGACAGTGAAGACGATATCGGATTCATTCTTCCTTTTATGCAGCATCTTATTTTAGAAAAATTAAAAGGTGATGAAAAATCAGAATGGCTTGAAGGGAAAACATTTGATGTTTTGAATACTTTCATAGATGACTTTATAGAAAACGTTTATATGCATCAGGCTTCAGACCTTTATAAAGATATTGCGGTTGTTTTAAAAGCGTTTATAGAAAGCGAAAGAATATTCCTTGAAAAACCAAAACCGGTAATTGAAAAAGTTAAAAAAGAAGTATGTAACGTATGTATAGCGGATGAAGAAGCGGCTTTAAGAAAAAAACGTAAGAAAAAAGAAAGCGAAAGCCTGGTATGTAACCTTGAAGAAGGCGGAGATGTTGAAGATGAAGTTTAAATGGACAATGAAAAATGTTTCAATGGAAAATGGAAAATTAAATATTTCCCCGCAAAACGTAAGTTTTGTGGGGCTTTAAGAGATAACCGCAGGGCTTAACCGAGTCCTGCCGTTATCTCTTAGGAGATAAATCCGTAAAAGGGACCTTTAAAAAGGAGTAAAAATGAAAAGAAGAAGCTTTTTAAAAGGAGCTCTTGGAATCGGAGCACTGAGTGTCGCTTCTTCAACACTGGCCTTTGCCAAATCCGCACAGCCGGATTATGACAACGGTGTGGTAAGAGGACACTCTCCGAAAAAAGAGATTCTTTATCGCAAAACCAAAAACTGGGAAATTTATTACAAAAACGCCATTTAAGGAGCAAAAATGTCAATTCAAAACATGAATCCGAAAGTGGGTAGAAGGGCTTTCTTGAAAATGGCGGCATTATCCGGAGTAGCAGGTGCTACAATGCTAAGCGCAGCACCGGCTGTAAGAAATGCCACCGATGAAGAGATCAAAGACCCTTACCCTGGAAGTAAAAAAGTCAAAACTGTATGTACTACATGTTCAGTTGGGTGTGGAATTATAGCAGAAGTTCACAACGGTGTGTGGGTTAGACAGGAAGTCGCACAAGACCATCCTATCAGTCACGGAAGCCACTGTTGTAAAGGTATTGATTCAATAGATTATGTTAGAACTGAAAAAAGAGTTAAACATCCTCTTAAAAAAGTAAACGGAAAATGGAAAAGAATTAGCTGGGATGAAGCGGTAAACGAAATCAGCGAAAAAATGCTTCAGATTAGAAAAGAAAACGGACCTGATGCTGCTATGTTTTTAGGAAGTGCCAAAATGAGCACCGAACAGGCATATTATTTCAGAAAATTCGCAGCAATGTGGGGGACAAACAATATAGATCACCAAGCAAGGATTTGACACAGCGCAACAGTCGCGGGGGTCGCGAACACATGGGGTTATGGCGCTATGACAAATCATCTTGGAGATATTCAAAATTCAAAAGCCATTATTATTTTCGGAGCTAATCCTGCGGTAAATCATCCGGTAGGATTTAAACATATCCTAAAAGCAAAAGAAAGAAACGACGCACTTTTAATTGTAATTGATCCAAGATATACAAAAACAGCCGCAAAAGCGGATATGTACGCAAAAATAAGACCGGGTACGGATATTCCATTTATGTACGGAATGTTACATCTTATTTTTAAACACGGATGGCATGATCCTGAATTTATTGAAAACAGAGTATTCGGAATGGATCATGTTATTAAAGAAGCAAAAAAATGGACACCTGAAAAAGTAGAAGATGTAACAGGTGTACCGGCAAGTCTTGTATATAAAATTGCAAGAGCTTATGCTACAAGCAAACCCGGAACTCTTATTTGGGCTATGGGACTTACACAGCATACCATAGGTTCATCAAATACCAGAATGGCACCTATACTTCAATTGGCTCTTGGAAATATGGGTAAATTCGGTGGAGGATGTAATATCCTTAGAGGTCATGACAACGTTCAGGGTGCTACCGATATGTGTTGTCTGTCTCATTCACTACCAGGATATTACGGTCTTAGTGAAGGCAGCTGGAGATATTTCGCACATAACTGGGGAGTAGACTTTGACTGGTTACAAAAAAGATTTGCTTCTAAAAAATGGATGCATACAAAAGGATTTACACTTGCTAAATGGTGGCAAGGTGTATTACAGGAAGAAAAAATCTATTCACCATCACCTATAAGAGCACTTTGGGTTCAAGGTAACGGTATTAC
>JAMOQT010000115.1 GCA_027063865.1 Nautiliaceae bacterium
CCGAGTTTGGCACGACTATCAGCCTTTTGTCAAACGCCCTGATTTTTGTGGTACGCATTCCTATATCCTCAACTATACCTTCGGCATTCCCGATTTTCACCCATTCGCCTATTTTAAAAATATTATCCGTTAAAATTGCAATTCCTCCGAAAATATTAGCCGCTGTGTCTTTTGCCGCCAGCGCAAACGCCAAACCTCCAAGTCCTAAAGACGCCACAAATCCCGTAACATTTATCCCCCAGTCCTGAAGAAGTGCCACTATACCTATGGTTATTATAAAAGCTTTGGTAAGTTTGATTAAAAACGAGGCAAGTTCCCTTGATGCTTTTCCGAATTTACCTAGTATCTGATATACATAGTCTTCAAATTCGGTAATGATGTTATATACTGCCCAAAACAGATCGAATATCAGCATACCTTTTAACAAATGATTTAACACCGCTGCGTTTATTTCAAGAAAATAAAAAAGAAAATAAATCCCCGCAATAACAAACAAAAGCCTAAGAGGATTACGGATGGCATGTAGAAATTTATCATCCAAATCCGTTTTTGTTTTTGCCGCAAGTTTTTTAAAAAAAGAGAGTACTATCAGCGTAAAAAATTTTCTGGCAAACAAAAAGAGAAAAAATATCAAAAAAGCCAAAACAATCTTGTAAACCGGAAGCGAAAGAAATTTGTAATTCAGCAAATCCAATAGTGTCTGCGGCAGGTTTTCACTCATATCAATCTCCTATCATTTTTTCATCTCGCATTATTATAACAATTTTTTTAAATAAAGGCACAGCACTTTGTGATGCAAAATAATTCGGAAAGGGAGCTTTTATATCCAAAAAAGTCACACCGATTGTATATTTATGCTTAGAATCATTTGCAAAACCGAAAAATGAAGAATTGTAAATTTTTTCGTATTTGTTGTTTTTGCTGACATGCGCCGTCCCGGTTTTGCCGGCTGTAAAAACTCCATCGATATATGCGTTTTTAGCCGTCCCTTTTAAAACGATTTTTCTTAAGATTCTGAGCATCTCCCCGGCAGTCTTGGCGCTTATGACCCTTTTTGCTTCACTTTTAACATCGGCAATTTTGGGAGTAACGGCAACACCACCGTTGTTAAAAACGTTGTAAGCTTTTAAAAGCTGTATAAAATTAACCATTATCCCGTATCCGTATGCTGTTGTGGATTTGTATATGGGATAGTGAAGCTCCCTTAGGCTTCTTATTACTCCTTTTAACTCGTAAGGCAAATCTATGCCGCTGTATTTTGAAAAGCCGAATTTCTTTAAGCCTTCGTAAAACTGCCTGTTTGTAAGTCTTAGCGCAAGTTGCGAAATTACGATGTTGCTTGAATATACAAGGGCGTTTTCGGCGCTAAGCCACGCAAAAGGGTCATCATCCCTGATGGGCGTTTTTCTCCATTCGGGCTTCCAGTGTCCGTTGTAACCGTTTAACACTTCATAGGGATTTACTTTTTTGTTTTCCAAAAGAATCGCAAACGTTATCGGCTTCATTACAGAACCAGGTTCGTACAGATATCTTACGGCGCTTATTTTCATATTCGGAATATCTTTTTTGGTTATGTGTTTCGGGTTGTATCTGTTGGAAGTGGCGATAGCTAGGATTTTACCGGTTTTTGAATCCATAACGGCGGCCATTACCTCTTTTGCGCGGTAAAGATTCTTTGCCTCATCAAGCAATTTTTCTATGCGCCTTTGAAGCACAAGGTTAATGTTAAGTTTTATATCTTTTCCGTTTATCGGATATTTGACCACGGAATTTTTATCATATATCACATTTCCGGCTACATCCCTGTATCCTATTATTATCCCGTTTCTCTGCGGTCTTAAAATATTGTCATAATAATCCTCAATTCCGTTATCCCCCCTGCCCCTGTCTTTTAGATACCTTCCAAGAAACGGCTCAAACGTATCCCCGTAAGGATATACCCTGTTAAAGAGCGCTTCGTATCTGTTTTTTTTGACATAAACGACGCTTTCAATGTCATATGCTCGCCTAACGCCCCCGACGGATGCAAACACCCTGTAATAATCAAGTATACGTCTTAAATACACCAGCTGCTGTTTGGTTTTTAAGTCCACCTTTGCAAGCAGCACCCTTTTTTTGTATTTTTTCAGTTTTTTATAGAGTGTTTTTTTATCAACGCCGGTATAAATACTGAAAAGGTCTACAAACATCTTTTTTTTTGTTTTTTTTATATAAACCGGCTTTATATAAACGCTGTAAATTTTTTCACTCTTTGCAAGCGTAAAATTTTCGGTTTTTATGTTGCCTCTTACGGCACTTTCGATTTTAGTGATTTTGGGATTGAAATAGCTTTTGGGTTTGGTGACGCTGAAAAACAAAAAGGCACCGAACAGTGCCATTACAAAAAGAAAAAAGATTATATAAATAACGGGGATTTTAGTATTTTTCATTACATTTGGGTTTTTAGCAGCTCTTTGTAGGCGTTAATGGCTTTGTTTCTAACTTCTAATACCATTTTCATCTGCATTTCGGCTTTTTGAATTGTAATGGAAGCTTTAGCTAAATCTTTTACGTTTCCTGTAGCGATATCGGCCTCGGCTTTGTCTGCTTTTTGCATAATGTCGTTTGTGGCTTCAAGCTCTTTTTTCAGCAGTTCATCAAAACCGCCATCCGCTTTGTTTTTATTGTTAACAACATTTCCGATATTGTTTGTATTTTCAATTTTATTGATAAAAGCCATCGTTTATTCCTTAACTTTGTAATATGTTTATAGCGTTTGTCGCCATGCTTTTTGCACTCTGAAACGCCGC
>JAMOQT010000116.1 GCA_027063865.1 Nautiliaceae bacterium
TTCAAAACGCTTGTTGAAATTATCATTCATCATTTCAAAACGTTTATTAAAGTTTTCATTCATCATATCAAAACGCTTATCGATTGCTTCAAAACGTTTGTCTATCGATTCAAAGCGTAATTTCATTTCCTGTTTTATCAGTTCCTGATTATGCTGTATTTGATCCAGTCTTTTTAATATTTGCTCATTTGTAGTATTCGCAGTGAGTATAGTTATGAATAACAATAATAAAAAAATATATTTTTTCATTTTTGATATCCTTTTTTTGTAATTATAGCAAATCTGCTGAAAACTATTAGGTATGTAATACCAATCCAAAAACAAACCTGACGTTTTTCACTATGGCTGATTGGGTAAGTTTGAATATTATTTTATATTCAACAGTCTTGAGGAAAAAGTGAAGACAAAAGTAGAAGGTAAAAGTTATTTAATTTCGATTTTTTTACCTTCCGGTTTTACTTTTCTTGGAATAAATACTTTTAACACGCCGTCTTCATATTTAGCTTCAATATTGTCACTGTCAGCGTCTGCAGGCAGTTTAAAACTTCTTTCAAATCTTCCGAAAAAGCTCTCGATTCTTGTATAGTTTTCTTTTTCTTCTTTTTTCTCAAGTTTTCTTTCGCCTGAAATTGTTAGAATTCCATCATTTACGGAAATTTCAATATTTTCTTTTTTTACCCCTGGTAAATCAATTTCTAACGTATAACCTTTTTCGTCAACTTTTTCGTTTACTACAGGAGTAAATGTTTCAACTTTTTGGACTGGTCTGTTAGTGTTAAGTACCGCTCCAATTCTTCTTTCGATATCTTGTAATTCTTTAAACGGATCAAATACTGTTGGCCACATTCTCCCCTCCTTTTATGTGGTATTTTACAATGTAATTATACATTATAAATACCAATTTGTCAAGAAAGTTGATATCAATAGACTAATATAGTATTATCTGTTTTTCTAACTTTTCTTTGTTTAAGCAGTTTAACTTTGTTTCCGGATATTAAAATTTTATAAAACACTCCGTTTTTTCTCATATATAAAATCATATTTAATTTTTTTGCATATTCCCATACACCCTTTTTCACGTTAAAAGAGAAATTTTTCATACTGCCTAAAATATCTAAAAGAACCCTTTTATTATCAAATTCTCCTTTAATAAACATTTTGTTTATGTTTTGTTTTGTAATATCGATTCCTGTTTGTCTATAAATTCTAGCAATTAGAATGTTTTTTAAAAATTTCACTTTTTCACATACAATATTAAAATCACCCTTTTGATTATTTATTTTTATATTGCCGAAAATTTTCCCGTCAAATAACTTTTTTACCCCTATACAATTAAAAAACCTCTGCGATGTTGTTTTAAAAGTTATATTTATTTTTTTATTCATATAACCTTCAAAATCTTTACCTTTAAATTTAATAGTCTTGTTTTCAGGCTCGTAATCCCCTTTAAAAGAAACCTCACATTTAAAAGGAAAAATCAAAAGGGGTTTTAAAGCGTTAAGTTTCACATTTTCCGCTCGAAAAACATATTTGAACAAATTATCATTATATTTGCCTTTAAGACGAAATTTACCCATATCCGTTTTGATTTCGGATACGAAATCACCCGATTTCAAACCGCCTGTAATTGAGGTTTGAGATTCAAAGTGGGTATTTATAACTTTTGTATAAACACCCACGCTTTTTAACTTGATTAAAGATTGCTGCGGTGTTTTTAAAATTTTTAGCGCCGTCCTACCTTTTAGATACGGAAAATCCTTATATGTCATATAAAACAGTTTTTGCAAATCAAACTCTTCTCCTTCGCCTTTTAGCTCAATGTATTTGTTAAATTTTACGCTAAAATTCATAAAACCGTCAGCAAAAAAAGCCTTTCCTTCCGCTAGGTAAAAACCGTTTTTTTTATAAACATTTCCGTTTATTTCTGCTTCTCCCCTCAACTCCGGATATAAAACGGAAACATCTTTTAATTTCCCTTCAAAAACAGCATTCAATGGAAACATATCCCCATATATTTTGACAATATTCTCACCCTTTTTTAACGTTACTGAAAAATCTTTTAAACCGTAATCTATGTACGTTATCCTGACGCCAGGCATATATTTATGTATTTTTATTTCAATATACTCTTTTATAATATTTTTGCCGTAATCGGTATTTAAAACAAAAATAAAACCGGATATAACAACAAATAATATTAAAAGAAAAAAAACTAAAAATTTATTTACCCTCATATTCTATCCTTACAGGTGTATTTATATAAAGACTGCTTGACGGAAACGCAAACGACGCACCGTTTTTCTCAACTATCTCTTTTATTCTGAAGTTCACATCCTCCCTTATTTTTAAATATTCATCCCACACCGCCGTTTTGGTAAAAAAGTAGCAGAATATGCTAAGCGCACTGTCCTGATATTCGTCAAAATATATAAGTATCGGTTCGTTATGGATATCGGGATGGTTTAAAAGCATCTTTCTTATATCGCTTAATATTTTTTCCATCGTCTCAAGGGTTGTGTCGTAAGTTAGCCCAAGCCTCATCATAATTCTGCGTCTGTCGCGTCTATTAAAGTTTTCCACGTTGGAATTTGCTATTACCGAGTTTGGCACGACTATCAGCCTTTTGTCAAACGCCCTGATTTTTGTGGTACGCATTCCTATATCCTCAACTATACCTTCGGCATTCCCGATTTTCACCCATTCGCCTATTTTAAAAATATTATC
>JAMOQT010000117.1 GCA_027063865.1 Nautiliaceae bacterium
ATTTATAGGTATTAATGCCTGTTTTATAATGTTGTTGTCTTTTAAAATAAAAACACTCTCACCTCTTGGTATTGCCCTTACATATCTTTTTATTTTTAAAGGGAGATTATAATAAATACTCAGAGGTAGTGAATTACGTTTTAAAAATCCGTAAAACGTATCTTTTTTACCCCATTTGTAGATATCTACCTTATAAGCAAACAGGAAAAAAGGAACTAAAATAAATATAAAAAGTTTTTTCACTTCATGAATCCTTCTATCATTTTAATTCCGTCACTGCCGCCAAGCAGACTTTCCATTGCTCTTTCGGGATGAGGCATAAGCCCAAATACGTTTTTGTTTTCGTTGCAAATTCCTGCAATCGCATCTACGCTTCCGTTAGGGTTGAGTTCGTTTCCGTCTTTATCGCAGTATTTTAAAATCACCTGTCCGTTGTCGTACATTTTTTTGAGTGTTTCATCATCAACTTTGTAATTCCCCTCGGCATGTGCAATCGGAATATTTACAATATCTCCGACGTTTAAGTTTTGGAGAAATTTGTTTTTGTTGTCAATAACTTTTAAATGATGAAATTTGGAAATAAAATGCAGATTTTCGTTTCTTGTCATACCGCCCGGAAGCAAATGCGATTCAAGGAGTATCTGAAAACCGTTGCATATTCCAAGTACATATCCGCCTTTATTTGCAAATTCTTTAACTTCCTGCATGACTGGCGAAAATCTTGCAATTGCACCGCTTCTTAAATAATCCCCATAGCTAAATCCTCCCGGAAGTACTACTAAATCCGGGTTTTTTAAATCGTGTTCGTTATGCCATATAAATTCAACTTTAGCGCCGATTTTTTCAAATGCCCATTGTGTATCTCTGTCACAGTTGGTCCCGGGGAAAACAATAACGCTTACTTTCATTATTTTACCTCTATTTCATAGTTTTCAATAACAGGGTTCGCAAGTAATTCATCAGCTGCTTTTTTTGCAAGAGCTATTGCTTTTTCTTCATCTTCGGTATCAATGTCAAGTAAAATCTGTTTTCCGACTCTTACACCGTTTACGTTTTTAAAACCAAGTGTTTCAAGTGCATGGTGAACCGCTTTTCCCTGAGGGTCAAGAACGCCTTTTTTTAGATGAACGTTTATAGCAACTATCATTTTACATCCTTTAATCTGTTTAATACTTCTGTGTATGCTTCTTTTATATTTCCAAGATTGAATCTGAATAAATCTTTATCAAGTTTTTTACCTGTTTCTTTATCCCAAAGTCTGCAGGAATCAGGCGTAATTTCATCCGCCAATATAATTTGGCCGTTTTCGTCTCTTCCGAATTCTATTTTAAAGTCTACCAAAGTAAGACCCACTTTGTCAAAAAATGAACTTAAAAATTTGTTTACTTTAAGTCCGTATTCTCTTAATAAATCAAGCTCTTCTCTTGTATTTACAAGATTTAAAACCATTGCGTGGTCATCATTTATTAAAGGGTCGTTTAATTTGTCGTTTTTATAATAAAATTCTACAATTGTAAAAGGCAGTTTAGTTCCTTCTTTCAATCCCAATCTTTTCGCTAGGCTTCCCGCTACAATGTTTCTTACAACAACTTCTATTAAAATAATATCGACTTTTTTAACCAGCTGTTTAGTTTCATCAATCTGTTTTATTAAATGTGTAGGTATCCCTTCTTTTTCAAGGGCTTCAAAAATCAATGTGGTAATTGCACAGTTTAAAGCTCCTTTTCCGCTTTCTTCATCCGCTTTTTCTCCGTTGAATGCGGTTAGGGAATCTTTAAATTCACAGATTACTTCGTTTGGGTTTTCGGTTTCGTATATTCTTTTTGCTTTTCCTTCGTATAACAGTTTCATGTTTCTCCTTTGTTTTAGTTTCCTTTCGGAAACGCTTAAAGCATAAAGCTAAAAGCTAAAAGCAATATATGCAATATTGCTTTATTTAAATACTTTAAAAAGCTTTAAGCTTTCAGCTTTACGCTTTTGGCATTTGCATTAGCAAAGATTAAGCGCCCTCAGTGAGGGTTGCTTATAATTAGGGCTTTTAATATGTTCGCACCGGTTAAAAGCTGTAAATCGCCGTCAATTTTTTGAATGTTTTTATTTTCTTTTTTAATTTTTTTCTTATCTATTTTTTTAAGTTCGGCTTTTAAATGGGCTTTTAGGTTTGCTTCTTTTATAGTTGCTTCTGTAAGATTTTCCTCTTCGATTTTGCCTGGATGAACGATAATATCAGGGGTTACCCCTTTAGCCTGTATGGTTCTGCCGCTTGGCAAGTAATATCTTGCAACGGTCAGTCTTACGGCTTCGTCTTTATTTACTGGCAGTATTGCCTGAACGCTTCCTTTTCCGAATGTTTTTTCACCTACGATAACCGCACGTCTGTGGTCCTGCAGACCTCCGCTTACAATTTCACTCGCACTCGCACTTCCGCCGTTAACCAATACTACGATAGGAATGTTTTTATATGTTCCGAAACTGTGTGCATAATATACTTCGTTTTCGCTTTTCACCCTTCCTTTTTGAGATACTAAAATTCCGTGTGAAATAAATAAATCAAGTGTGCCGGTAGCCTGGTTCAAAAGCCCTCCGGGATTGTTTCTTAAATCTATAATTATCCCTTTTTTCCCTTCTTTTTTAAGTTTAGGCAGTATCTGTTTCAGTCTTGAGACAACGTTTTTGTCAAAAGATGAAATTCTGATGTA
>JAMOQT010000118.1 GCA_027063865.1 Nautiliaceae bacterium
CCTTTCATACTCTTCAAATTCCATTTTCCAAACTTTAATACCGCAAAATCTCTCACCCTCGGGACATACGGGCTTAATTCCCTCCTCAAATCTAAGCGTACACGGAGGCAGAAACTTATCAGCAGCCTTAACCCCGGCTTTTTTTAGTTCCTGAACCTGTGCATATACTATATCGAATATCTCTTCTTGGGCATTATAGCAAAGTCTCATTTGAACCTTATGCGCAAACTCCTGAAAGTCGTTATGCTCGATTATTTCAATATTGTGTGCGTTTAAAAGCGCATACGCGGCTTCACCAAAGCCCAAAAGCTCTTTTTGATTTTCAAAAAAATCATACGAATATTCAATAGCCCTTAAATAGAGCTCTTTTACGCTCTCACAGATTTTCGGCATATAAAAATCTCTTTTATATATACTCTCAAGTTTAGGGCGTACGGCGGGTGAGCGTCTGTGGCGCTGGTTTTGCGCATCGGCGCTTAAAGAGAGTTTAATGTATGAATTAAAACTTCCGAGTATTGCTTCGTCAAGATATATGTTTGAAGTCCTCAGCACTCCCGCGTAATTTGCGTTAAGTTCAAAATCGTAATCGACTATGTCAAACACTTCCACTTTTTTGGTTACGTTTTTTTCCTTTTTTATTTCTCCAATATCGATTTCAGGGAACACAACCTCCTCATTTTCGGCAAATTCAATTAAAGGAGCTAGGCTTTCGTCAATTTTAAGCATTTCCCTTTTAAGCTGTTTTATAAACTCCTGCGCTTCCCCTTTGGCTTCAGGGATAACTTTTGTGGCGTTTATGTATCTTAAAGCGGTTATGATGTTAACAGTATGGTATAAATGTGCATTCATACCCATAGGAAGCAGATATCTCGCAAACTCCTGCGCTCTTTTTTTTGCTTCATTTTTTTTGAATTTAGGAAGAGCTTTTTCTATTTCGGGTGTAAGCTTTTCTATCAGCTTTTCGTAATAAAAAAACATATTTTCATAATATTTTTGCCATTTTTCCCTGTCACAGTTTTTAGGGTAGGTGAAATTTTGCGGTTTCATTTTGGCGTATCTTTGGCTTACCTGTTCAGAATTGTAAAAAGGATGAGAGTGTAAAAGCCTCCAAATAAGAAGTCTGCTCATTCCTTCAATCAAAAAGGTAAAATTGTAATGCATAAGCGTCGTATGGTGTCCGGCTTTAAAAATTGAGTTTAAAAGATCATTTTTTTTATCCCACTTCGCAGCACTCTCAGGTGTTACTATATACTTGCCGAAATAACAGCTCCTGGCGCTCCCGACTGCAATATCTGTTGGTTTATATTTACTTTCAAGCGCTTTTACAATCATTAAAATCCTTTAAAAATATTACTTATTTTAACATTTTAAAAGATTTATTACAAATAAAGAAAGTTATTTGGAGATTTTATCGCTATCTATCTCAATAACCGTATGAACATTCCCTCTTGGATTAAAATCCATTGTTATTTTCATATATTTCGGTTTAAGTTTATTGTAAAGCGTATCGAATATCTCGTTTGCACTGTCTTCGTGGGAGATATATTTGTTCATAAATGAATTTATAAAAATTTTAAGAGCTTTTAATTCCACAACCCACTCATCCGGAATGTATTCAAGATAAACGGTTGCAAAATCGGGATATCCGCTTCTTGGGCATTTACACATAAATTCGGGAAGAGTGATTTTAATTAAATAGTTTTTTTTATGCTTGTTCGGCCATATTTCCATATTTTCGGGATTAAATTCAACAATTTCTTTTTCACCGTATTTCATAACAAATCCTCCATTTTAATTAACTTATCAAATCCTTTGTTTTTTAAACCATTATATAATTTTTTGTCACCTGTCAATAACACTCCGTTTAATTCAATAGTTAAAGCTACAAAAGCGATATCATTTTTATCAATATCATAACATAATTCATATGCTTGTTTTAATGATAAAACACTTAAATCAATTTCATTTTTAAAATTAATTCTTTTGACAATAAAGGAAAAAAATTCATCTATTTCTCTTAACTGCAAATTGGAAAATTTAGAAATTTTGGATTTGTATTTAAAAATTTCATATATTAAATAATTAGGCGCATAAAAAGAATAATTATTAAAAAGTTTTAAATATTTCTCATTAGAAGATAAAAGAGAAGAAAAAATTATATTAGTATCAATTACTATTTTCAATTATCCCTCTTTTAATAAGCAAATTATTTAAAAAATTATCATAATAACTCTGATTAACTTCTTCGGAAAATTTATTTATTTCTTTTTCGGTAAGTTTATTGGCTTTGTAAAAAAGTTCTTTTATTTTTATATATTCAATTATATCATTTACATTACCGATATCTTGATCAATTTCGATTAATAATTTTCCGTCTCTATAATAAACATTCATATTATTCCCCTACACATCAATATTTTCAACCTCTTTTGCATTAGCCTGAATATATTCGCGTCTAGGACCGACTTCACTTCCCATAAAAAGTTCGAATTTTTTGGCCGCTTCCTCGGCATCTTCCATCGTTACCTGGATAAGCACCCTGTTTTCCGGATTCATAGTGGTTTCCCAAAGCTGCTCGGGGTTCATCTCTCCAAGACCTTTGTATCTTTGGATATGAGCGCCTTTTCTGGCTTTTTCAACAACCTCATCAAGAAGGTCTAAATAATCCCTCTCAATTATGTCTTTATATTCTTCAAGTTTTTGATAAACTTTTTTGGCTTCCACAAAAAGCTGGTGATTTAAAAGTTTATCGTCAATCGTAATTTCTTCAAGCCCTCTGGTTGTCTGGATGTAATAATGGTTACCGTGTTTTGAAATAATGTTAAACCCGAGTCCTTCAAGGAATTTTGGAAGCTCTTCAAGGTTGCCGTTTTCTATTAAAAACCTGATAACTTCTGGGATATTGAATCTTTTTGAAAGCCTCTCAAGCAAAAGTTTGTAAAGGGCGGCATATTTTAAAAGCTCTTTTAGCTCAGGCTTTCCTACTCCCGTAATATCTATCGAATTAATGCCCTGTTCGATTAAAAATTCATTCAGTTCTTTATCGTCTTTTAGGTATTTTTCGATTTTACCCTTTTTGTATCGGTATAAAGGAGGCTGTGCAATATAAAGATATCCGTTTTCAATAACTTCTCTTAAATGGTTAAAGAAAAACGTCATAATAAGTGTCTGGATATGACTTCCGTCAACATCGGCATCCGTCATAATTATGATTTTATTGTATCTTATTTTTTCTATGTCAAAATCCTGACCTATTCCGGTCCCGAGTGCCGTAATGATATTTTTAATTTCCTCAGAGCTTAACGCTTTTGCGTCGGTTGATTTTTGCGTATTTAAGATTTTACCTCTAAGCGGCAGGATAGCCTGAAATACTCTGTCTCTACCCTGTTTCGCACTTCCTCCCGCACTGTCACCCTCAACCAAATAAAGTTCGGATTCGCTCGGGTCTTTACTTTGACAATCGGCAAGTTTTCCGGGAAGCGTCCCTACCCCTACTTTTGCCTGTTTTCTTGTTAAATCCCTGGCTCTTTTAGCCGCAATCCTGCTTCTTGCAGCCGCTATTGCTTTTTCGGCAATTGTTTTGGCTTCATTTGGATTTTCTTCAAAATATCTTGTTAAAAATTCGTATGTTACTTTCTGGGTTATAGGTTTTACATATGAGCTTCCAAGTTTACCTTTAGTTTGTCCTTCAAACTGAGGCTCGCTCATTTTAACGCTTACAATAGCGTTAAGCCCTTCTTTTACATCATCACCGGTAATTTTTATATTTTCTTTAAGCTTGATGTTTTTATTTATATAATTTATTACGGCTTTACTAAGCCCTGCTTTAAATCCACTCTCATGCGTCCCACCCTCAGGCGTACGGATATTGTTTACAAAACTCAAAACCTTTTCATCATATCCGCTGTCGTAACACAAGGCCACCTCAACGTCAAGCGCCTTTTCTTCGTCGCTGTAATGGTCGTTGAAATAGATAACATCCGTAATACACTCTTTTTTGGTTAACGTTTTAACAAAATCCTTAATACCGCCTTCGTAATGGTATTCTTCTTTTATTCCGTCGTTTTCGTTTTCAAATTTAATAGTGATATTAGGATTTAAATAGGCTAATTCTTTAAGTCTTTTTTGAAGAATTTCACTTTTAAAGGTTGTAGTTTCAAATATTTCTTCATCAGGCCAGAATTGTATGGTAGTCCCGGTTCTGTTTGTATTTCCTATAACTTCTAAATCGGTTATAGGTTTTCCTCTTTCAAATTCCTGTCTGTAAATTTTACCGTCTCTTTTAATTGTCATAATTAGTTTTTTTGAAAGGGCGTTTACAACCGATACCCCTACTCCGTGCAAACCGCCTGAAACTTTGTATGTTTTATTGTCAAACTTTCCACCGGCATGCAGTACCGTTAAAACTACAGTAGCGGCGGGAATTTTTTCTTCAGGATGTATATCAACGGGAATCCCCCTACCGTTGTCAGTTATCTCTGCGCTTCCGTCTTTGTTTATTTTTACTTTTATTTCATTGGCAAATCCTGCCATCGCTTCATCAATTGAGTTGTCAACTACCTCATAAATTAAATGATGAAGACCTTTTACGGAAGTATCACCTATATACATTCCCGGTCTTTTTCTTACAGCCTCAAGACCTTTTAATACTCTAATATTCTTAGCACCGTATTCGCTCATTAAATTCCTTTAATTTCAGCTTTTTTAATATTATATCAAATATTAAGAGGCATTACTATTGTTATGAAATTATCATCTTTTAGCACAAAAGGAATATTCGGTTCATTCAGTCCTAAAACAAATGTATCGCTTTCTATTACGTTTAAAAAGTCCATAACATATCTGCTGTTTACCGCAAAGGTAAATTCATCAAGAGGTGTATTTAATTCAAAACTTGTTTTTGCCTGCATTGTTTCATCGCTTATACTTTCAAAAGTTATGCTTTCGTTTTTTATTGTTATTTTTACTTCGTTTGAAATTATGCTTACTTGTTTTAGATGAGATAAAAATTCCTGTTTTGGTATGTTTATTTCGTATTTTAGGTTTTGAGGAATAATTTTTTCATAAGCCGGAAATTTTCCGTTTATAAGTTTAGTGAAAAACATAATTTCTTGATTTTTTAAGATCAAATAAACGTCATCATAAAAAATTTCCATATCGTCTCTTATTACTCTTTTAATTTCGGCAATGCTTCTTTTAGGGACTATTATTTTTGATTCTTTTGCTTTTGCGTTTGAATAAAAAACTGCCAGTCTTCTTGTGTCGGTTGATACAAAATTGCTCTTTTCTCCTAAGTCGAATAAAGCTCCGTTTAATTCGTATTTAGGATTGTTGTTGTCAATTACCGGATAAATTTTTTTGATTGCTTTATTTAGTTCTTCTATTTGAATTTCGATTTTGTTCATTTCATCGGTATTTGGAAATTCTGGAAATTCACTTGCATTAAACGAAGTTAGTTTGTATATTGAACTGTCCTGTGTTATTGTTATTTGGTTTTCTTGTGTTTTTATTTCTATTTCTTTGTTTTGAAGTGTTTTTATAATGTCTAAAAACCTTTTTCCGTTTATTGTGATTGTTCCCGGTTCTAAAATTTGGGCATTTGTAATTACTTTAATACCGATTTCCTTGTCTGTTGCCTTAATGGTAATTTTTTCATTTGCTTTTATCAGTATGTGTGATGTTATTTGGGTGTTGTCTTTTTTTTCGGTAAAAGGTATTATTTGGTTTAAAATGCTTTCAATTACCGGTTTTTCAATTTTGATATGCATTTTTTCTCCTTGTTTAAATTTAAATAATAGTAATAATAAGTTGCGTTAATATGTGAATAGTTAATTTTTTTCCCATTATACCTAAAAATCAGGCGTGAATGTGAAAAAAAAGTTTTTCACATTATTCACTTTTTTTGATTTGAATTTTATTTTTAAGCTCTTCAATTTTTATTCTAAACTCACTGTCTTCTTTTAATTTTTTGTTAAAACTTTTTATTGCGTGGCTTACTGCACTGTGGTCTCTTAGTCCGAAATATTTTGCAATAATCGGGGTTGATTCTTTTGTAAATTCCCTTGCTAAATATATGGCGCATCTTCTGGCTGCTACTATATTTTGGTTTCTGCTTTTTGAAATTATTTCGCTGGGTTTAATGTTAAACTCTTTTGCGATGAGTTTTATAATGTCTTCAAGTGTAATAACTTCTTTTTTATCTTTAATATGTTCTTTAAGAGCCTGTTTTGCAAAATCGAGTGTTATTTCGGTAATTCCGAGTATTTTTGACATTGCGTTTATTTTTGTAATCATGCCTTCTATTTCTCTTATGTTTGAATCAAGTTTTGTTGCAATATATTCGATAACCTCATCAGGCAGGTAAATACCGTTTAGTTCGCATTTTTTTCTGATTATTTCTATTTTCGTTTCAAGCTCCGGCGGCTGAATATCCACTATAAGCCCCGCTTCAAACCTGCTTCTTAGCCTATCTACCAGATCATAAAGTTTTTTAGGGGGTCTGTCGGCTGTTAGGCAAATTTGTTTTTTTTGGTTATATAGCTCATTAAATGTATGGAAAAATTCCTCCTGCGTTCTTTCCTTGCCTGCAAAAAACTGAACGTCGTCAATTAGTAAAACATCGCAGTTTCTGTATTTTTCGTGAAACCTCTCGGGTGTTTTCATTCTGATGTTTTCCGTAAATTCGTTCATAAACTGCTCACTTGTTACGTATAGCACTTTTAACGAATTTTTTAAATAATTTCCTATCGCCTGCAGAAGATGCGTTTTACCAAGCCCGACCCCTCCGTAAATAAAGAGGGGATTGTAATTTTTTCCTGGATTTTCCGCCACGCTTTTTGCCGCGGTATATGCGAATTGATTTGATGGTCCTACTATAAAACTTTCAAACGTATATTCGGGGATTAGTAAACTTGGGGCGGTTGGTTCTATTATTTCTTCAAGTGTTACCGGTTTGTGGATTATTTCTTTGGTGATAATGTCTATTTGCGGTTTAATGCCCGTTTCTTTTTCGTATATTTCACTTATTTTGTTTAAATATTTTCTTTTTACGAAATTTGCTATAAATATATTGGGTGCTTTAATAATCAAATGCGTGGAAGTTGAGTTTTTTTCGTCAAATTCCAAATTTTTTATAAATTTATTATAATTCACAATGTTTTCACTTTTTAGTGAATCTTTTATTTTTTTAAACAGACTCAATATAATCCTTTGTGAATAAAATGTTTTTCACATTGTGAATATTATGTGAAAAATTATGTGAATTAAATTTTATCATAACGTAATTTAAAAGTAAAATGGTTTTATTCACATAGTGAATAAGATGTGAATAAATATTGAATATTATGTGAATATAGAAAGTGAAAAAAGAGAAAAGACGGGAGAATTGATATTATGAAAATATTGGGAATAGACCCGGGAACGATAAAATGCGGTTATGCGATTATTGAAACAAAACCTAAATTAACACTTATTGATGCGGGATTTATAAAAATTACCGAAAAAGAGCTTCAATATCAGTTAAGTCAGCTTATTGAGGGAATAGATTTAATTTATGATAATTCTATAGATGAGGTTGCGATTGAGGATATTTTTTATGCGTATAATCCCAAAACTGTATTAAAGTTGGCACAATTTAGGGGAGCTCTTTCTTTAAGAATCCTCCAGATTCATGGAAATTTCAGCGAATATACTCCTTTACAGGTTAAAAGAGCGGTTACAGGTAACGGAAAAGCAAAAAAAGAGCAGGTGGCTTTTATGGTTAAAAGAATACTCGGCATAAAAGCCGATATTAAACCGCTTGACATAACGGATGCAATTGCGGTGGCAATTACGCATTCCCAGAGGGTGAAATGTTAGAAGTTACCGATATTATAGGAATTATAGCCTTTGCTATAAGCGGTTTTATTATAGGTGTTAGAAACAAACTGGATCTTTTAGGTATTACAATCAGTGCGTTTTTAACGGCTCTTGGGGGAGGAATAATAAGGGATGTTTTGGCCGATAGGGAGGTATATTCTTTTACGGATGTGATTCCCGGAAGTATAGTGCTTGCTGTTTTGATTATAGGGATATATTTTAAACTTCATAAATTTGATTTTGAGAAAAATAATCTTTTTTTAATCAGTGATTCAATCGGACTTGTTTCTTTTTCCATATCCGGAAGCATTGTTGCCCTAAATGCTGGATTTAATATATACGGTGTTGTTTTTCTGGCGCTGATTACCGCAGTGGGTGGAGGAATGATTAGGGATATACTTATAAATAAGATTCCGTTTATTTTGAAAGAGAATTTTTACGGCAGTGTCAGTATATTTGTAAGTATTTTTTTATATGTTTTCGGTATAAGTGACAGCGTAATTGTATTAATTTTAATTATAGGAGTCATAATAAGAATAATAGCGCATAAAAAAAATTGGAAATTACCGAGTTTTGATGTATAATATTTATACAAAAAATTAAAGGAGAAATTATGAAAGTAGGCGATTTGGTAATTGTTGCATCTCTTGGTGAAATTAAAGCATACAGGGCGAATCCTAGAACTCCGGAAGCGGAAGCTGGTCTTAAACCTAATGAAGTGAAACTTGATTTGATTACGGCTATTGATATAGTTGAAGCACATAAAAGGGTATCTGATCTTTTAGATGTTGATGCCGGAGTAAAAAAAGCGGGATTTTTAAACAGAGCCGCAAGCGGTGAAAAACACACTTTAAAAGATGAAATTTACCGTGAAGCAGTAAAAGCTGTGGCTGAAGATATCGATATGTTAATTGAACAGTACGGGGATAAGAAAGTGTTTTTATCACTGCCTAAAACTATTTCAAAAGATGTAATGGATAATCTTAAAAATTCTTCAAAAATATACAGACTTGTTGAAAAAGACTTGCTTAAAACCGATAAAAACAGACTTATAGAAGAATTTAAACCGGAAATATTAAAATAAAAATCCGTTAAGGCTGTTGAATTTTAAGGGTTTAGCAGTCTATTTTAACTCTTCAGTATCAAACGGTTTTGAAAAATGATAACCCTGTGAAGCGTCTATGTTTAATTTAAGAAGTTCTAAATATAATTGTTCATTTTCTACAAATTCCGCTATTGTTTCAAAATTAAATTCTTTTGCGATTTCCACTATTTTTTTAAGCAGTTTTTTAAGTTTTTCATCCGTTAGTATGTCTTTTACCAATGTTCCGTCTATTTTAAGCGTATTGATAGGAAGGTTTTTTATTAAATATACAAAATTGGAATATCCGCTTCCGAAATCGTCAATTGCTATTTTTACACCTGTTTTTGAGAGTTTGTGGATTATTTCGTTTATTTTTTGATCAGAAATAAGTTCCTCATCCTCAAGAAGCTCTATGGTAAGTTTGTCTGCGACATTGTATTTTTCAATCTGTTGGATTAAATAATTCATAAACTGCTCGTTTTTAAGATCCCTTAAAGATAAATTGATTGAAAAATTATACGGCAGGTTTGAAAATTTGTTAAAACATTTTTCTATCATAATTTTCTGCAGTGTTTCATACTGATGCGTTTTTTTTGCAATTTCCAAAAAGTAATACGGCGTATATATTTTATCTTTATGTTTGATTCTCATTAAACATTCATATTTTTTCACTTCTTTGGTATAGTTGTCAATTATTGCCTGAACGTATGGAATTACTAGATTGTTTTCTATTGCTTCATTTAATATTTTTTTCCATTTGAGGTTTTCTTCGAATTCTTTTAATATTGGAAGGTTTTGATCATAAACTGTTACGGATTCATGTCTATTTTTCGCATATTTAAGGGCGGTGTCGGCTTCTGAGAGCGTTTTTCCTATACCTACGCTTATATTGAGTTTAATTTCTTCGTTTGCAATGTTAAATTTTGTGTTTTTAAGTTTTTTTATTATTTCTGAGACGCTATTTTTTAATTCTTCCAAATTATCGCTTATAATTGCATACTCGTCACCTGAGAGTTTATATGTATGGGCGAAATTATTTAAAAATTCACCGAATTTTTTTATAAGTTTGTCTCCTTCGTGTATCCCGTAAAAATCGTTTATTTCTTTAAAATCGTCGATATTTATAATGGCAATGTATTTGTTTTCCATATCATTTATAAGTTTTTCCCTGTTAGGCAGGTTTGTAAGATTGTCCGTAAACATATTTTTTGTAAGTTCTTCGGTTTTTCTTTCAACTTCTTTTACAAGGTTTTTGTTTAAATGTTTTAATAGTTTGTTTTTTTCATTAAGTCTGTTTTCAAAGCTGTTTATAATATCTTTTATTATAGAATTTTCTTTTTGAACGATATAATAGGTTATAAACAGCATTATGATATAGAGTAAAACATAAAAAACAGCCAGTTTTTGTATTTCTTTTTTAAACATAGCTTCTTTTTGCAATATAACACTGTTTATATCATCTAAAAATACGCTTGTAAAAATAAGCCAGTTCCACGGTTTATAGAGTTTCACATAAGAAATTTTAGGTCTTAGGACTTTATCGGAATATTTATAAAACCAGTAGCTTACATACCCCTCCCCTGTCGTATTGGCAATTTTTAGGTATTCTTTTCGGTATAGTTTGCCTTTTGCGTCTTTTTTATCGTCATCAAGCAGTTTTCCGACCATTGAGGGTTTAACGGGAAGTGCCACGACCCTTGCAAAATGTTTTCCGCCTTTGTAATTGAGTATTTCTGCTACGGAAATGTAGCCTTTGTTTTTAGCCCCGAATCTTATTTTGTAAATAACCTCTTTTATAATTTTTTTTACCCTGCTGTCTATTTCATTTTTATATACTGCGGTGGTTAAAAGGTAACTGTCAAAAATATGCTGAAACGTTATTTTTTCATCAATTGGAGTTTTGTGAATAAAATATGTCTCTTTAGCGTTGTTTTTTAAAAGTTTTTTTATTAGGTTTAATCTTTTGGTTTTGTTAAAATCTTTCAGGGTTAAATATATAGGATTTGCATTCAAATCTGTAAGAGTCCAGTGTATTAAAGGGGTTGATTTGTCTATATGATAAAGTGTTTTTTTCATAAATTGCGGATTTTCGTTGGTTTTTAAAATCTCTGATGTGTTAAGGTTGCTTGTTTTTAGGAGATATTTTGTTTTATTACACTCTTCGTGTCTTAATGTATCAATTAAATTTATGAGATTGTTTACTTGATATTTCATAAGGTTTTTTTGGTTTTCAATGTAATTGTTTTTAATTAAACGTATATCGGTTTGGTATTTTTCATATATAATAAAATATGTAATCATAAAAGAAGCAAGAGTTACGAAAGTTAAAATTATAAAAATTGTAAAAGTGTTTTGTTTTATAATTTTGTTTTTTAGGTTTTCGATTTTGTTCATTTGTTCATTTTTTCCTTTGCCACTCTGTCTAAAATTCCGTTTATAAAACTTTTAGCTTTATCTTCCGAAAAATTTTTAGCTATTTTAACCGCTTCGTCAATTACGATTTGATACGGTGTATCGGTATATAAAAGCTCATATATACCTACTCTTAATATCTGTTTATCAACCTTATCTAATCTGTTAAAATCCCAGTCGATTAAATGTTCTTTTATAATTGTATCAATTTTGTCAATATTTTGTAAAATCCCTGTAAGTAATTTTCTTGCAAATTCCGCTTTGGCGCCTTTTACTTTTTTATCTTTAAGAATATCTTCAAACTGCTGTGTTGCTTTGTCGTTTCCCATTTCCTGTGCGTAAAGTGTCTGTATTACCGCTTCTCTTGCATGTGTTATTGTTGCCATTATAATTCCTTATATAAATTTATCATTTCAATTAGTCCAACCATTGCCTCAAAACCTTTGTTTCCGGCTTTAGTCCCTGCTCTTTCTATTGCCTGTTCGATTGTATCTGTTGTAAGTAGTCCAAAAGTTACGGGAATATCGCTTTGAAGGGTAGTGTTTGCAATACCTTTTGTGGCTTCTGCCGCAACATAGTCAAAATGCGGAGTAGCTCCCCTTATTACAGCGCCTACGCAAACAATTCCGTCGTATTTTCCGGTTTTTATTGCCCTTTTAAGTCCGAAAGGCAGCTCAAACGCTCCGGGGACCAAAATTAAATCTAAATTATCTTCTTTTCCCCCGTTTCTTAAAAATGCATCTTTAGCACCTTCTACCAGTCTGTCTGTAATTAGATGATTAAACCTGCTTGCAATTATCGCTATTTTTTCATTTCCATTTAATTGTAAATTTCCTTCAATAATCTTCATTTATTCTCCTTGACATTTTGTTATGCACTCTATTTCTTTAAGTGTTTTTTCAAGTGTGTCGGGCGTAATCATATTAGGCCCGTCGCTTAGCGCTTCGTCGGGATTGTAATGCGTTTCAAAGAAAAATCCGTCTATTCCCACTGCGGCAGCCGCACGGCTGAGAACGGGGACGTATTCCCTTTTACCGCCGCTTTTTCCTCCTGCGCCTCCTGGCATCTGGACTGCATGAGTTGCATCAAAAATTACGGGTGCGAAATCTCTCATTATATATAGACTTCTCATATCGACAACCAAATTACCGTATCCGAATGTTGTTCCTCTTTCAGTCAGCCACACTCCATATTTTTTTGAGTTATGATAATTTACTTCTTCACATCCTCTGGTCTTTAGAACTTTTAAAACGGAATATTTCATATCCGCCGGGTTCATAAACTGACCTTTTTTAATATTAACGATTTTATCCGTTTTCGCCGCTTCTACCAATAAATCGGTTTGTCTGCAAAGAAACGCCGGAATCTGTAATACGTCCACAACTTCAGAGGCTTTTTTAACCTGCCACGTTTCGTGAATGTCGGTTAGAAGTTTATATCCGAATTTTTCTTTGACCTCATTTAATATTTCAAGTCCTTTTTCAATTCCCGGACCCCTGTATGAATCCAGTGAAGTCCTGTTTGCCTTATCAAAACTTGCTTTAAAATAAAAATCATATTTTTCACTGTAAGGTTTCAGATACTCGGCTATTTTAAAAATCTGACTTTTGCTTTCGATTACGCAGGGCCCTGCTATTAAAACCATTTAATTTACCTTTTTTATTATAATTATATCAGATATTAAAGCACAAATTTTGAGGTTTACATTTTTTTTCTTTTTTTCATTTAAAAATAAATGTTTGATTTATTTTGTTGATTGGTATAATATCTCAACACTTCTTCTCCTAAACCCTTCAACCATTTAAGTGTTTAGTTATGTTGCAAATGATAAATTTAGTATAATTATGTCAAAGGAGTAAAATGGCTGCACCGGAAATTAAACGTTATAAATATGATGATTATAAAAAGTGGGAAGGAAACTGGGAAATTATTGAAGGGATACCGTATGCGATGGCACCGGCGCCTGTCCCTAAACATCAGGTAATTGTAGGAAGAATTTATAATGAATTAAATAAAAATTTAAATTGTGATGAATGTGAAGTTTTTATTGCACCGATAGATTGGAAAATAGATGAATATAATGTAGTCCAGCCGGATGTTTCCATATTTTGCGAAAAATATGAAAACAAATCATATCTTTCCTCTGTTGCAAAAATGGTGGTTGAAGTTTTGTCACTTTCAACCGCATTTAAAGATTTAAATACAAAATATAAACTGTATGAAAAAGTAGGGGTTAAATATTATGTTATTGTAAATCCGGAAAATAATGAAGTTAAAATTTTTGAAAATAAAGATGAGTTCAAAGAAGTAAAATTTCAAAATGAATTTGAGTTTGAATGGAATGATTGTAAAAGTAAAATTGATTTTTTAAAGGTTTTTTAAATGGTTGTAAGCAAATACAGTGCAAGCGGAAATGATTTTGTTATTTATCACGCTTTTTTAAAAAAAGACAGAAGCGATTTGGCAAAAAAACTGTGTGACAGACAAAACGGGGTAGGGGCGGATGGTTTGATTGTAATACTTCCTCATGAAAATTACGATTTTGAATGGCAGTTTTACAACTCCGACGGTAGTACTGCCGAAATGTGCGGAAACGGGAGCAGGGCGGCTGCGCACTATGCTTATATTAATGAATTAGCACCTTCAAAAATGAAGTTTTTAACGTTAGCCGGAGTTATTGAGGCAGAAGTTGAGGGGGATGTTGTTGAATCCCAGCTGACTCCTCATAAATTAGTTAAAGATACGTTTGAAGAAGAGGGCAGGACTTGGAAGATTTATGATACGGGTGTGCCTCATTTGGTGACTTTGGGAAATATTGATGAATTTGATAAAAATCTGGCTTCTAAAATGAGATATAAATATAATGCAAATGTCAATTTTGCAGAGGTTAAAAACGGGGAACTTTATGTAAGAACGTACGAAAGGGGCGTGGAAGATGAAACATTGGCCTGTGGGACCGGAATGTGCGCTTCTTTTTTGGTTGCCAAAGATTCAGGTTTGGTGGGAAATGAAGTAACAGTTTACCCAAAAAGCGGAGAAAGACTTAATATAAGATTGTATGAAAACAGACTTTACTTTAAAGGAAAAGTTAAAAATACATTTATTACCATTCCTTTCTACACATCTTAAACCTCAAAGTAGGGCTGTTTCACGTTGAAAAAATTTAAATTACAAAAGTAAAAAAAGACAGGATTGCAGATTTTAACGAAATTTTGCCTTAAATAAAGTGTGTCTACGCGTCTGATGCTTTGACGTATGATGAAGTGCAAGTTTATACATTTTCATCGCCGTATGAGCCTAAAAACGACAAGCAGTTGTCGTTTTTTTAATGGCTTTCCCGTTTAGTTTTTAGCAAAATTTGAGTGTTACGTAATCAAAAAGGAGTACGAAGCTGTCATATTTTTATCTTTATAATTTCGTATGAAACAACCTTGCTTTTCACCTATGGTTGGGTAGGTTAACACTCTTTTACTCCAAAATTAAATGTCCCATTTATTTTTGAGATTGGTATACTTGACATAATTAATTACACTTGCAATAATTGCATAATCAATTTAAAAGGATGTTAAATGGAGCATAAAAAAGACACTTCGGTAGGTTATGCTTTAACCGTAACATTAAATGTTTTAAGAAAAAATTTTAATAAAGAAATAAAACAGTATGATATAAGTTCGGAACAATACGGAGTATTGAAACTGGTGTTTGAATCTGAAAAATTGACTCCTACACAGATTGCAGAACTTTTTAAAAGAGATAAAGCCACTATAACTAGAATTATTAAATCGTTAGAAAAAAAAGAGTTAATTAAAAAAGAAAATATTAATAACAGGTCTTTTAATATCTTACTTACCAAAAAAGGTATTAAAACATTAAAAGAAGTTGAAAAAATTGCAATAAACTATCATAAAAAAATATTGGAAAAAGTAGGTGAAAAAGAAATATTGCAAATGTTTGAAACGCTAAAAAAAATAAGAGAAATTTTTAAAGGATAAAAATGAAAAAAATTGTTATTAGTTTTGTACTTGCCGGATTATTATATTCTCAGGTAATTGATAAAATTGAAGCAACGGTAAATGATATTCCGGTAACTTCATATGAAATTGATAAACTCTCTCAAAATTTGAATATTAAACGGGATAAAGCTTTGCAGATTTTACTAGACCAAAAGCTTTTGGAAAGTGAAATTAAAAAAAGAGGTATTGAAGTGGATGATTTTGAAATTGAAAACGCAATGGAAAAAATTGCAAA
>JAMOQT010000119.1 GCA_027063865.1 Nautiliaceae bacterium
CCGAAATATTGAGGGTTTAGTTCTAATTTATCATAAATTACGTTTATGCATTTTTCAGGGCATGCTATTTCACAGTATCCGCACTCGGTACATACCCCTGCGTCGAATTTAAGCGAATTATCTTCCGGATGGGCGGTTAGGGCGCCTGCGTTACATACGCTCACACATCCCATGCATAATGTACATTTGTCTTCTTCGATTTCTATTTTGCCGTAGTGGATGTATTTGTTGCCGCTTAAGTCTATTACGCCTAAATCATCTTCACCGACAATATTAGAGAGTCTTATGGTGAAATTTTCTCTTTTTTTGAGGTTGTGCGTGTTTGTTGTATAATGAGCTTCAGGGATAAATTCGGCTTCTTTAAGCGCTTGTTTAAGTTCGTCTAAATTTTGGGCAAGTAAAATAGCGTCTTTTTGATATTTTCTTTGTGAAATTTCGTTTATAAGTTTTATCGCCTCTTTTTCACCTTTTGAGAGTCTGTTTGTGTAAAAAACGATTTGAGAGCCGCTTTCTTGAAAAAGAGTTAAAAAATGATTTTCGTCTAAAAACTTGGCGCCTTCTATTGCAAGAGGCAAAACTTTTTCTTTAAGTTCTATATCCAGACCTTCTATTAAATCTTCGGGAATTATAAAAGGAATATGCCCTTTGTAAAATTTTGCAATTTCAGTGAAAGTTTCTCTTGGAATCGCACTGAAATCAAGCGCTCCGCTTGGACACACACTTACACACCCTCCGCATCCGTCGCAGTCTATATGGGAAAAGAGCAGTTTTTTTTCTTCATTTATTTTCATTATGGCGTTTGTGGGGCATACATCTACGCAGTTTCCGCATGTTTCTGCCAATACCCTGCCGTTATATTGGCATATGTTGATATCATAAGTGATAAAATTTTTATAATTATATATTCCTGTTCTTTTGTTTAATATCTCTTGAGCTTTTTCTGTACCGATGTCTGCCGGGTCAATTATTCCTCTTTGTTTGTAAGCAATTTCAGGGGCGTTAAACCAGAGCGCCTGATCTACAACCAAAGGAATGATTTCTCCGTTTTTGTCAATTGTAAATTCAAGGTTTCCTATAGTGCCTTTAATCTCTTTTATCCATTCAGGAAGTGCATAGTAAACCTCAAAATTTTCGGGATTTATTTGTTCGGCTTCTTCTTTTGTGCCTATTATTAACAGTCTGTTTCCGATTTCTTTTTGATATTCGTTGTATTTGGCATTGTCGAATTTAACGGCTCTGATTTCATATAGTTTTTCAAGGGCATTGATTTTATTTAAAATACTCTCTTTTGAATTTTTTATATAAAAATCAATCTCAGGGGCGTAAATTTCACAATCTATTTTTTTGGAGTTGGATATAATTGCTTTTGTAGAAGTGTCATTTGTATGAAATATGTTTTCCGGAAGCGGAAAATCAAGTTCTTTTGAAAAATATACGAATTCATACATTTCAAACCTTTTATTTTAGATGAAAACATTATAACACTCCTAAACTTAAAATTTGCTTAAACAGTAAAATAAAGTAACTATATAAGGCACTTTATTGGCACATTTCTTTGTTTTAATAAATATGAAAGGCTAAATATGAAAAAGAGTTTAATTTTTTTATTATTTGTTATAGTTATAATATTTTACTTATTTAACTCTTCTAAACAGGAATATTTAATAGGTTCTTCACTGCCGCTTAAAGGTATTATGTCGGATATGGGAAATTCCGTAAAATCGGGAACAGAGCTTAGTTTAAAAATATATGGGGAAAAACTTGATAAAAAAATCAGATATAAATTTTTAGATGACAAATATGAGCCTAAACTCACGCAGGAAAATATAAAAAAACTTTATGAAAACAATCTTTTTCTGCTTTACGGAATAGTCGGAACCCCAACGGTAAAAGAAATTTTACCTTTTCTGAATGATAATTCAATTTATCTTTACGCTCCTTTCAGCGGAGCCAAATTTTTAAGAAAAAATAAATATGTAGTTAATTTCAGAGCGTCATATAAAGACGAGGTAAAAAAAATTATAAATTATTTATTAGAGCATAATTTAACTAAGATTGCCGTTTTTTATCAAAATGACGAATACGGAAATGAAATATACTATGATACGTATGAGATTTTAAAAAAGAGAAATTTGAATCTTTTAACGGCCGGAGCGTATAAAAGAAATACCTTTTTTATAACTCCCGCTTTTAATGAAATAGCAAAAAACAGACCTCAGGCTATAATTATGGGAAGTACTTCAAAAGTCAGCGCGATGTTTATAAAGAAATATAAAAAAATAGACCCAAAAGTAGTGTTTTGTACCGTTTCATTCGTTAATCCGGACAGTTTGGTAAAACTTCTTAAAAACAGGGATAATATAATTTTTTCGGAAGTAGTGCCGTATTATAAAGATAAGTCGATAAAAGAAGCCGTTTTATTTGAAAAATATTTTAAAAAATACTATCCTGAAAAAAAGCCTACATTTTTTGCTTTTGAAGCATATCTTGCGAATAAGATTCTTTTAAGGGCATTTGATAAGCTCACGTTTCCTTATACGCCCTCACATTTGGTAGGTATAATAAAAAGTACACCTTCAAATTTTTTAAAAGGCGTTAAAATAGAATATAAAAATAATCAGCTTTTAAATAAAAC
>JAMOQT010000120.1 GCA_027063865.1 Nautiliaceae bacterium
ACATAATAAAACTTTAGCGGCACAGCTCTATTCGGAATTTAAAGAGTTTTTTCCAAAAAATCATGTTGAATATTTTATAAGCTATTATGACTATTACCAGCCTGAAGCCTATCTTCCAAGGCAGGATCTGTTTATCGAAAAAGATTCTTCCATAAACGCAGAACTAGAAAGGCTAAGGGTATCGGCAACCGCCTCGCTTTTGGAATACGACGACGTTATAGTAGTGGCTTCAGTATCCGCACTTTATGGTTTGGGAAACCCTCTTGAATACAAAAAAATGGTGGCAAAAATAGCCGTAGGTGATGAAATAAATCAAAGAGAATTTATGCTAAGACTGTTATCAATGGGTTACACCAGAAACGACAAATATTTCGAAAGAGGTAATTTCAGGGTAAACGGCGAGGTAATAGATATATTCCCCACATATTTTGAAGACGACGTTATAAGGGTTGAATTTTTCGGCGATGAAATAGACAGAATCTATACGATAGATTATATAACAAACGAAAAGCTTCAAGACCTTAAAGAAATAACAATTTACGCGGCAAACCAGTTTATAGTAGGTCAAAACCGCTTAGCAGAAGCTATTCAGTCGATTGAAAAAGAACTTCAGCAAAGACTAAAAGAATTTGAAAAACAAGGCAAAATTATAGAATACCAGCGCCTCAAACAAAGAACGGAATTTGATCTTGAAATGCTTGAAACCACAGGCACATGTAAAGGAATAGAAAACTACGCAAGGCATTTAACCGGTAAAAAACCCGGCGAAACTCCTTACTCCCTTTTGGATTATTTTGAAATTAAAGGCAAACCTTATCTGGTTATTGTAGATGAATCTCACGTTTCACTGCCTCAATTCAGAGGAATGTATAACGGAGACAGGGCAAGAAAAGAAGTGCTTGTGGAATATGGTTTTAGGCTTCCAAGCGCCCTTGACAACAGACCGTATAAGTTTGACGAATTTATAAATAAAGCGCCTCATTATCTTTTCGTTTCAGCCACACCGGGGGAATACGAACTTGAAATATCAACATGCGTGGCCGAGCAGATTATAAGACCTACGGGGCTGCTTGACCCGATTGTAGAAATACTGCCAAGCCAAAATCAGGTTGCAACGCTTTATGACAGGGCAAAAGAGGTAATTAAAAGAGGTGAAAAAGTATTAGTTACCACACTTACCAAAAAAATGGCGGAAGAGCTTCAAAAATATTATCTTGAAATGGGACTGAAAGTTAAATATATGCACTCTGACATTGATGTGGTCGAAAGAAACGAAATAATAAGAGGCTTACGCTCAGGCGAATTTGATATGCTAATCGGTATTAACCTTTTAAGGGAAGGTTTGGACCTGCCGGAAGTTAGTATGGTAGCAATTCTTGACGCGGACAAAGAAGGCTTTTTAAGAAGCGAAACAAGTCTTATTCAGACTATGGGAAGGGCTGCAAGAAACGTAAACGGGCGGGTTTTGATGTTTGCAAATAAAATTGAAGAGCCCGTAATTTTAGACGATGATTTAGAAGTTTTAGAAAAAATAAAAGACAAAATAACCGGTTCGATGTATAGAGCCGTAAAAACCACAATTACAAGACGTATCAAACAAAAAGAATATAATAAAAAGCACGGCATTACCCCAAAAAGTACAATCAGAAAACTTGACAAATCTTTAAAAGAAGAAGGATATGAAGCTATTGCCAAAGTTAAAGGCAAAAATAAAATCCCGGCCAAGGAAAAAAAGGCTATAATCGCCAAATTAAGAAAAGAGATGCAAGAAGCCGCCAAAGCGCTTGAATTTGAAAAAGCGGCGATGCTAAGAGATAAAATTGAAGAGCTTAAAAAGATGCGTTAGTTAAGATATTTTTTAATATCTTTCATTATTACTAACATACTGCCAAAAAAAAGTACCAATCCTACTAGCAATACAATTTCTTTCATAGTTCCTCCAAAAATAAAGAATTTTCCTCAAAATGCAAAAATAAATACGCAATTAAAGATACATCAATACCAAAAAAAAGCAAACAATACTTTTAACCAACCTATAAATTCTTTTATTTTATCTATCTTTGCCATATTTATCCTTTGATATAATTATAACAAAAAAAGGCTAATGATGATTTTACGCTATAAAGACGATTTTCCAAAAATCCACACAAGCGCATGGATAGCTCCGAGTGCCGATATTATCGGTGATGTGGAAATAGGAGAAGATTCAAGTGTATGGTTTGGGTGCGTATTAAGAGGAGATGTACATTATATTAAAATAGGAAAACGCACATCAATCCAAGATATGACAATGATACACGTAACACATTACAAAAAAGAAAAGAAAATTGGAGATGGCTTTCCGACAATTATAGGTGATAATGTTACAATAGCCCATAAAGTTATGCTTCACGGCTGCATTATAGGAAACGCATGTCTAATTGGTATGAGCGCCACTATACTTGACGGCGCCGAAATCGGAGAAGAATCAATTGTTGGAGCCGGAGCGCTTGTTACAGGCGGCAAAAAATTTCCTCCAAGAAGCCTGATACTCGGAAGCCCGGCAAAAGTTGTAAGAACTCTAACCGACGAAGAAGTTGAAAATATTTATAAAAATGCC
>JAMOQT010000121.1 GCA_027063865.1 Nautiliaceae bacterium
AGCTTTATGCTTTTAGCATATAATATTACATAATTGCTTTATAGAATTTAATCCCCCCTACCCACACTTCTTCAATTAAATTTTCTTTCATTAAATCGTTAAAAAGCCTGCTTGTGTGCTCGTCGAATATGTTTTGAATATCACTGTCGGTAAAAGGCCTTTTTTTTAAAGTCGTTAAAAGTTCTTCTTTTGTCAGATTTTCTATTTTGAAGTTAAGTTTTTCGCGCGTAGGTATAAAAATGTGCTGGTTTTCTATTTTTTTTGAAAGTTCAAAAAGCCTCTCAACACTGACCCCCTCAACGTTATAAGCCGGAGGTCTGTCAATTGTGGAAATATCTACCCTGTCGGGTTTTATTTGTGCTAATACCTCATTTAATTTTTCAAACTCCTCTTCTTTGTCGTTTATTCCTTTTACCACCAATATTTCAATAATAAGCTCTTTATCGTAAATTCTTCTGAATTCAATCATTCCGTTTATTATTTTTTCGATATCGATACTTTTATGGGGTCTGTCTATTTTCTTAAAGATTTTTGGAGTAACGGCGTCAAGCGAAAGTTTTACTATGTCAAATTTACAAAGAGTTTTTTGGATTTTTTTATTATGTATGGTGGATGAATTGCTTAAAATTAAAAGTTTATGTCCTTTTAGTTCATTAACTAATTCATCCAAAAAAGGATATAAAGTAGGTTCACCGTTTGAAGTAATTGTCAAAACTTCAAAATCAAACTTTTCAACCGCTTTATTTATTTCTTTTAAAATTTCTTCCGGTTTTGGAGGGATTTCATATTCAGTTACTGGTTTTGCGGGGTCTAATTCGCAGTAAATGCAGTCAAAATTGCATCTTTTTTTATCAGGGGAAAGATCCACTCCAAGGCTCATTCCAAAACGCCTTGAAGCCACCGGACCGAATATATATTTCATATTACACCTCAAAATTTAATTTATTGCACATTTTCCATTGCAAAATTTTACATTGTATTAATGTTCGCCCTTATGCATATAATAAAGCGCAAGTGCTAGTGCTAAAATACTCCCGGCAAGATACAGCATTTCAAGAGGAGTATCAAAATCCATATGCATAACTTTTTTAAAAAAGCTTACAATCAACACCATTACCACAACTTTTCCAAGCTTGTCTTTAAGCTCGTCTAAACTGTGTATTGCAAGAATTTTATTACCCGCTTCACTGTTTTCGGCATCATCTATTTCACTTATAAAAAGCTCGTAAATACCGAATGCAAAAATCAATAAAACCACGGCTATAAGATATAAATCTATCGCCCCTATGATTCCGCCTATCAGTTCTTCATGAAAATTTTCAGGATGATAATGCATAAAAAAATATTTATAGGTAATAACCGCCATATGCCATATATCCGCACTTGCGATTAAAAAAAGAGCAACGGCTCCAACCATACCGAATATTACTGCTAAAACCGCTATAAGCCTACCTCTCCATAAAGCTCCCTCAAAAAGAGCTTCTATAATTCCTCTTTTTTCCATTATTTACTTCCTTCCATTTCAATCCATTTTTTTGCAATTCTCACTGCGTTTGTAGCGGCTCCCACTCTTATCTGATCTGCTACGTTAAAGAAATGAAGCACTTTCGGGTCGTATAAATCTTTTCTAATTCTACCTACATACACATAATCCGTATCCGTTGCGATTACAGGCATAGGATATTCATTTTTTTCAGGATTGTCTATAACCTTTACATCTTCAAAAGCCGCTAAGACTTCCCTAGCCCTTTCAACGCTTACCTCTTTTTCGCAGTAAATGGTAATAGCTTCGCTGTGACTCCTTAAAACAGGCACTCTCACGCAAGTAGGAGCCACTTGAATGTTTGAGTGCATAATTTTATTGGTTTCGTTTACCATTTTCATCTCTTCTTTAGTAAATCCGTTATCCATAAATTTATCAATATGCGGAATTACGTTTAAGGCTATTTGATGCTGGAAAACTTCTCTTTCTTCAACTTTTTTGTCAAGTTTGAAATTAAATACCGCCCTCATCTGCTCAAACAGCTCTTCCATCCCCTTTTTACCCGCACCGCTTACGGCCTGATAAGTAGCAACATCCACTCTTTTAATTCCAAATTCCTCGTGAAGAGGCGCAAGGGAAATTACCATTTGAATGGTAGAGCAGTTCGGATTAGCAATAATTCCCGTTTTTTTCCATAAGGCTATATCTTCAGGATTAACCTCAGGTACAACCAAAGGCACGTCAGGATTCATCCTGAAATAGCTTGTATTATCTATAACTACAGCTCCAGCTTTTGCGGCACACGGCGCAAATTTGGCACTAACGCTTCCTCCCGCAGAAAAAAAAGCAATATCGATTTCCTCTTCTTCAAACACTTCACAAGTTAATTCTTTAACTTTTAATGTTTCGCCTTTAAACTCAACTTCCTTTCCCACACTTCTCGCACTTGCTAAAGGCACAAGTTTTTTAACAGGAATTTCATATTCTTCAATCACCCTTAAAAGTTCTTCTCCAACAGCTCCCGTCGCTCCCGCTA
>JAMOQT010000122.1 GCA_027063865.1 Nautiliaceae bacterium
CCGGCGTCTCTTGGGTCTCTTCCTTTTAAAATTACCTCAATACCTCTCCAAAGGGTCGCACTTGAGAATGCGTTTGTAATTTTATTGTTTTCATCTACTACAACCTCAATTCTCAAGTGACCTTCAATTCTTGTAATCGGGTCTATTACTACTCTTTTTGCCATTTATTACTCCTTAGGATTTTTAATTGCGCTAAGTGCCGCATGAGCTGCAATTGCCACACCGGCTACTGTTAAAATTGTTACGCCATAGCTGTCCGCTGTTGCATCAGCTACTATTGAATCATATTTTTTATTTGCCAAAGGCTCTTCATAAGGTGCCATTGAATCCCAGAAATCAGGTTCACTACATCCGATACAACCGTGTCCCGCCTGAACAGGCCAAGATGTGTGCTGGTTAAATCTCTCACGAGAACAGCTATTAAATGTATAAGGACCTTTACATCCAACTTTATATAAACAGAATCCGTCCTCTGCGCCTTTATCACCAAACTGCTCCACAAACTCACCTGCATCAAAATGCCCTCTTCTTTCACACAAATCATGAATTCTAAGCCCGTATGCGAATTTAGGTCTGTTGAAATTGTCAACAGCTGGTAACTGACCAAATAGAATTACATATAAAACAGTACCTACAATGTTTTTAGCACTTGGAGGACATCCCGGTACGTTAATTACAGGTTTATTGATTACCTGATATACGCCTTTTGCACCTGTTGGATTTGGTGCTGCAGCCTGAATACCACCAAAACTTGAACATGTTCCCACTGAAATAACTGCGGCAGCATCGTTTGCAGCTTTATTAATTAAATCAAGACCTGTTTCAGCGTGTGGTCCGAGTGTCAAAAACTGCCCGTCCATATTAGTCGGAACGCCGCCTTCTACACAAAGGATATATCTACCTTTGAATTTTTCCATACCTTCTTTTAAATTCTCTTCAGCCTGCCATCCGGCCGCCGCCATTACGGTTTCATGATACTGAAGATTAATGTAATTGAAAATTAAATTGTCAAATGTAGGAGTATCGGTTCTAAGCAAACTTTCGCTACATCCTGTACATTCCGCTAAATTTAACCAGATAACGGGAAGTCTGTCACTTACTTCCGCAGCTTCTGCAATTAGAGGAGTGAAAGATGTAGGAAGGCTTAACATTGCAGCCATTGCTGCAGACCATTTTAGAAAATCCCTTCTTGTAAATCCGTTTTCTTCTAAGAGTTTAGAAAAATCTTTTTTTCCGATTCCCGGAAGTTTTCTGAGAGATTCAATTCTCTCTTTTACTTTTTGTAAAGTTGCTTCATTCATTTTGTCCCTCCGAAATAAATTTGCTCAGTGTTAATTATACATAAATAAATATTAACTTTTCAATAGATATAAATAAATTTTATATGAATATTCGGTTAATGGGACATACAAACGGCACAAATATCAAAACATTTAAAAATTACATCCGTATATTTAATATCTTCACCTATTAATGCCGCCTGTGCAGGTGCAGGATTTCCCACAGTTGATGAAGCTAAATTAAACTGAGTTGGAACGATTATATTATAAAATTCTATTTTTTCGTTTTTAATTGAAATTTCATGAACCAGACTGCCTCTTGGAGCCTCAATACTTACTCTTGCTTTTCCGTCCTTTACAACCGGCCGGATATATGAAGGTTCGCATAAATCTATTTCATTAAGTATTTTTTCAATATATTCAAGCAAAATTAAAGGTTCATAAACTCTTGCGGTAATTCTTGTAAATATTGAATCAGTGTATTTATCATAAACTTTTTTTATATTTTTATTGTTATTTACCATCATCCTAGCAAGAGGACCCACTTCGTAAAATTCATTGTGATAAAGGACGTTTTTGCTTAAAGAAGTACTTTTTTCCTCTTTTACATACTCACAGTTTCCGTTGTTTTTAAAAATATTCGATTCCCCTAAAACCAAAAACTTATTCAAGCTCTTTCCTATTTCTTTTGGCAAGTTTTCAAAAAATTTATCTAAATCCTTTGAATTTAAATTTTCATCCATTATCTCTTTAATATATTCCTTTTTAATTTCCTTTACCAAATCTTTAAGCCTCATAATTTCCATATATGTAGGATCACACGTAACACCGCCGGGTATCATATATGAATTGTGGGGAAACTGACCGGCAAGCAATGCAATGGCTTTTGAAATTTTTGAAGAAAATTTCACCGCTTTAAAGATATATTCCCTCTCTTTAATCAAGGTTGGAAACAGAGTAATATAAAACCATTTGATATGGTTTTCCACTATTTCTAGCAAAGTTGTAACATCCCTGAAAATTTCTGCCTTTTTTGAAACTTTTGCACTAAATACCTTTTCAATTGCCCTGACTGTAGCATAAAGATGGGAATGTCCGCATATTCCGCAGACTCTTGGATTAATAACAAGGGCATCCATAAAATGACGGCCTTTTAAATACTCTTCCATCCCCCTAAACTGCCAAAATTCTATTTCGGCAAACTCTATTTTTTTATCGCC
>JAMOQT010000123.1 GCA_027063865.1 Nautiliaceae bacterium
TACTGTTATGAATAAGTTGACGGAATTGCCGAAAGAAAAGTTAGTTGAAACAATAGAAAGATTTTATTTAAATTTAGTAAAAGAACCGAAATATAATATTTATTCAAAAGCTTTTTTTATCGAATATCTAAAACAGACTTTTGAAATTTATAAAAGATATAAAAATTTAAAAATGAATATTTTGCTTTTTAAATTTGACTGTAAAAATATTGAATTAATTAAAAAAAATTTAAGAAAAAGCGATTTAGTGGCTAAATACGAAAACGCCTTTGTAATTTTATTGTTCGAAACAGGTGAAATGGGAACCTGTAAAGTAAAAAAGAAACTTGAAAAAGCACTCTCTCAAAAAGGAATATCAATTAATGTCAGTTTATCTGAGGATATAAGAGATATAATAGAAGAAATAGAAAGTAAAATTAAGATTTATTAAACTTGTTAAACCATCCTTTTACTTTGTCTATCGCTTCTTCTAATATGTTTTTGTGCTCTTTTATTTCTCCGCCGAAACTTTTATGAAGTTTTTCTAATAATTCTCTTTGTTCGTCTGTTAATTTTTTAGGATATACGATTTGTAAAATGGCAATCAAGTCGCCTTTATATCCTGTATTAGGATCGGCTATTCCTTCTCCTCTGAAAACTACTTTTGTATTGTCTTTTGTATGCGGTTTGATTTCAATCTCTTTTTCGCCGTTTAGTGTCGGTATTTTAACCATATCGCCTAAAATGGCGCTTGTAAAGAAAATAGGAACTTCAACTATTAAATTATTTCCTTTTCTTTTAAATATTTTTGATTCTTTTACGTTAAATATTAAATACAAATCGCCTCTGTACCCGCTGATATCCTGATTTCCCCTGCCTTTTACCCTCATTCTCATGCCGGTATCCACTCCGGCAGGGATGTCGATTTTGACTTTTTCTTGTTCTACAATATAGCCTTTACCTCTACATTCACTGCATATTTTTTTGGCGATAAATCCTCTTCCGCTACATTGCGGACATGTCTGGGAAATTCTCATAAATCCGTTGCCCATTACAATAGTGCCTCTTCCGTGACAGCTAGGACAAGTTTCTTTTTCTTCCGCTCCGCTTCCTTGACATTTAGGACAGAGTTTAAAATAACTTATTTCTATTTCTTTACTGATTCCATAAACCGCTTCTTCAAATTCAAGTGTTACTTCTATTGCTTTATCAATATCATAAGGCATTTGAACTTCGGGTTTAGAATTTCCGAAACCTCCTCCGAATATGTCGTTAAACATATCGAATATATCACCGAAATCAAAATCGGTCTTATATCCTCTTCCTTCTAAACCTTCTTTTCCGTATCTGTCGTAAATTGCCCTTTTTTCGTCATCGCTTAAAACCTGATAGGCTTCGTTTATTTTTTTAAACATTTCCTCGGCTTCTTTGTCTCCCGGATTTTTATCAGGGTGATATTTCATTGCAAGTTTACGGTAAGCTTTTTTTATTTCAACTTTTGTGGCGGTTCTCTCAACTCCTAATATTTCATAATAATCCAACTGCCCCTCCTGTAATTTTTTGATGGAATTATATCAGTTTAATAGATAAGTTGTGAAGTAGATAAGTTGTGAAGTCGTAAAATTATTATTTGAATTCCTTTACAACTTCACAACTTTACAACTTCATTGCTTATTATATGTTATAATTTCTTTAAAAAAGGTGCATTATGGCATATGAAATTGATAAGAATCAATTAAACGAAGTGCTTGAGAAACATAAATTATCGTGGGAAGATTATGAACACATAAAAAAAATCTTAGGAAGAGAGCCGAATTTTGTAGAACTTGGCGTATTCAGCGCAATGTGGAGCGAACACTGTAGTTATAAATCAAGTAAAGTATATCTAAAAGGTTTCCCAACCAAAGCCCCGTGGGTAATTCAGGGTCCCGGGGAAAATGCGGGTGTAATTGACATAGGTGGCGGAATGGCTGCGGTATTTAAAATGGAATCTCACAACCATCCTTCATTTATCGAGCCTTATCAGGGTGCGGCTACGGGAGTAGGAGGAATTTTAAGAGATATTTTTACTATGGGTGCAAGACCGGTTGCGAATCTTAATGCCATCAGATTTGCGCACATTAAAGGCAACGATGAAACGGCAAAACTCCACAGACACCTGCTAAGCGGAGTGGTTGCGGGAATTGCAGGATATGGAAACTGCATAGGTGTGCCGACTATTGGTGGAGAGACTGCATTTGAAGAATGTTATAAGGGTAATATTTTAGTTAATGCTTTTTCACTTGGAATCTGTCCTCAGGATGAAATATTTTATGCAAAAGCGGAAGGTATCGGAAATCCTGTAATTTATGTAGGAAGCAAAACAGGACGCGATGGTCTTGGCGGGGCTGTTATGAGCTCTGATAGTTTCAAAGAAGGGGATGAAGACCAAAGACCTACAGTTCAGGTAGGGGATCCTTTTACTGAAAAACTTTTAATGGAAGCATGTCTTGAACTTTTCA
>JAMOQT010000124.1 GCA_027063865.1 Nautiliaceae bacterium
ATTTTGAATAGTCTATTTTAATTATTTCGGACTTGTTTTCACTTACGGCACTGAGGCAGTAAGGTCTGTTTTGTATTTGTGATATCAGCCCGAATATATCACCGCAGCCGAACTGGTTTTTGGGTATAATATTGCCCTTTAAATCCACGTCATACATTAAAACCTGACCGTATACTATACCGTAAAAATATTTGTCGTTTTCTCCCTCATAAAAAATAATTTGCTGTTTATGGTATGTTTTAATAGTTGTGTATTTTGAGATTTCTTTTAACAAATCATCGTCAATATTAAAAAAGAGGGAGAGTTTTTTTAGCTTATGTATCAAGTTTTTTAAACTTATAAGTAAAATATGCTATTTCTAATACAAAAATTAAAAATAATATTCCGACAATATCTACTAAAATTTCTCTCATTACATGTCCTTTAACTCTTTAATGTGTTTTATAATTATATAGACAAATATGCTAAAAAGATATATCAAAATAATCAATACAATAATTGAAATTATAAATAAAGATATTTTAATATTGCTATAATTTTCTATAACAAAACCTATAATAGAAAATATCATAGCAGAAATTAAACCCAAAAAAAATTTATATAAACTTATTTTTTCTTTTATTTCATCAATTTTAGCCATTTTCTATCCTGATAAAGTTTATAGGTTTTATAACAAAATCAAAATTTTCAATTTCACTGATTGCTTTTTTAACATCTTTTTCCAACGATTTGTGTGTTGAAAATAGCAGTTTTACATACCCGTCTTTTGGTTTTTGAAGGAAACTCTCAACTGAAATGTTGTTTTTAGCGAGGGTGTTGGCTATTTTTTCAAGCACGCCTAGTTTGTCGTTTACGGCAATTCTTAAGTAATATTTAGTTTCAATTTCATCGCTTGTTTTAAGTCTTACTTTTTCACTCTCAAGAGGTTTTTTGTATCCGAGCATTGGATTTACGTTGCCTCTTGCTATTTCTATTATATCGCTTATAACGGCACTTGCCGTCGCATCTCCCCCGGCTCCGGGTCCGTAATACATCGTCTCACCTACAACGTCGCCTATTACGCTGACAGCATTCATTACACCCTCAACCTTGGCTATCATTTGGGATTTCTTAATAAGTGTAGGGTGTACTCTTAGTTCTATTTCACTGCCGATTTTTTTGGCAATTCCAAGAAGTTTTATTTCGTATCCGAATTCTTTTGCAAACTCTATGTCGGTTAGGTTAATGTTTTCTATTCCCTCTATTAAAATATCTTCGGGTTTTGCGTCTATATTGTATGCTATACTTGCAAGTATCAACAGTTTATGGGCTGCGTCAAACCCTCCGACGTCAAATGTCGGATCGGCTTCAGCGTATCCAAGGCTTTGAGCTTCTTTTAATACTTCCTCGTAATCCCTTCCGTTTTTCATTTCTGTCAAGATATAGTTGCATGTCCCGTTTATTATACCCTTGATTTCCTGAATGTGATTTGCACTAAGACCGTCTCTTAAGGCTTTAATAATAGGAATTCCTCCGGCGACGCTTGCTTCGTATTCAAACGGTGTGTTTGCTAGTTGTTGAAGTTCAAACCTGTGGTATGCCAAAAGCGCTTTGTTTGCCGTAACTACGGCTTTATTGTGTTTAAGTGCGTCACTGACAACCTCATATGCGCTTTCAACGCCCCCCATAAGCTCAACGACTATGTCAATTTCAGGATCTCTTGTGACTTCCTTGTAATCGGTTGTAAGATTGATATTAACGTTTCTTTTTTTGTTTAGGTTTCTTACAACACCCGTTTTTACCACAATCTCTTTTCCGGCTCTGGCTTTTATTAAATCCCTGTTTTTTTCAAGGTTTTTAACTACACTCAGTCCAACCGTTCCGACTCCGACTATTCCTATTTTAACCATTACTTTCCTTTAATTCTTTTAAAAATCCCTTTATGTTTTTTGCAGCCTGACGGATTCGTTTTTCGTTTTCTATAAGTGCGATTCTGACATACTCATCGCCGTAAGCACCAAATCCGATTCCCGGACTAACCGCAATGTGTGCTTCGGTTAGCAGTCTTTTTGAAAATTCAAGGCTTCCAAGCTTTCTTGCGCATTCAGGAATTCTTGCCCATACAAACATTGAAGCGGTAGGTTTTTCAATCTCCCAACCCGCGTTTGCAAAGCTTTCAATCAAAACGTTGCGTCTTTGTTTATATGTTTCTACTATGTCTTTAACCAGATGCTGATAATCCCTAAGTGCAACGGTTGCCGCTACTTGAATCGGTGTAAACATTCCGTAATCTATCCATGATTTGTATTTTTGGAGCGCACCTATCAATACCGGGTTACCTACCATAAATCCTACTCTCCATCCTGCCATGTTGTAGCTTTTAGAAAGCGTAAAGCTCTCAACCGCAACTTCTTTGGCTCCTTTTGCTTCGAAAATGCTAGGGGTTTTGTATCCGTCAAACGTTATATCGGCATATGCAATATCGCTTATGATGTAAAGCCCTTCTTCTTTTGCAAAATCAACGGCTCGTTGATAAAAATCTTTTGTAACGGTTACGGTTGTGGGGTTGTGCGGAAAGTTTAAAACTAAAAATTTAGGTTTTGGCACTGCTTCTATCATTGCTTGTTTTAGCTGTTCGAAAAACTCGTCTTCTAAAAGTTCGTATTTTTCATTGTATTTAAGCTCAACTTTTCTTACACTTGCACCCGCTAACATAAAGGCGTATGAATGTATAGGATATGTAGGATCAGGTACAATAGCAACATCTCCCACATTAGTAATGGCTTGAGTTAAATGAACGTATCCTTCTTTGCTTCCCATAGTGACAACTGCTTCGGTTTCGGGATTAAGGGAAACGTTATATCTTCTTGCATACCAGTTACAGATAGCTTCTCTTAATTTATAAATTCCTTTACTTACTGAATATCTGTGATTTTTAGGTTTGGATGCGGCTTCAATCAGTTTGTCGACTATGGGTTTGGGGGTGGGGCCGTCGGGATTTCCCATAGAAAAGTCAATAATATCTTCCCCCGCGCGTCTTGCCTGAAGTTTGAGTTCGTTAATTACTGCAAAAATATAATTTGGAAGTCTTTCTATTCTTTCAAAATGATTCATTTTATTCCTTTTATAATTATTCCTCTTTTAAAATTCGTTTTTGAATAATTGTCCGATATTTTGATATATGCGCATTCTTGCGGAATGTCTAAATAAATGGTTTTTTGGGAATTCTCTTTTGCAATTATATTTAAAATATTTAAATTTTTATCAAAAAATACAATATAAGGATACCACTTGTCCAATTTTGAGGTGGTTATCAACATTTTTTTAAAGCCGTTTGAGTTTAGCCAGTAAATCCCTTTTGCATTTATCAGTTTTGTTTTTTTATTTATTACTTTTAATGCGTTAAGTTTTGCATTTTCACAGTTTAAAACGAAAATAAAATTTTTCTGCTTTTGTATCGAATTTACCTGACACCCTTTTTGGTTTATGCTTTTTATAAAAAGCACAGGGTCTATATGGTGAGTGGATTTCATCTCAAGGGTAATTTTATAATTGTCGCTTTTTTCTATATTTACAGGATAAAAATAAAAATATCCCATATAGTTTAACACGTTATAAAGTATTTTTGTGTTAAATACAGGATGATTGTCCTTAAACACAAAAGTAGGGTGGATTAATCTGGGTGAATCGAAAAAAATATCAAGCAGACCGTTGTTTTGAAGATATTGCAGGGTTTTTAAAAGGGATGGTTCGTTCATAACAGGCTCTAAAAGTTCTTTATATGTGATGAATTTTTCAGTGCCTATAATGCTTTTAATCATTTTGGAATTATCTGCAAAAAGTATAAGTGAGAGTGTAAGTAAAAAAATTATTTTTTTCATTTTTCATACCTGTTTGGTTTTTTTAAATATTCTACTTTGCCGTTTTGAAACAGTATTCTTACTATTTTTTTGGTATCGGGGGTTATGGTCTGATTTCCGTAATTGATTGTAATGTTGCCGTGTCCGAATTTTATATACCAGTTGGTACCGTTTAATATTTTGGTATTGCTTGTTAAATATTCAACGGTTTTATTATTTTCTAGGTTTAATGCCCTAAACCATACTTTTTGATTGGGAATTATTTCAATATTTTGAGGTATGTTTTTTTTAATATTTTCTGTTTGGATGTTTTGCAGATTTGTTTTATTTGTTTCAGTAAAATTGTTTTCGGGTGTTGTGTTGATGTCTTCTCTGTATTGTACTGATTGATTAGTGTCATTGCCCTCTAAAATGGCGGTTTTATTTAATTCGATTATACTTGGCGATTTTGCGGAATTATATTTATTAAATAAAAGATATGCACCAAGTAAAAAAAGAATCACCGCAAGAATAAACAGAAAAAACGTATTATGCTTTTTGGTTTTTTCAGGGGTTGTTTTTTCAGTGGCTGTATGAGTGATTGTGCTGTTGGTGGTTTTGTTGTATTCTTCAACAAGTTCGCTTAAATCGATTTTAAACTCTTTTTCTATTATTTTAATAAATCCAAGAAATTTAACTCTTTGAATTTTTTCAAATTCTTTATTCTTGATATACCTGAGTGAAATAGGGGAAATTCTTGTACGTTTGTTTATTTCTTCTATTGAAAATTTTTCAAAAAACTCATGTGCATTCATTGGCAATCCTGTCAATTAAGATTCCTGCGGCAACCGATACGTTTAATGAGTCAAAATCGTTTTTCATTTCTATACTTAAAATTTTATCCAGTTTTTCTTTGACTTTTTTCTTCAAACCCTCGCCTTCGCTTCCCATAATTAAAGCTGTTTTTTTTGCTTCTATTTTACATTCTCCTCCCATGTCCGCACCGACTAGCGTATATCCTTTTGTTTTTAAAATATTTATTAAATCAAGTATGTTTTGGAAAGTGATTATTTTCATATCTATCGCCGCACCGGCACTTGTTCTTATAACCTGCGGCCATTTTAGCTCTTTTATACCTGTGATTATCAGCAGATCAATTCCGAGTGCGTAAGCGGTTCTTGTAATGGCTCCGATATTTCCCATATCCGTTACATTGTCAAGTATAAGAATTTTGTTTCCAACAATGTCCCATTCTTTCGGAATAAAGTCGATTTTTGCAAAATAACCCTGATGATTGCCGTTTCTGCTGATTTTTTGCGCCGTTTTATTGTCTATAAAGTTTATTTTAAACTGTTTTAATCTATTTAGCTCTTTTTTATCAAGTTTTTTTGCAATTAAAAGTTCTTTAACAATGTCCGGATGTCTATTTATTATATATTCTACTACTCTTTTTCCATAAACTATCATATACGTATTTTACCATAAAAAAAGGGTCGAAAAAAGGTGAAAGAGGGTGAAAGAAGGTGAAAAGATGTAAACTTTAAAATTGGTTGATTATGAATTATGAGTGATTAGTGAGGAGTGATGAGTTGTGAGTGATGAGTGATGAATTATGAATGGAAAATGAGCGTCGCGAACTTGGCTACTTGAAAAGCGGCGGGGAGGGGTAAAGGAAGCAATAAAATGAAAACCATAAAAAATTTAAACTTAATAATATTTAATTTTTATTTAAAACCCAAAAAATCTTTAATTTCTTCAACTTTGTTTAATTGTTCCCATGAAAATTCTTCTCTTCCGAAATGTCCGTAAGCTGCGGTGTTTTTATATATCGGTCTTAGCAAATCAAGTGAATCGATGATACCTTTTGGAGTTAAGTTAAATACTTTTCTTACAGCATCTTCGATTTTTCTTTCGTCAACTTTGGCTGTTCCGTGAGAGTTTACGTAAATGCTTACAGGCTCAACAACACCTATTGCATATGCTATTTGAACAGTTATTTTTTCCGCAGCCCCTGCCGCTACTAGGTTTTTGGCAACCCATCTTGCCGCGTATGCGCCGCTTCTGTCAACTTTGGTAGGATCTTTTCCGCTAAATGCACCGCCGCCGTGAGGAGCAGCTCCGCCGTAAGTATCGACTATGATTTTTCTGCCTGTAAGACCGGCATCTCCCTGAGGTCCTCCGATTACAAATTTACCAGTAGGATTAATGAAATACTCAACATTTTTACTTAACATATTAGCAGGAATTACTTTTTTAATAACTTCTTCAATTACAGCTTCTTTAATTTCAGAATAGTTAATATCCGGTTCGTGCTGGGTTGAAACCACAACTTTTTCAACGCTTACAGGTTTGCCGTCTACATATTTTACACTGACCTGCGCTTTTCCGTCTGGTCTTAACCATGGAATAATGGCTTCTTTTCTTGCAACCGAGAGTCTTTTAGTGAGTTTATGCGCAAGCATAATAGGAAGCGGCATAAGTTCTGGTGTTTCAGTGCAAGCATAACCGAACATCATACCCTGATCGCCCGCACCTATTTCTTCTCCTCTTTCAACTCCCTGTCTGATATCCGGGCTTTGCTCGCCCACACCGTTTAAAACCCCTGCGGTTCTGTAATCAAATCCGTATCTTGCGTCCGTATAACCTATTTCTCTTATAACTTCCCTTGCAATTTCCTGCATAGGTGCATAAGTGTTTGTTTTAAGCTCACCCGCTATTACACAAAAACCGTTGCTAAGAAGCGTTTCACAAGCCACTTTTGCGTTTTTGTCCCTCTCAATAATATAATCAAGTATGGCATCACTGATTTGGTCTGCCATTTTATCGGGATGTCCCTCTGTAACCGATTCACTTGAAAAAAGATATTCTCTCATAAATTCTCCTTGAGGATTTTTAATTAGAAGTATAGCATAAATTAAGTTGTGAAGTAGATAAGTTGTGAAGTGGATAAGTTGTGAAGCTGAATAAATTATTTTACATTTTTCATTTTTGTGAGGCATTCATGAGAAGCTTTTTTTATAAAATTCAAAACTTCCGATGTAGCTGAATTGAATGTAAAATACTGATATGTAAAACGCTCCGTAATTTTATTATATACGCATTCACAGTATTCGTATTTGTGATTTTGAAGATTTGAATTTTGCATACAGTTGTGAATGAATTTGAATTTGAAGTTTATCGGATAATAAAAAGAAAAAGCAAAAAGAGGAATTAAAATTAAAAGCTTTTTCATTATTTAAGCTTAGCTCTTACCTCTTTTGCGGCTTTTACCATGTTTTCAAGGCTAGGTTTAACTTCTTCCCATTTTCTTGTTTTAAGTCCGCAGTCAGGATTAACCCATACTTTTTCAGCCGGTAATACTTCAAGTATTGCTTCGATTTGTTCTACCATCTCTTCTGTTGATGGGATTCTAGGACTGTGGATATCATAAACACCAGGACCTATTTCACCTTTGTAGCCTCTTTCTTTAAAGATTTTAAGTAAGCTGTTGTCGCTTCTTGCATTTTCTATTGAAATAACATCAGCATCCATATCTTCAATAGCATCCATAATGTCGCTGAATTCAGAGTAACACATATGAGTGTGAATTTGAGTTTCAGGTTTTACGCTGCTTGTTGTAATTCTAAAGCTGGTAATAGCCCAGTCTTCATATTCTGCTCTTTTTTCCGCTCTTAAAGGATATCCTTCTCTTAATGCCGCTTCGTCAACTTGGATAACTTTAATTCCCGCAGCTTCTAGCGCTTCAACTTCGTCTCTTATTGCTATTGCCATTTGATATGCGGTTGATCTTTTATCCTGGTCGTCTCTTACAAATGACCAGTTAAGCATTGTAACAGGACCTGTTAGCATTCCTTTCATAGGTCTGTTTGTGAGGCTTTGAGCGTATGTTATCCATTCTACAGTCATATCTTTTGGTCTGCTTACATCTCCGAAAATTAGAGGAGGTTTTACACATCTGCTACCATAACTTTGTACCCATCCGTTTTGAGAGAATGCGACACCTTTTAGTTGTTCACCGAAGTATTCAACCATATCGTTTCTTTCAAATTCACCGTGAACTAATACGTCAATATCGATTGCTTCTTGATATTCTACAAGTTCTTTAATCATAGCTTTGATTTGAGTTTTGTATTCTTCCTCGCTGATTACACCGTTTTTGTAATCTCTTCTTAATTTTCTAAGTTCCGGTGTTTGAGGGAAACTTCCTATTGTTGTTGTAGGTAATATTGGGTATTTTAGGTTTTCGTGTTGAAGTTTGATTCTCTCTTCAAAAGGCATACTTCTGTGTTTGTCTTTATCTGTTAAGTTAGAAACTCTGTCTTTAACTACAGGGTCGTGAATTTTGTCGCTTGTTTTTCTTGTTGCGATTGCGATTTTGTTTCCTTCTAAAACTTCTTTTTCATATTCGCTAAGCTCTTCGCCTCTGAATAGTTTATCAATTACCCTTATTTCGTCAAGTTTTTCAAGAGCGTATGAAATCCATGATTTGATGTCTTCATCCATTTTTGTTTCGTATTTAAGAGTGTATGGGACGTGAAGTAAACTGCAGCTGCTTCCTACCATAATTTTGTCGGCATCATAAGTTTCTGCAATGCCTTTTAAAAATTCCACAGATTTTTCAATGTCGTTAACCCATACGTTTCTACCGTTTACAATACCGATACCTACGATTTTACCGGCATCAGCAAGTGCTTTGATGCTGTTTTCGTTTCCGTGTACAAAGTCTAAAAACATACCTTTAATAGGGGTAGTAGCAAGTACTTCGTTTGCTTCATTTGAATGCTCAAAATATGTCGCTACGAAAATATCGGCAAGGTTTCCTAATTTGTCATAAACTTTTTTAAGTATCTGAAGGTCTTTTTCAGTAGGATTTGTTACGAAATACGGTTCGTCAAACTGAATAGTATTTACTCCGAGTGCTTTTATTTGAGCAATCAAGTCTTCATATACGGGAATTAGTTTTTCAATAATTTCATCTTCGCTTCCGTTTACTATTTTAGAAAGTTTTACAAATGTAATAGGACCTACGAAATTAACTTTAACATTAATTCCCAGCTCTTTTGCCTCTGCAACTTCGATTTTGATTTTATCGATGCTTGCTTTGAAATCCATATTAACATCAAGCTCAGGAACGATATAGTGATAGTTTGTATTAAACCATTTTGTCATTTCCATGGCTTTGTGGTTTGCATCACCCCTTGCAATTGCAAAATATCTGTCCATACAGTTGTCGATATCTTTGTATCTTTCAGGAATTGCGTTAAGCATTGTCATAGCATCGATCATATTGTCATAAAAACTGAAGTCATTAACGCTTATTAAATCGATACCGGCGTTTTTCTGATATGTCCAGTGTCTTATTCTAAGCTCTTTTGCAGTTTTTTGCAGTTCTTGTTGAGATGATTTTCCAGCCCAGTAAGCTTCAAGTGCCTTTTTTAATTCTCTTTGTTCACCGATTCTTGGGAACCCGATAACGTAAGTAGCCATTAGTGTCCTTTTTTAAGCGCAATTATAGCATAAAAAAGTTGTGAAGTTGTGAAGTTGTGAAGTAGTTCAGTTGTGAGGTTGTGAAGTTGTTAAGTAATAACTATTTTCACAATTTAGTTATTCAACTTCTTTAAACGCTCCGTCAATAATTCTGTAAAGTTTTGTTTTGTAATCGATTTGGTTTTCAAAAATGTAAATATTAAAATCGCTCATATAAAATTCGTCTTCTTTATTTTGCCTGTTGTATATTTTATTTGTAAGAATACATACGGAAAAGTTCAGCCAGTTATATTTTATATCGGAATTTAAAATGTTTGCGTATTCGTTTATTATGTTTGGAGGATTGATAATTGAGTTGGCAATTATAAGTTTTTTAATATCTGCAGGCTGAGTTAGCGTTATTAATAACGGGTCATATCCGATTTGAGGTGTAAGTATGAGCTTGGTTTGTATCTGTTTTTGTGTAATCATTGATAAAACCTGTGCGGTTTTTCCGGCTGTGGTATTAAAAATTATAAACGCATTGTTTAAGCTTTTGTAATAAATATTAGGAAATTTGAATACGCTTTTTAGGTTTTTTATATTTGATTCATAACTGAGCAGTTTTTTTGATATTTGTGTGTTGTCTGCTATTACATAAGTTTTGTCGTTTATAAATTCGGCTAAAGAGTCAATTTGCTTTTTAAAATCAATTGATCCGAAATAGATGTTTTTAGAAGTTATGTTTGTTTCGTTTTTGTGTATCAGCGGAAGATAAAAGGTTTTGTTAATCTTTTTTAATTTTTTTAGTTCGTTGATGTCGGTAGTGAAATATATAATGTCAGGGTTTTTAATCTTTTCAAAATCAATATCACTGTTATATACGGTTATATTATAATCAACACCTTTTTGGGCAAGATATGCATTTATTGAATTTATAAGGGACGGAAGATATTTAAAAAATTTTTGTTTATCGATTACTATCGCAAAATTTACTTTAGAATTAAAAGAAACATACGATTCGTTTAAATCGGTTTCAATAATTTCAGGAGTGTATGTGATTTTAGTATTATCTAATGAATTGTTTGTATCGTAAACGGTTAAATTTTGGGATGTATTGTTTTGTAACGGAAGTTCAACATTTGGCATCTGTGCGTTTAACAGAAGTGCAAAAATCAAAATTACTATTTTTTTCATAACATACTCTTTATTAGTAAAAAGTCTTTATACGCTTCTTTTTTTGCAGACGGGTTTCTTAAAAGGAAACTAGGATGAAATGTAGGTATCACTTTTTTCTCCTTGAATTCAAATATCTGTCCTCTGACTTTGCTTATTGGGATATCGTTATCCATTAAATACATAAAAGCGGTTTTGCCTAAGCATACCAAAATTTTTGGATTTATTATATCAATCTGTTTTAAAAGATAAGGTTTGCAGGTCTGGGCTTCTTCGAAACTCGGTACCCTGTTGTTTGGCGGGCGGCATTTTACTATGTTTGCAATGTAAACGTCTTCTCTTGTTAATTCCAATACATTTAAAATTATTTTTGTTAAAAGTTTTCCGGCTCTTCCCACAAACGGTCTTCCTGTTTTGTCCTCCTCCGCCCCCGGACCTTCGCCTATAAACATAAGTTTGGCATTAGGATTCCCTTCACCGAATACGACGTGGGTTCTTGTTTTGCTTAAATCACAAAGTGTGCAGTTTAAACATATTTTTTCAAGCTCGTTTAATTCTTTTGGCATTTGAATTTTTTTATCTTCAGAATGAAAACCTTCAAAATATTCAACACCGGCCGTTTTTAAATCATAGAGGTATTTCAGTTTCATTATGTTTTTCATTTTCGTCTTTCTTTACAATAGTGTAGGTTGGGTATGCGATTTGAATATCATCTTCTTTGTTGAAAGCTTCAATAATTTCAGCTGAAATATTGCTTCTTAAATTAAGCGGGGCGTAATTGTTCAAATACCAGCAGCTGATCCTGATACCGTTTTCTTCAATAAATGTATAAATTCTGGGTTCGACATTTGCATTTTTTATATTATAAGATGATTTAAGTTTTTTAATCCTTCTTTTTGTAATATCGGTATAACCTTTTGAGTATTTGTTGACTATTTCTTTTGCAAGATATACCGCTTTTTTATAATTTGAATCAAATGTAATAGTGACATCTATACCGTCCCATACCGTTGACATTCCGTGATGGGTGTAATTAAATACAGGATTGGTAAAAATCACATTGTTAGGAACAAAAACGATTCTCCCAGCCCTTCTATTGTATAAATATGTGGTAAGTGTTACGTCTTCATAAATTACTATTCTAGTCAGTGTGATATCGATTACGTCACCTATTATTTTTACATTTCCGTTTTGAAGATAAATTTTAATTCTATCTCCAACCTTAAAGTTTCCGCTAGTCATTATTACAAACCAGCCGAATATGTTCATAAACCAGTCTTTCATAGCAATAGCTATACCGGCTGATGCAAAACCGACTATAGTAATAAGATATGTTGCATTGTTTATATAAAAAAACGATATTATCAGTAAAATCACCGTAATGTTTATAAAATTTAATATTTTATTGGTGATATAAAACGATTCTTCTTTAATATATTTTTTAACAGCCAGTTTGATAAGTGTAAATATTAATATACTTATTGCAATTGAAATAATAAGTGAAATTAATTTATTTATTTCTTTGTTTATTTCTTTTTTGACTTTTTGTTTGTAAATTTCCGCTTCGGCTTCTAGTGTTTTTAATTTCGTTTTATAGATATTGTTTATCATTATAAAATCTTCAATTGCCTGTTTTGTTTCGGTATCTTTAATCTTTAGTTTTTTATTAATTTCATTTAGTTCCTGAAGAAGTTTTAATGTGTTTTTGAAATTATTATATGTTTTAAGGTTTTCGTGTATGACATTTTTCACTTCTTTTTCATAATTAAGCGCGTTAAAAATCTGAAAAGGATTGTTTACTTCAGGCGGTTTTGGGAGATCTTTTATTTTAATTAGGGTTTTAAAAATATTTCTGTTTTTACTTAAAAGTTCAAGTTCGGTTTTTAGACGTTCTAGTTTGTCTTTGTATTTTCTAGGGTTTCTGCGTGCAAGTTTTTCCAAAGAATAAATTTTATTTTGAAGTTTTTTATAATTTAAATAAGATTTGTAGTTAATATAAAATTCGTCTTTTTTTAATGTTTCTGATATTTCGTTTAATTTTTGTTCTAACAAAGTGGTGTTAGTATCGTTTGCAAACAGCGACAAAAAGAAAAACAGAAAAATTACTATTCTCATTTTGCAAACTTTTTTAAAACTTTCATAATTATTTCTTTGTCTATGTTTTCTACAATTTTAAATTTGCCGATTTTTTCGGGAATTATAAATTTTATTTTGTTGTTTAGTGTTTTTTTATCGGCAAAAAAATGCTCGTAAAATTCTTCAATGTTTTGAATTTTGTAATAGGTGGGCAGATTTTCTTTTTCAAGGAGTTTTTTTATCCTTTCGGCTTCCTCTTTGCTTAAATATCCGAGTTGTATTGAAAGTTCGTTTGCCATAACCATTCCTACGGCTACTGCTTCTCCGTGAAGGAATGTTTTGTAATTTGTCAGGTTTTCTATAACGTGTCCGAATGTATGCCCGTAGTTTAAAACGCTTCTTATTCCTTTTTCTTTTTCATCCTGATTTACCACCCATGCTTTAAGTTCAACGGAGCGTTTAATTATCTCTTCTATTGACAATGAGCCTTTTTCTAGGTTTTCAAAATATTCTTTATCGAACATTACCGCCATTTTGATAACTTCCGCCATTCCTGCGGCAAATTCTCTTTTTGGCAGGGTTGAGAGGAAATGTGTATCGATATAAACGGCTTGGGGCTGATAAAAAGCCCCGATTAAATTTTTGCCGTATTTGTTGTTTATTCCGGTTTTTCCTCCGACCGAGCTGTCAACCATTGCAAGAAGTGTTGTGGGTATTTGTATAAACTCAATTCCCCTTAGAAAAATAGAGGCCGCAAAGCCGCTCATATCTCCTATTACGCCTCCGCCAAAAGCAATAATTAAACTGTTTCTGTCATACTTCGCATCAAACATCCTATCAAGCGCATACGTAATATATTCCATGGTTTTATACTCTTCTCCGTCAGGCAGGGTGATTATTTTAAGCTCTTTTGCTTTTAGATGATTAAGTAAATAGTTTAAATGATATCCGGCTACTGTCGGATTGGTAATAATAGCCACTTTTTTATTTAACGTAATATCTGGTAATTTTTGTATTAATATATCGTATGTTTTATTCGGTGTGTTTATTGTAACCTTCACTTATTCTCCTTTTATTTAATAGGCTCAAGGCATAAAGCTTAAAGCAAAATATATGCAATATTTTTTATATTGTTTTCCTTTTTTCACCCTCCCCGCCACTTTTCAAGTGGCCGGGTTCGCTGCGCTCATTTTCACCCTTTTTTACACCCCCTCATTTTACCGGTATTAAAAACTGATTGAATTTGTTTAAAAACAGATATGAATATTCCATTTTAGGATTAAGTATCTGCCATATTTTAGGCACCGGTTTTTTTGTAAAAGGGGATATTACACATTGATTATCTTCTTTATTTAGTTCAAAAATCGGATTTTCTTTTGTATTTTTTATATTAACATTTTGAAAATTGAAAAGTTTTGCAAAATTTCTTAAGTATTCTGTAAGTTCGGTATGGCTGTTTTCAGGATCTCCGTCGATAAATGTCAGAGGTTTGTTAAGTTGAAAAGACAAATCAAAAATAACGGATGCAATAGGTTTGATTTCATTTTCCTGGATTAATACTTTGATTCCTTTACATTTTTTAATTGATTCTTCTCCTTTTTTAAAAATGGGAAGTTTAAGGTTAAAATAAAGGGATGAGTATTGATAAAAAAAGTCGTTGTTTGTTACAATAAGCCCGATGTTGTAAATCTTGACATCGTTTTTTATGCATTCGCTGTATGATGTTTCGTAATAGTCGCTTGAAATTTCAATATTGTCGAATTTATAAAGTTTATATATCTGGTTATTTATTGAAGGATTTATTATTTTAATTATCAGTTTTTTGTTTTTAAGTTTTCTGTGTAAAAAGAGGGCGGATTTTAAAAGGGAGGAAATCTCTTTTTTTTCCATATTTTTCATATCGATTAAAAGATATATATTTTGTCCGTAAGGCTGCGGAAAAGCTCCTATGTTTTTCTTGATTTTGTTAAATAAATCCTTTAATTCTTTCGGGTCACCTATCAAAAGCAGTTTGTCGTTGGGAAGAATTAAAGTATTTTTGTTTATAAGTCTTAGCTCGTTGTTTCTATATATTGCGGCAACCCTTGCTTTGTCGTTTTGTAATTTGTTTGGATGTGAATATACAAAAGGAGAATGGGGCGGGACTTCAACTTCCAAAATTTCTCCTATTCCAAGACCGATATCCCTTGCAAAAAGAGGTACACCCGGTAAAAAGTCGATTATTTTGTTTGTAAGCAGCTGAGGTATATCTATTATTTCTATGTTGTTTTGCTGTGGAATTTCAAAATCGAGCCAGAATTTTACAAAAAGTATGGGAACTTTTTTATTAATGGAGTTTTTAAGGATAAATTCCGCTTCTTTTTTATTTTTTACAACAATTATAATTTTGTTTAAATCTCTGTGTAAGATATTTTTATACAGTTCGTATGCGTAAAAGTTTATTTTGTAAAAAAACAGGTTTTCTTTTTCGTTAAAGCCGTTTTTTATTTCGTCTTCTTCATAAATTATATGGAATTCCCCAAGATTTAATAGATTATCTGAAATTTTTTTAATTAACAGTGAAGCTTCTTGACATCCTGCAAATATTAAAATTTTATTCAAGCAGTTCCTTTTGTTAAAATTTCATAAAATTATAACATACGAATGTATAATTGAGAATTAAAAGAAAATATTGCATATACTGCTTTAAGCTTTGTGCTTTTAGCATTAAGCTTTTATAAAAGGAATTAAATGGAATTTACAATAGATAAAACAGACGGCAATGCAAGAGCATGTACGATTAAAACAGCTCACAGTGAAATAAAAACGCCGATATTTATGCCGGTTGGAACGGCTGCAGCTGTAAAAAGCCTTGATGCTATTGATATGACGGAAATTTTGGACGCACCTATAATTTTAGGGAATACTTATCATTTATATCTTCGCCCCGGTGATGAAACGATAGCAAAACTCGGGGGACTTCACGGATTTAGCGGTTATAAAAGAAGTTTTTTAACGGATAGCGGAGGTTTTCAGGCATTCAGTCTTGGCGATAATGTTAAATTTACTGATGAGGGTATATGGTTTAAAAGCCATATTGACGGGTCTAAACATTTTTTTTCTCCTGAAAAAGTTATAGATATCGAATATAATCTTAACAGCGATATTATGATGGTTTTGGATGATTTGATAGCTCTTCCGAATACCAAAGAAAGAATTAAAAAATCAATTGAAAGAACTACAAAATGGGCGTATAGAAGTTTAGTCCATCACGTAAACAAAGGCAAAAAAAATAATATCTTCGCTATTATTCAGGGAGGGACGGATTTTGAATTTAGAAGAATTAGTGCCGAAAGTTTGGTTTCTCTTGAATATGAAGGTAATACGTTTGACGGTTTTGCAATAGGGGGGCTGAGCGTAGGGGAAGAAAATCAGCTGATGTATGACACTATTGAAGCGACAACCCCGTATATGCCAAAAAATAAACCAAGATATTTAATGGGAGTAGGGACACCTGAAGATATTATTGAGGCGATTGAGAGAGGCGTTGATATGTTTGACTGTGTAATGCCTACCCGGAACGCCAGAAACGGTTATCTTTTTACTTCATTTGGAACGCTTAGAATCAAAAACGCCAAATATAAGCTTGACGAAAACCCGATTGATCCGAAATGCAGTTGTTATACATGCCGAAATTTCAGCAGAGCGTATTTGAATCATTTATTTAAGGCAAAAGAGCTAACATATTTCAGACTCGCTTCAATTCATAATCTGCATTATTATCTAAATCTGGTGAGGGAAATCAGGGAAGCTATTATAAACGGCAAATTTATAGAATATAAAAAAGAATTTTATTCAAAAAGACAAGGGAAGTAGTTAAGTCCTGTATTTCATAGGAAGCTGCTTAAACTCAATTCCTTTTTTTATGCTTTTGATATTTCCTTTTTCATCAATAATAAATGTAACATCTTTTTCCGCTCCCATATTGTCTGTTGATAAAATTTCAATCATAAGTTCGCCGTTTTTTATATTTGCTTTTACAGGTCTTTCATCCATTCCCATATCAATTGTTTTTGCCCAGACTGTTTTATTATCAAATGTTTTATAAGCGATAATAACATCTTCACTTGTTGCTTGTGTGGTTCCGATTATCAAAAGACCTTTTTTATAAGGCAGTATTTTGTATGCATCATCCATAAAAGGCGTTGAAACGGTTAATTTGCCTTTTTTTGAATATACGATGATATCGGAATTATTATTTGGTGTATATTTTGTAACTGCCACATAAACATTGTTTTCTTTAATGGCAAAATCTCTTGCTAAGTCATATTTTTCACCGTAATAGTTTGTTTTTATAAGGTTTCCGGTTAAATCATATGTAAGAAGGGAAACTTTGTTCTTTTTTTGGTCATAGCCTAATATATAAAGTTTGTTTCCGATAATTTGTGATTTAATCGGGTCTAGTAAAACCGGAGTGATTTTTTTCCACACAAGATTGTAGTTTTTATCAAGTTTATAAACAGCCGCTCCGTTTGGGTCGGGTAAGACAAACACATACCCGTCATCCGTTTTCATTAAAGCACTTTCATTAACACCGTATTTATCTAGTAAATTTATACTTTTAAAACTTAGCTTTTTTTCAGGTTTAGAGTTTGTTGCGCATCCTGTAAACAGAGTAAGTCCTATTAGTGATATGTAAATTAATTTTTTCATTTAAAATCTCCTTTTTGTGTTGTGCGCTTAAAGCTTAAAGCAAGATATATGCAATATTGTCTTTAGAATAAAATGCTTTATGCTTTAAGCTTTGTATTTTTAGCTTTTATTCGTAATATGTTACGGAGCTTTTTCCGAATTTTCTTGTTTTTATTTTTTTATAAAGACCTAATTCTTCAGGGAAAGTGTAATCACTTTGATGTTCGATTAAGATTTTTTCAACATTTATTTTAGGTAGCTGTTTAATTAAAAGCTGTACTTTGTCATAAATATCTTCATAACCTTCTCTTATTGCAAAAGGCGGGTCGAAATAAAAAAACGCCCTGTCTTTTTCTCTTTTTAGTTTTTCAATAACATCCCAAACAGTTTCAAAACTGTCTCCTAAAATAATTTCGCATTTTTCAGGCTCCATTGAATCGATGTTTTTTTTCAAAACTTTGGCAGCTTCCGGGTCTTTTTCCAAAAAATAAGCTTTTTTTGCACCTCTGCTTATCGCCTCAAGACCTATGCTTCCGACACCGCTGAACATTTCCACCCATGTAGAATCGGGGACTTCCCATTGAAGAGTGTTAAAAACACTTTCTTTTAAAATGTTTTTGGTACTTCTGGTGGTGTCTTTATTACCCATATAGAGTTTTTTGCCCCTGTATTTGCCCCCTATGATTTTTATATTACTTTTTTCCATTGGCTTCCTTTAAAAGTTCAAGTATTTCTTTTTTAAAATTTTCAAAAATTTCATCTAGTTTTTCTTCTACACTCTTTTCATTTTGAGGAAGCTTTTTTTCAAGCTGCATAAAAAGAGTTGTTTTTGTAAAAGGTTTTTTAATGTCTTTGCCTATAAGTATACCGTCAATATCGGGATTGTCCGTTATTACAATTCCTTTTTCGCTTAAATTCCCTTTTAGAAAATATTCCAGCGTGTATTGTAGCAAAGGGGAATCGCATTTTATTTTATACTGCATAAACTGCCTTTATAAAGTGATATAATTTTAAACATAATTATTTAAATCAGCATTAATTTGTATAAGAAAATTAAATTTTTATTTATTTTGACCGATATTATAGCAGATTAAAAAAGGGGTTAATAATGGATGTGTTCAGCAATATTAAAAATATGACACAAAAAACTCAAAATTATGAAACGCTTAGCAATAACAATACGGTTAAAAGAGATGAAGTGCAAAAAGTGAGCAAAATTGAAGAGCAAAAAGAAGTTATGGAAAAACAGGATAAAAACAAATTAAAAAAAGAGCTTCAAAAAATAACCGAAGAGCTGAATAAAGCCCTGAATCCTTTAAATACGACGCTTAAATTTCAATTTAATGATAAAATTGACGAATTGATGGTGAAAGTAGTTGATACGCAAAACAATAAAGTAATAAGAGAATATCCTCCAAAAGAAGCGTTGGAGCTTATGGAAAAAATGAGGGAAATTGTCGGATTATTATTTGACAAGAAAGGTTAAAAATGGCTGATATGGGAACACTCTCTTCACTTGGAATAGGAAGTGGGGTATTAAAATACGATGTTATAGATAAGTTAAAAAACGCCGATAAAAAGACAATGATTACGCCTCTGGAAAATAAACTCGATTTACTTAAGAAAAAAGAAAGTGCAATTTCTCAGTTTATCACAATAGGTTCGACAGTAAAAACGGATATTCTTGATTTGGCTGACGGTACTCTTTTTGCGAAAATTTCAACAAACGTCAGCGGAAGCAGTGTAAAAGTCGAAGCGGAAGACGGTGTAAAACCGCAGACTTTTAATATTGACGTTTCACAGCTTGCCGAAAACGACGTATTTCAGTCAAACGGTTTTGCTTCAATGGAGAGTGTTGTCAATAACAGCGGAAGTGACGTGACTCTTTCTATAGGTATGAATGGTACTGAGACTTCATTTACATTAAAATCCGGTGCGACTTTAAATGATTTAAAAGAAGCTATAAATAATGCAAATGCCGGTGTAACCGCTTCAATAATCGATACGGGAGTAGGGGATAATCCTTATAAACTTGTACTTAAAGCAAATGAAACGGGAGAGGATAATTATATACAGTTTAACTATTCGGGAATAGATGATTTAGGTTTTAATGCAGTCAATTATACATCAGCCACTTATTCATCAGACAGTGATAAAGTAAATGACAGCGGAAGTGACCAGACATTTAAAATAACGGTTAACGGGACGGAATATTCTATGACCGTGGCAGACGGAATGAGTGTGAGTGATTTTATCGATGCTTTAAATAACGGGGAATTAAAAGACAGTGACGGTAATTCTTTAAAAATAAACGCTTCTTACAATAACGATACGGGCGCTGTTAATTTTGATATTCAGGCGATTGGAGATATTGTAATTGACGATACGGATTTAACTACCAGCTTTAACGACAATACGGATTTTACAAATTCAAACAGGCTTCAACAGGCGCAGGATGCCAAATTTAAATATAACGGTGTGGAAATCCAAAGAGAGTCAAACAAAATTGAGGATTTAATAAACGGGGTTACTATAAATTTGCAAAATACCGGCAGTTCAACTGTTTCAATAACTTCAAATGTTGATGATATGGTAGATACGATTAAAAAGTTTGTGGCAGATTATAATGCAATGATTTCAAATTTGCAGAGTTTAACCGCTTATGATAAAGAAAGCGGAAATGTGGGACTCTTTCAGGGGGATAGTGATTTTACAATGCTTAGCGGTAAATTTTATAATGATATTTTCGGTGTTGTAATGTCAAATAAAACTACCCGCTCAGACTATAACGGAAACGAATATACGGTTAATACGATATTTACGGCTGCCGATGTAGGCTTTAGTATGAATAAAACGGGAATGATAAGTTTTGATGAGGAGAAATTCAGAAGTGCGTATAAAAAAGACCCTGATCTGACAAACAGACTATTTGGAAGTATGTTTACAAGATTAAAAACCGATTTTGAGAGTACAATTACCGGAGATAAATCAAATTTGAATTTATTAGACCAAGAAATAAAAAAAGAAGAAGACAGATATCAGGACAGAATTGACGCTATGAATAAATATTTAGAAACTAAATATGAAATAATGGCGAAACAGTTTGCCTCATATGATGAAATGATAAATAAACTTAACACTCAAAGCCAAAGCCTTACAATGGCAATTCAGCAGGCGATAAACGCAAAAAAATAAAGGTGTGAAAAATGACGTATAATAAAGCTTTAAACAGTTACAATCAGATGAATGTAAATATAGACAGGCCGGAAAAATTAATCCTTATGTTATACGAAGGGGCATTGAGATTTGCAAACTTTGCCAAAAAAGCTATTAAAGAAAACAATATTGAGGATAAAGTCAAATATATTATTAAAACCTCCAATATTTTTATAGAGCTTTTAAATTCGCTTGATTTTGAAAAAGGCGGGGATATTGCATATTATTTAAACGGGCTTTACGCTTATCAGCTTGAACTGCTTGCAAAAGCCAATCTGGAAAATGACACTAAATATCTTGATGACGTAATCAGGGTTTTAAAAGGGCTTATTGAAGCGTGGAAAGACGAGACGGGAATTAGTTAACAGTGAAAAGTGAAAAGTGAAAAATGAAAAATTATTTAAATAAACTTAAAATTGCGGTTATTAATGAGGATATAAACAAACTTGAAGAGTTAGTAAACGAGTCTCCTGAGTATGATAGCATTGAGGAAGCTCAGGAGATTGTGTCGTTTATTAAAAAGGCTGTGAAATTGCTGCAGAAAGAAAAAAATAAAATTTCTCTTGAAATGCAAAAAATCAAAAAACTTCAAAAATTTAATATTGAAAAAAGAATGGAAAAAGAGAGCTTCAGTTTTAAAGCTTAAAATATTGAATATCTGAAATGAATAAATCCTAGAATGTTTTGAATATCCCTTACTACTTTTTCCATAATTTTCGCTTCTTTAGTGCCGCTAAGCATTCTTGTAAGAAGATATCCGTTCATAAGTGAAATTTTAACGGCACCTTTTGAATCTTCATAAACGGCGATGCTTAAAGGCATTTTAACGGCCATAAATTTTGTATCGTCGTCGCTTAACATTTCTCCGGCGTATTTTGCATTACAGAATTTTATAATCGCAACTTTACCTACATCGGGACCGCCGTATTTTTTAATTTCTTCTTCCTGGTCAATTACCGTTACTACATGCCAGCCGGGTTGTTTTGAAATGTTTTGTGTCAGGATTTTTACTGTTTTCTCAAAAGAATAAGGACTTGAAACCTGTTTAAACAGCATTGTTTGTGCCGACATTTTGAATAAAAGCGGTATTATAAATAAAACAGCAACCGCACCTATAATTAATCCTCCTAAAAAACTTCTTTTATTCATATTATTCCTCCTCAGGTATACAGATTTTTTGATTTTTTACGGCAATGTATGTCTTATATGCAACAAAGCCAACTAATAATGTTGTAAATGTCAATAAAAACAGTGACAGTGAATAAATCAATGTGTTGTGAGATGCGGAATACATTAATATTGTCGAAATAGTAAGCGCTGCCATAGGGAACGTGTATGCCCACCATGAAATGAAAAATTTTAGACTAATAAATTTTTTCATCATTGTTAAAAGCAATACGAAAATGAACAGCGCTATGAAATATAAAAACAGACTGCTAGTATCAATAAGTCCGAAAGTCAGTCTGAAATAACTGATAAATCCGACTGCGGGCGGTGCTATAAGGATGAAAAACGTAGGGACCAGTCTTTGACCTACAGGATGGTGAAATATCATTCTGTAAATTACAATTGTAAAAAGCACAATCCAGAAAAATATTCCGATTGCATAGAAAAATATGCTAACTAGTGTGTTTTGCGCATCAAATCCCACTACCGGGACTAATACGTTACCTACAACGGGAATAAACCACGCAGGGTTTATTTGATGGACTTCAAATTTATGTTCTAGCCAGTAATTCATTACTTTATAAGTAAAAAACAGATGAAGCGGTGCACCTATATACCATAAAGCAATAGATACGCTCGGAGCATAGTCGTAATATGCTATTGAAATCAGCAAAAAACTGATTGAAATAGCCGCACCAAAGGAACTTTTGATAGGATGTGAAAATTCTTTGCTTACGGCTTTAGGGTATTTGATCCATTTTATAATGTAAGCAAAGAAAATAACGAAAAACATAGCCGTATCAATGAAAAGCAGTAGTTTGTAAATATACTCAAACGAATCGAGCTTTAAAAAATGCCAGGCTTTTGCAAATGCAATTGTAAGTCCCGAAAGACCCATAATTACCGCAAAAAGCTGAACAGGAAAAAATTGTAGGCTTCTTTGCATTTTTAACCTCCGTGTAAATTTCGTTTGAATTGTATTGATATAACCTTAAATTATGCTTAATATAAGTAAAAATTATAATACTCTAAAAAAACTGCTTCCGCTTCCTGTAAAAAAACCTTTATCTGTGTATTTATGTAAATCCGGATAAAGTGAGAGTGCGGGGCGGAATAAATCATTTAGTTCTGTAGGTGAATGTTTTTGTAGTAATTCTTTTGAATCGTATTTGTCAAAATCGGTCTCTTTTGGATTAAAAAACCTTTCTTTGTATTCTTTATAAACAGCTGGGGTAGAGCATTCTATAGGAGGGGTGAAAACTTCAATATTTAGTGGTTCTTCATCGTATTTTTCCACTATATCACCTCTGCCATATACATTGGCACTGTCGTAGTCATATATAAAAAAAGCAACGTCGCTTCCTATTTTTTTGCCTATTTCACAAAGCTTTTCGTTATCTAAATTCAGTCCACTTTCTTTATTTACAAGTCTTAAAAAAGCCGCAGCGTCGCTGCTTCCGCCTCCAAGTCCCGCCATTTCGGGAATGTTTTTGTGAATTTTAATCTCTTTTCCTATAAACCATTTTTTAATATCAGGATATTCTTTTGTAAGTTCGACATACGCCCTAAAAACTGTATTATCCCTTAATACGCAGTTTATGTCTCCGGTTATATTGAATTTTTCGGCTTCAACTATTTCTATTTCATCATATAAGTTTTTAACCTTCATAAATCTTGATTTTATTAAATGATAATAACCGTCATGCCCGACTATTTTTAAAAATATATTTACTTTAGCGTATGCTTTTATTTTCATCAGTTTCCTTTCATGATTAAGCTGAAAGCTAATAAATATTAAATTTTATACCAATTTTGCTTTAAGCTTTTAGCTTTGAGCTTTTATTTAAACATTCCCGATATATCTTTTATAGCTTCTAAATCAATCTCTTTTGCCGCTTTTTTATTCTCTTGTGTAATTTGCTCAATTAGTTCGCTTCTTAAAATAGTAATGTCCCTCGGAGCGTCTATCCCGATTTTAACCTGGTTTTTGTCAATGGAAATTATTGTTATTTCTATATTATCGCCGATTTTTATTTTTTCGTTTATCTTCCTTGATATAACTAACATAGCTCAATCCTGTTTAAGATGTATTTTACTTCCTCGTTTATTTCTATAATAGCAAAATATTTATCGTATTTTACATAATATGTTCCGTTTTTTTTAATTTCGAAGTCATTTATATTTAATTTTTTACCCAAAATCAGATTTTCCGGGTCTTTTAAATAAAAATTTTCTTCCATATCCAGATAATCAAGAGGATTTAAAATCTTTTCACATTCATAATGAAATTTTCCTTCATTTACCCTTTCAAGATACGTTAAAGCTCCGTTTACCCCTAATTTTTGCGCGATGTCAAATCCTAAACTCCTTATATACGTCCCTTCACTCACACTTGCCTTAAACGTAATAAACGGATGGGAGTAGTTAATTAATTCAATATCAAATATTTCTATATCAATCTCTTTTTCCAAATAAACGTTTTCATTTTCCATTGTCCATTGTCTATTTTCCATTAAATTATACGCCCTTTGTCCGTTTATTTTTTTTGCACTGTATTTTGGTGGAAGCTGTTTTTGTTTTCCTGAAAAGTTTTTTAAAATGTCAGTTATTTGTTCTTTTGAGAAACTGGCGGTATTTTCAATTTTTTCAATTTTTTCTATATCGAGGGTAGGGGAATATGCTCCAAGCATCAGTGTTGCAATATAAGTTTTAGGTGTTTTTTTTAAAAATCTGAATAGTTTAGTATATTGTCCGGATGCAATTATCAGACATCCGCACGCAAACGGGTCAAGCGTCCCGGAAAATCCCATTTTTTTTATTCCGTATTTTCTTTTTAATTGATTAAGAAATTTATTTGAACTTATATACATAGGTTTATTTGCAACGAATAATAAATTAAGTTGTGAAGTTGTGAAGTTGTGAAGTTGTGAAGGTGCATTGTTGTGAAGTTGTGAAGTTGTGAAGTTGTGAAGTTGTGAAGGTGCATTGTTGTGAAGTTGTGAAGGTTTAAACATTATCTTTCCTATTAGATATTAATGAATTAAGCATTTTTTCAATTTCAGTCAATAAATTGTCTATTTTTGTATATTCTCCTTGAAAATTTAGCATTTTTGCAATTTCAATTTGAGTTTGCAATTCATATGTAGATCCTAAAGCAATTTGTAAAAAATGTATAAATTCTTTTTTAGAATTTCTACCTCTACCTTCTGCAATATTACTTGGGATGGAAATTGCACTTCTTTTTATTTGTGAGGTTAAACCATAAATTTCATTTTCAGGAAAATTATTGCATAATTTATAAATTTCTTTAATTAAATTCATAGATTTTTGCCAGACAATTAAATTTTTATATGTAGCCATTCTTTCTCCTTCACAACTTACCTACTTCACAACTTAGCCACTTCACAACTTACCTACTTATTTACGCTCTTTCCACAAAATCGCTTAAAATTTCCCTCACATTATGACCGAAATCAATTTTCAGTTTTGTTTTATTACCGGCTTTGTTGATGCCGAGAATCCTTCCTGTTCCGAATACTTTGTGTTTGACAAGTCCTCCGACTTTAAACATCCCGCCGCTTGGCGCTTCTTTTAAATTAACCCTCTCACCTTTAATTAGTCCGGCTTCAGTTAAGAATCTGCTTTTTGAAACCATGCTTCTTTTACCTCTTATGTATCTGCTCTGAACGTATGAGAGGGTGAGTTCTTTTTTTGCCCTTGTAATTGCGACGTAAGCAAGTCGTCTTTCTTCTTCGATATCCGCTTCGTTTAAAGGGAAAAAGCCTTCTTCCATTCCAATTACGAAAAGATGTTCGAATTCAAGTCCCTTGCTTGCGTGTATAGTCATTACGTTTATCATTTCATCAGTGATTTTGTCCTGATCGCTTTCAAGTGAGAGCTCGTTTAAAAACTCCCTAAGAGTTAAATCTTTTTTTTCTCTCATCATACCGTAAAATTCTTCAACGTTTCTTTTTTTGTCTTCATCTTTGTAACTGGTGCTAAGCTCAATCGTTTTTTCAATGGCTTCGGGAAGTTCTTCAATAGGAAGAGAGCTTAAAAACTCTACTGTTTTTTCAAAATCTTTAAGTGTTTTGGCCGCTTTTTTACTTAAAAACGATAAATCGTTTTCTTTTATAAATTCAAGAAAAGATTTTTCCCCTTTTGTTTCTTCAAGTTTTGTAATCGTTGTTTTACCTATTCCCCTTTTTGGTTTGTTTACGATTCTTTTAAACGAATAATCGTCATTTGGATTGACAAATATTCTTAAATAACTTATCAGATCCTTTATTTCTTCCCTTTCGTAAAATCTCATACCCCCAACTAGTTTATAGGTAATGCCGTACGACCTTAGTCCGTCTTCAATTGAGCGTGAAAGAGCGTTTATTCTGTAAAGAACGGCTATTTCTTTAGGATTTACGCCGCTATTTATTAAATTTTTAATTTTTTTTGCAATTGCCTCGGCTTCTGCAACTTCGTTATAACTTTTTAAAAGTTCGATTTCTTTCCCGTCTCCTATGGCTGAGCGCAATTTTTTGTTATATCTTTGTTTATTGAAACTGATTAGGGAATTTGCGGCTTTTAAAATCTGATTGGTGGAGCGGTAGTTGGTTTCAAGTTTAATGACTTTTGCGTTAAAGTCTTTTTCAAAATTGAGTATGTTTTTGTGATTAGCACCTCTGAATCCATAAATTGACTGGTCATCATCACCTACAACACAGATGTTGTTGTGTGTGCGGCAGAGCTTTTTTAAAAGTAGTAATTGTATTTCATTGGTGTCCTGATATTCGTCAACCATAATATATTGGTATTTATTTGAAATTTCCCTGCATAAATCGTCGTTTTCATTTAATATGGTATAAGTCAAAAGCAATAAATCGTCAAAATCCACTAGATTGTTTTCTATAAGATATTTCTGGTATTTGTCGTATATGTGGGCTAATTTTTTATAGGTTGTGTCTTTTGCAAGCGAAAACACCTCATCCGCATTTAAAAAAGAGTTTTTATATTTGCTTATTTCCTTGCTTACAAATGACAACGGCAGGTCTGTAGATATGGATTTTAATATTTTTTTCTGGTCATCACTGTCAATAATTACAAACGTGTTTTTTCTCCCGATTAGATGAATATACAGTTTTAAAAACATAAGCCCGAATTTATGGAATGTACTAAGAAGAGGCGGATGTGCGGTATTGTTGTTTATCATTTTAAGGGCACGTTCGCGCATTTCGCTTGCAGCTTTGTTTGTAAATGTAAGGGTGAGTGTATTTGCCGGGTCTATTCCGAGGCTCAATAAATATGCAAGTCTTGTTGTAATTGTTTTTGTTTTTCCGCTTCCGGCACCAGCTAATATTAAAAGCGCATCGTCAATATGCGTTGCGGCTTTTTTTTGTGCTTCGTTTAATTCATTTAAAAAATCCATTTTTCCGCTTTTTTATATTTATTATATCAAAAAAACAATTCCCCTTCAACCTTCTCCCTTCAACCTTTAACCTTCCACCTTCCTTTTACCTCTCCCTATTTGATTTATTATAATTTTTAGTTATAATTCTCATCAATAAAATTTAAGAGGAGAGAAATGGTAATTAAATACCTAGATAAAATTTATACATTTTTAGTAATTAATCGTGAGAGTAGTTTTTCTAAAGCCAGTAAGGCACTTGGCATTTCCCAGCCTGCCGTAACACAGCAGATAAGGATTTTGGAAGATTTTTTGGGAGTAAGTCTGTTTGAACGGAAAAAAAACGGGGTAATTCTTACAAAAGAAGGGCAGACGTTTTTAATTTACGCAAAAGAGTTTGAGAAATTTCTAAACGGATTTGAAAAAAAACTTGAAGAATTCAGAAATGCCGATACTCCGTTTTTAATAGGCGCGAGTCCCACCGTCGGTAATTATAACTTGCCTGAATGCATAAAATATTATAAAAGCCTGATTAACCGTGAAATAAATTTAGTAATAAAAAACAACGATGCCCTTTTTGAAGATGTTGAAAAAAAAGCCGTGGATATGGCTTTTGTTACTAAAAAGAAAAATAACAAACTTAATTACGTAGAGTGGATAGAAGACGAGCTGGTCGTGTTTTCCAATAAACCTCTTCCTCCGAGTATTGAACTTAAAGATTTAAAAAACTATAAAATGATATGCCGTGAACCGGATTCTTCAACGAGGGATTTTATCAAAAAAGTGTTTGATGAATATGAATTTGCTTGTGATATGTTAAACGTTATAAGTGTTGTCCATAACTCTACGGCTCTTAAATATACGGTTATGAGTTCAAACGAACAGGTTGTTTCCATTATTTCTAAAATAGTAATTAAAGATGAACTTCGCGAAAAGAAACTTTTTATGTCTAAAATTAAGGGAATGAATCTTAAAAGAAAAACCTACATTGTGTATAAAGAAAAAAACAAAGACATAGAAGCTATTTTGAATTTTATTAAAAGCTAATCGCAGAGATTAGCGGGGTTGTACTGATTATTCTTTTATAAATTTTCTGTTTCTCGGATTTATTGCAAAAGGGTTTTTCGGTTTTTCTTCTTTTGGCAGGGTGGCGGCGGCATTTATAAAAAGCGGCACTTCATCCTGTGTTATTTGAATAATGTTTTCAATAGGCACTGTTACAACACTTCCGATGTTTTCTTCGCCAAATCCGGCTTCAAAAATGAAATTGTTATCGATAATATGTGCGCTTTGCAATGTATAGTTGGCTATAGCAAAAACAATAATATCCGTAAATTGCTTTGTTATATGCTCCGGGAGGGGAGGATTGAAATTAATTGCAGGCATATGAGCCAAAATCGAAAAAGGCTCATCCCTTTCAAGAAGAATTGTTAAAATTTCTTTAGCATGTATGGTTTTTAATTCTCTAAAATAAGGTAGATTTATTATCATATTTTTCCTTTAACTGTTTGAATTCGTTTAATATATCTTTAACCGCATCAATTCCCTGTTTCCAGAAATTTTCATCTTCAATGTTAACGCCGAATATTTCCAGCTGTTTTTTAGGTGGTATGCTTCCGCCTTGAGCTAAAAATGTGACATACTTTTCTTCAAAATTTTCAAATCCGTTTTTGTAAAGTTTATATAACGTCAATACCAAAAGCTGTGCGTATGAATATGAATAACAGTAAAACGGTGAATGTATAAAGTGAGGTATATAACTCCACCAAATCTCGTAGTTTTGTGTAAGAATTACACTTTCACCGAACATTTTTTTATTTTCTTCCATCCAGATTTTATTGTAATCCTGAGGTTTTAGCTCATCTGCTGCGTGAACTCTTCTTTCAAAATTGGTAAATACTATCTGTCTGAAAAGTGTTGCGAAAATATCTTCAAGTTTGCCCGCATAAATTTCAATCAGCTCTTCTTTCGGAAGTGATTTTTTAAGCTCTTCAAACAAAAGCATTTCCGCAAAAATACTTGCGGTTTCGGCAGTTGTTAAAGGTGTATCCTGATTAAGATACCCGACGTCTTTTGCAAGATACTGGTGTATTGCGTGACCGAGTTCGTGTGCGAGGGTAAAAACATCCCTTCTTTGATTGGTGTAATTAAGTAAAACGTATGGATGCGCCGCAGGAGTTGCCGAATGTGAAAAAGCTCCTCCTCTTTTTCCTTCTTTAGGGTATACGTCTATCCATTTTTCGTCAAACGCTTTTTTTGCAATTTCATAAAAGGTATCTGAGAAATTTTTAAATGCCTTAAGTACCGTTTCTTTTGCTTCTTCAAACGGAATTTCGGGATTTTTGTCCGTTATTTTAATTGGGGCGTATCTGTCGTAGTCATACAGTTTTTCATATCCTAAGAGTTCTTTTTTGATATTATAATATTCTTCAACCAAAGAGGTGTTTTCGTTTACGGTGTTTACTAACGCGTCAACGCTTTTTTTTGTAACTTTGTTGCTGAGATGTCTTGGGGCTTCTACGTTATCGTATCCTCTTATGTCAATAAAATCGATTTTCCAGTCTTTTTTTATCTGATTGTATATGTAGGCAAACAGTTCCTGATGAGGTTTAAGTCCGAGGGTTAGGGAGATTTGTGCTTTTTTTCTTTCATTCCTGTTAGGTGAATAAAGTTTGCTTAGTACCTCTTCTTCGCTTAATTTTTCGCCTTTATAGAAAAATTTAAGTCTGCTTATGTGCTCATCAAACAGTCTGCTGAATGCACTGCCGCTTGTTAGGTCTTTTTTCATTAATATTTTTTCTTCTTTTTCACTGAGTTTATATGGTGCTTCTTCTTGAAGATGAATTAAATAATATTTATAAATCCCTGCATTGTCTATGAATTTTTGCTGTTTATCAATAGGCAGATAAATAAATTCAAGCTCAAACCATATTAAATGCTCTTCTGCTTTGTTTGCAATTTCATGGAATTTTGCCAAATGGCTTCCTTTGGTGGTGTCGGTGGCAAATTCCAGATATACGTAAGTTAAACTTCTTCCTATATTTTCCCAAATTTCTTCGTATTCTTTTAAAACGTTTAAAAATTCCTCAGGCGTTAGTGTATATAGTCTGTTTTTGTAGTTTTTTTCAAATTCAATTGCTTTAAACTGAGCCTGTTTTAAAAATTCTTCGGCTTCGTTTAAAGATGAAAAAAGTGCGGTTAAATCCCACTTCATAAGCGTCCTTTTTTAAAATAAATTTTAACATATTAAAATGATTTTATTGTAATATTTTTCATTTCAATTACGTAAAATCCTATAATTGCATTAATCATAGCAAATTTTTCGTAATTTTTAATTTCTTCAACCTTAATTTCTTTTTCCGTTAAAAAACCTTTATCAATAAGCTCTTGTCTTTTTGTGCCTTTTAACAGCGGAGTTTTTGGAGTATACCATTTTTTGCCGTCAAAAAAGGCTAAGTTTGAAATTGTTGTATCCGTTACAAGGTTGTTTTTAATTATTATCACTTCATCAAAACCCGGTTGTTTTAATGCATTCAACGCTCTTCTGTCTTCAAATTTATATGAATAGTCTATGTCCGATTCGACAATTTTGAATGTATTGAATTTTCTTTTTATAATATCAAAATATTCTATTTTTTCTATTTCTTTTGAATAGGTTACTCTGACTCTTTTATTGGGTATGATTTTGATATATTCGGATAAATCTAATGGCGGGAGTTTAAAAAAATCGTATCTTGTTTTGTTCATTCTGTTGTTGTGATATTCGAGATTTTCGATTTTGTCTGTAATTAAAAGCGTTTCAATAAATTTCATATATTTCCCTATTGATTAAAATTTATACAGTTTTTTTTAATTAATACATCCTAAATTGGTTATAATTATTTCAAATTTTTAAAAGGAGTGCAAATGGAAGTAAAAGAGTTTTTACAAGAATGTAAACAAAAAGAGATAGAATTTGTTGATTTCAGATTTACGGATATTAAAGGTGTATGGCATCATGTTACATACGATATCGACAGCCTTGATGAAGAGGTTTTAAGAAACGGTTTGCCGTTTGACGGTAGTTCAATCCCTGCATGGCAGCCAATTAACGAATCCGATATGGTTTTAAAACCGGATTTGAAAATAGGAACTCATTTTGTTGATCCATTTACCGCAGATCCTACTATGGTGGTATTTTGTGACGTATTCAACACAGACGGAACGCCTTATGAAAAATGCCCTAGAAGCATTGCAAAAAGAGCGCTTGAATATATGAAAGAGCAAAATATTGCAGATGTTGCGTATTTTGGTCCTGAAAATGAATTTTTCGTATTTGACAATGTTGTAATCAGAGATGAAATTAACGCTCAGTGTTATGAAGTGGATTCAAGCGAAGGTATCTGGAACGATTACGCAGACTGGGGAGATGAATTAAACATCGGTCACAGACCAAGAACAAAAGGAGGATATTTCCCAGTTCCACCAGTTGATTCTATGATGGATTTAAGAGCCGAAATGGTGAAAGTTTTAAAAGAAGTGGGACTTGAAACGTTTGTCGTTCACCACGAAGTTGCTCAGGCTCAGGGTGAAATTGGTGTTAAATTCGGAACTTTGATTGAAGCTGCTGATAATGTTCAAAAACTTAAATACGTAGTTAAAATGGTGGCTCACCTAAACGGAAAAACCGCTACATTTATGCCAAAACCTTTATATGGTGACAACGGAAACGGAATGCATACGCACATCTCTTTATGGAAAGATGGAAAAAATCTTTTCTATGGTGATGGATATGCGAATTTAAGCAAACTTGGACTTAATTTTATAGGAGGGGTTTTAAAACATGCTCAGGCTGTTGCCGCATTTACTAATGCTTCGACTAACTCTTATAAAAGATTAATTCCTGGATTTGAAGCTCCTTCAATTCTTACTTATTCAGCTAAAAACAGAAGTGCAAGTTGTAGAATTCCTTGGGGGTCCGGTGAAAAATCAGTAAGGGCTGAGTTTAGATTCCCTGACAGTTCAGCATGTCCTTACCTTGCGTTTACAGCTCTATTAATGGCCGGGCTTGACGGAATTAAAAACGAAATTGACCCGGGAGAGCCGATGGAGATCGATTTATTTGAACTAACTCTTGATGAAATCAGGGAAAAAGGTATCAAACAAATGCCTCATACTTTAAGGGAAGCTGTTGAAGAAATGCTTAAAGACAAAGAGCTTTTCAAACAGGGTAACGTAATGACTGAAGACTTTATTCAAACATATCAGCATTACAAATTCGAAACAGAAATCTGGCCGTGGGAAGGAAGACCGCATCCGTATGAATTCGTAACAACTTTCTCTTGCTGATATTCTTTTCCTCCCCTTTTTTTTGTTATAATAATTAATTAAATGTAGGGGAGAATATGAAAATATTAATTATTGAAGACAGCGAAATCTATTCAAAACTTTTAAAAAAGAACCTGGAAAAAAATCTGGTTTCAGTTAAATGTGAGGTTGTTAAAACTTTTAAAGAGTTAAAAAACAAAAACCTCAGCGAATACGATCTTTTTTTATGTGATTATATATTGCCTGATTCTCCTAACGGCGAACATATCGATTATATTTTAAAAGTTTCTTCAGATATTATTGTAATTACCAACTTTGAAAAAGAATTTTTAGAATCTTCTTATAAAAACAAAATTATAGATTATGTTGCAAAAGATGATTATTACACAATAGGGTATTTGGTTAATTTTATAAAAAGATTGTTTAAAAATAGAAATATTAATGTTTTGGCGGTAGATGATTCTACACCTATGTTGAAATATTACGAATCTCTTCTAAAAAAAATCAAATTTAATGTTTTTACTGCAAAAAACGGTTTGGAAGCTCTTAATATAATAAATGACAATAACATTGATTTGGTAGTAAGTGATCTGAATATGCCGATAATGGACGGTGAAAAGCTTTTAGTAAGTATCAGGGAAAAATACAAGGTAAACGAACTTCCGGTTATTATAGTATCTTCTGACAGTGATAAGGAAAAATTTATAAAAACGCTTAAATTCGGGGCAAACGACTTTTTAAAAAAACCTTTTCTAAAAGAAGAGTTTATAATCAGGGTTAACAATATAATGGAAATTTACGATAATATAAAAAAAATAGAAAAACAAACCCTTACAGACCCTCTTACAGGGGCATATAACAGGCTGTTTTTGGAAGAAAAGCTTGAATCAATGTTTGCTGTTTATGAAAATAAAGCTGTTGTAATGCTTGATATTGACCATTTTAAAAAAATAAACGATACATACGGTCACCAAATGGGTGATTTGATTTTGAAAGATTTTGTAAAAACAATTAAAAATTCAATCAGAAAAACCGATATAACAGTAAGATACGGAGGAGAGGAGTTTTTAATTTTTATGCCTAACACTTCCAAAGAAGAAGCTAAAATCGTAACTTATAAAATCAAAAAAAACATATCTCCGGTTAAGGATGTTTCGTATACATTTTCCGCCGGAATTGCGGATGAGGGCGAAACACTTGCCGAAATGATTAAAATAGCGGATGAGAGGCTGTATAAGGCTAAAAAAGAAGGAAGAAACAGATTTACAATCAATTAGGTATATAGACTTTTTTAATCAACTCTTCGTATTCTTCCCGTGCGTTGCTGTCTATTGTAATACCTCCGCCGCTTTTATAAATGAATTGAGAATTGAGAATGGAGAATGGAGAATTGTTTTCAACATATCGAATTATAACCGCACTGTCAAGAAACGTTTTTTCATCGGTTATGCCAAATATTCCGGTATAAAATCCCCTTTCATAATTTTCAGCTTTTTTTATAATTTCAACCGTTTTTTTCTTAGGAGTGCCAGTTATTGAACCGGCAGGCAGCATCTGTTTTATAAGCTCAAGCCAGTTGCTATGCCAGTTGTTAGGCAAAGTTGCTTCTATTTCGCTGCTTACCTGTAAAAGATATTTATCTCCCGCTTTAATTTTATCAACAAATCTGAATTTATTTACCATTACTTTTCTTCCTATTATTCCAAGGTCGTTTCTTAAAAGGTCAACAACCATCGTGTGTTCAGCCATTTCTTTTTTGTTTGAGAGTATTTTTTCTTTGGCATTTTCAATTGAAGCGTCAATTGTTCCTTTCATAGGATATGTATAAATTTTATTGTTTTGAATTTTTACAAATCTCTCGGGTGAGAAGCATACGAATCTGTTTTTAAAATAAAGCTTAAAAGGTGCTTTTGCCGAAGAAAAAATATCTAATAAATTACAGTTAGTTTTTATTTGTGTAGGAAAGGTAAGATTTAAAAGATAAGTGTTTCCTTTTTTTATCTCTTCTATTACGTAATCAAAAGCTTTTTTGTATTTTTCAAAAGAAATCGGCTCTTTTTTTAAAATTTTGCAATTTTTACCCGTATGAAAATTATGGTTTTTATAACCGGGAAATGAAAAAAAGATGTTTTCTAATTTATTAACATCTTCAATATAAGTGTTTCCGTTAAAATCTATTAAAAAAAATTTTAATTTTTCACTTTTCACTTTTCACTTTTCATTAAAAGATGTTTAAGTATTGCCATTCTGACCGCCACACCGTTTTTAACCTGATCTAAAACAAGGCATCTTTCATCTTCCATAATTTCGTCGTCAAGGTCGATATTTCTGTGAACGGGACCCGGGTGCATTATTAATATGTTTTTATTTCCTATAAGTTTTTTTGTAATTTTAAAATTTTGTGCATAATCCTGAAGTGATGAAAAAGTCGGATTTTTATGCCTTTCAGTTTGGGTTCTGAGGCTGATTATTGCATCTGCAAAGTTTATTGCCTCTTTTAGATTGTGAGTTGTTGGCAGATTGGTTTTCGGTAAAAACTGAGGGGGACCAACAAGCAGCACTTTTGCGCCGAATCTGCTGAAAAGTTCAATGTCGCTGTTTGCGACTCTGCTGTTTCTTATATCTCCGACAATTGCTATTTTTTTATCTTTTAAATTTCCCCATTTCTGCATTAGGGTAAATAAATCCAAAAGCCCCTGTGTAGGATGCTGATGGGCTCCGTCACCTGCGTTTATAATGGAACATTTGACGTATTTCGAGAGAATTTTAGGCACGCCTGCACGATTGTGGCGCACAACGATTGCATCGGGTCCCATTGCATCAAGGTTTGCCGCGGTGTCAAAAAGCGTTTCGCCTTTGCTGGTTGAACTTCTGGCTACATCCAAATTTACAACGTCAGCTCCTAATCTTTTGGCGGCTATTTCAAAACTGCTTCTCGTTCTTGTAGAATTTTCAAAAAAAATATTGATAATCAGTTTACCTTCTAAATCATCTCTTTTTTTAAAATCCAAGAATTTTTCGGCATCTGAGAAGATTTGTAATATTTCATTTTTGCTTAAGTCTTTGGTATGGGTTAAATGTTTTGACATTTAATTCCTTTTTTGTATAATTTTACTATATTTCAAATAAAAAAGGAGAAAAAATGGAATTTGGGACTATTTTAACAGCTTCATTTATTACAACTTTTGCATTCATAGGATTAGTTTATTACTTTATGATGAATGCGGGGGCTGAAGCTTAATTTTTAAGTTTTAAATACACACGTAGGGGAGGGGGATACCCTTCCACCGTTTTGCTTAAATCTTCAGTAAGGAAGTTATTTAGGCTTTCACCTTCAATCCAGTCTGTTTTGCGCTGTTCTGTTAGGTCTGTATATCTTTTTCCTAAAAATTTAATTTCTTTGAATTTTGCTTTTTCTATCCAGTTGTAAAGAGCTTTTAATGTTGGAATAAAATATACGTTTTTCATTTTCTGATATCTGACGGGACATAGGGCGATTTCCTCTTCTCCTTCTATTATTAACGTATCAAGTATTACTTCGCTGTTAGGTTTTAGTCCTGCTTTTAATTCTTTAAGCATTGTAACAGGATCGGGTCTGTGGTATAAAACGCCAAGACAGAAAATGGTATCGAATTTTTTTTCGTAATGCGGGACGTGTTCTACGCCTAAAAGTTTATATTCTATATCGCTTTTTATAAAAGTATTAATAAAATCAAACTGCAGGTTAAAAAGAGCGCTTGGGTCAAACCCTGTTATGCTTTTGGGATTCATTTCAAGCATTCTGAACATATAATATCCGTTGTTGCATCCGACATCCAAAACATCCTTGCCTTCAAGGTTTAAATGAGGCTTGATTATATTCCATTTAATATAGCTTCTCCATTCGGTGTCTATAAATAAATCATTAATTTTAAAGGGACCTTTTCTCCATGGCTTCATCATTTTTGCAATATTTTTAATTTCAGGCATTAATTTTTCATCTGTGTTTATTTCAATAACATCATTAATTCTCCATTCTCCATTCTCAATTCTCAATTTATTAAGCTCTTCTTTAATAGGTTTAATGTTTTTCCATTCAAACCATTTTTGGCGCTCTTTTAATATATCGTTTATATTCATTTTATCCCTTTACAATGAAGCTGAAAACATAAAGCTCAAAGCTTAAAGCAAAATATATGCAATATTTTTTATAGAGCTTTTAGCTTTAGGCGTTTGCATGGGCAAACTAATTTAATTGCAATCTAAACAAACAGGCGGTTTGTTTTTGTCTTTTTTCGAATCGAAATTATACACATTGTTTTCACATTTTTCGTGATATACGCCGTAATAGTCGTAATATTCTTTGCATTCCGGGTAATATTTGAGTGAAATTCCTTTTTTATTTATACATCCTATGAAAAAAAGTGGTATCATAATTAACAGGAATTTAAGTTTCATAAAATGCCTTTTTGTTAATTATATCTAAAAAAGTTGTGAAGTGGTGAAGTAGATAAGTTGTGAAGTTGTGAAGTTGTGAAGGTGTGAAGGTAGAAGGATGAAGGTTGAAGAAAAAAAAGAAAGGATTGATATGGAAAAAGTTTTGGAAATTTTTAAAAAAATAACAAAAATCCCTCACTGCAGCGGTAATACCGGAAAAATGAAAGAGTTTTTAATTGAATGGATTAAAAAATGCGGATATGAATATAAAACTGACAGGGCGGGGAATGTTTTGGCTTATAAAAACACACCCGTTTTGTGTCTGCAGAGTCATTATGATATGGTTTGCGTGGGAAATGCGCCGGATATTGAAATTATAGAGGAAAACGGATGGTTAAAAGCCAAAAACTCGACACTCGGGGCTGATAACGGAATTGGTATTGCGATAATGCTTTATTTGATGCAAGAATATGATAATTTAGAGTTTTTATTTACAAACGATGAGGAAATAGGGCTTGTAGGGGCGTTTAATCTTGAACTAAATATAAAAAGCGAATATTTGTTAAATCTTGACAGTGAGGATGAAAATATATATATCGGATGTGCGGGAGGAGCGGATGTAAAAATTAAATATCCCATTGAATATGAAACGTTAAGGGGATTTTGTGCTGATATGAAAATAGAAAATCTTCCGGGCGGTCACAGCGGTGTTGATATTGATAAAAATATTCCAAATGCAATAGTGGAACTTATACATAAAATTGAAAATATATGTTCCTTGCAAGGAGGCGAGAGAAGAAATTCAATTCCTGCTAACGCATATGCAAAAATATGTTTTGAGTCGGAAAATGCTCAAGAAATTGAAATAATCTCAAAAGAATATCTTGAATTTCTAAAAAAACTTCCACACGGTGTACTTGAATATGATTTTGAATTTCAGGTTGTCAGTAAATCGGTAAATTTAGCGATTGTAGATAATGAAAATATCGTTTTATCCCTCAGGGCGAATTCAAATGAGAAACTTGAAGAAGTGAAAGAATATATAAAACAAAAATGTACAGGGGTTGAAATAGAGTTTGAAGGGGAGTATCCTGCATGGAAGCCTGAAATTAGCAGTCTTGCAAAGATACTGAAAGAAATTATGAATACTGAATATAAAGTAATACATGCAGGGCTTGAATGTGCGGTACTCAAAAATAAATTTCCGGATGTCAAAATGGCTTCAATAGGACCTGTGATAGAAAACCCGCATTCTGTAAATGAAAGGGTAAAAATCGAATCGGTAAAAAAAATATATGAAACTGTAATTAAATTAGTCGATTTGTTACAAAAAGTAACATAAATGAATAAAGAAATTTATTTTAAGACGATTTATCTTTGTTAAAGAGTTATAATAAAAAAATGGTATAAAAAGGAAATATCGTGAATACGCATAAAATAATTTCGGGTTTTTTCTTTATTTTAGCAATGACGCTTAATTTCGGGTTTGTTTACGGAGACCCTACAATAATCGAACAGCACAGCGCGTATGAGCTTTTTTTTACAATCATAGTGAATTTGATAGCAACAATTCTTAAATTAGGCGATAAAACCCAGCTTGGTGCTGTGCTTTTGGCAACGAGTCTGGTTGCAGATTTGCAGTTGTTGGCGTCTGCTGCCGTATGGGCGGTGGCACTTTACGGGGTTCAGAAATTTACCGTTACAACTTCGGTTACAATTGTTTCACTTGCAGGAGGTGCTTTTTTGGCAAATCTTGTATCGGTGATACTTTTTATCGGTGATACGCTAAAATCTAAAAGATAATTAATTATGGACAACCAACTTATTTGGATTATTTTAAAGAAATTAAGAGCGCCGTTTCTGGTTATTATATTTACTTTTTCAATTTCAATTCTCGGAATGATGCTGATACCGGGAGTTGATGATAAAGGAAATGTTTATTATCTTAATTTTTTTGATGCTATTTATTTTGTAAGCTATATGGCGACCACAATAGGTTTTGGAGAATCCCCTTACGCTTTTACCTATCCTCAAAAGCTGTGGGTTACGGTTGCAATTTATTTAACGGTGATAGGCTGGTTTTACGGAATAGGGACTATTGTTTCGCTTATTCAGGATGAAACGCTGAAAAAAGCCATAAATACGAATAAATTCAGAAAACAGGTTTTAGGTTTAAAAGAAAAATTTTATATTATATTAGGATATAACAGAATCACAAAAGACATTATTAATTTTGCGGGTGAAAATGGTTACAGATTTGTAGTAATTGATAAAAACGAAGAAAAAATAGAAGAACTGTATCTTGAAAATTTTCAGCCTTATGTTCCCGCTATAATGGGGGACGCTACAAATCAGAACGTATTAAAACTTGCGGGAATCGGACTTGAAAACTGCAAAGGCGTTATATCTTTGTTTGAGGATGATGCTAAAAATATGGAAATTGCCACTGTTTGCAAACTTCTTAATAAAAATATCGATATAATAGTAAAAGCAACTTCAAAAAATCAATTTGATTATTATAAGTCATTAGGGATTAAATATATACAAAACCCTTTTAAAATTATATCCGATAGAATCTATTACAATCTTACTGCTCCTTATATCTGGCTTTTAGAACTTTGGGCATACGGGCACAGCCTTAAATTTTCGAAAAAAGACCTTTTTCCACACGGAAAATATCTAATCTGCGGATACGGAAGAATGGGAAAAGCGCTTGAAGAGGGACTTAAAAGAGCCGGTATCGAGTATGAAATTTTTAATATTAAGACCCAAGAGTATAAAGCCAAAAAAGGCAGCGTAATATTCGGGGATGAAGAAGATAAAAAAAATTTAGAAAAACTTAATATTAAAAAAATTGATGCAATAATTGCTTCGACTAACAATGATCTCTTAAATTTAACGATTATAAATAAAGCAAAAGAATTAAACCCTAAAATTTATACAATAGCGAGAGAAAATTCACTTGAGGATTTAACTATATTTCAAGCTGCAAAAATTGACAGAATATATGTTTTGGAAAAAATTTTAGCGGAATATACCTATACGGTTATTTCCAGGCCGCTTGTAAATGCCTTTATTGAAGAAATAAGAAAAAAAGACAATGAATGGGCTGAAGTTATCGTAAATATATTAAAAACGATAGCCGGTGAAAATCCGCTTTATTATGAAATTGAAATAAATGAAAAAAACGCTTACGCACTTTGCAGAAGACTTGAAAAAGGTGAAAAAATAACATACGGGGATATTAGGAAATCCAGGGCTGATAGAAACGAACTTTTAAAAATAGTGTATCTTTTATTAAAAAGAGACGAAAAAACGATACTGATGCCGACTCCGCAGACGGAAATAAAAATAAACGATAAACTGTTAATAGCGGCTGATGAGGAAAATATTGACGATTTCGAATATATCGTAAATAACATATACGAACTTGAATATGTATTAAATAAAAAGGGGACATAATGAGTGAAAAACTTTTTAAAGGTGTTTTGAATTTTAAAAAAGAGGATTTTGAGGCGCATAGGGAGTTATTTGAAGAGCTTAAAGAAGGGCAAAAGCCTCATACTTTTTATATAGGCTGCAGTGACAGTAGGATTGTGCCGAATTTAATAACTAAAACAATGCCCGGTGAAGTGTTTGTGGTAAGAAACATTGCAAACATAGTGCCGCCATATGATATTAATGACGGTACGTTAAAATGTACTGCTTCCGCACTTGAATATGCGGTTAAATATCTGGAGGTTGAAAATATTTTGGTCTGCGGACACAGTAACTGCGGGGGACTGAAAGCACTTTTTTATCCGCCTGAAAAACTTGAGGCACTTCCTAATGTAAAAAAATGGCTTGAAATTATTGACGATGTAAAAAAAACTGTAGAAAACATACAGGACCCTAAACTCAGGGAATGGGAAATAGAACAGCTCAATGTAATAAAACAGCTTGATAATTTAATGACATATCCTTTTGTAAAAGAAAAAGTGGAAGAGGGCAAACTTAATTTAATAGGCTGGTATTATATAATTGAAACGGGTGAGGTTTATAATTATAATTCGGAAAAAAACGAATTTGAGCTTATTAATTAATGTGGATGAGCAAGCAGATAGGCTGTAAGGAAATACTCTTCCTTTACCACTTACCTACTTCACAACTTTACCACTTTCTTATGGATTTTTCCTAAAATAATTTTCAATACCTTTAGTGATTCCTTTTGCTATAAGTTTTTGATAAGCGGGTGTGAAGAGTCTTAATGATTCAAGCGGATTGCTAAGATAGCCTGTTTCTATTAAAATTGCAGGCATTTGAGTCCCTACCAAAACCCAAAAAGGTGCAGGTCTGACTCCGTTGTCTTTTACATTGCTGTATCTGCTTTTTAGTAAACTTAACATTCCCTGTTGCACGTCAATTGCGAGTTTGTTGGATTCAATAATTCTGTCTTTGTTTAGAAAACTTAAAATAACTCTTTGGTCGAGATAATTAAGTCCTTTTATCTCTTTGTTTTCAAGTCTTGCAACTCTTATGGCCCGTTCGTTTCTGGTTGGAGATAAAAAATAAGTTTCAATACCGTGAATGCTTTTTTTGTGTTTTGGTGCTATATTGCAGTGTATTGAAATAAACAAATCCGCTTTTTTAACATTTGCAAAATGAGTTCTTTTTTTAAGCGGAATAAAATAGTCACTGTTTCTGGTTAAATATACTTTATAACCTTTTTGTAAGAGATAGTTTTTTAAATATTTTGCAATTTTTAAAACCGCTATTTTTTCATATCTGTTTTTAACGCCTATACCTCCGGCGTCTTTTCCCCCGTGTCCGGGGTCTATTACAATTATTTTATTTTGCGGTTTGAAAGCTTTTGGTTTTTCTAAAACGCTTTTAATTACCTGTTTTTTATGTAACGGATTAAGTTTTATTGTGATAATGCGGTTTTTTAAAGTGTATTTAATTGTAAATTTTTCCTTTGAATAATATACAATTCGGACGGTCTTTTTATTAAACTGGGCTATTTTTAAATAAATTTTCCCAATTTTTTTAGTAACAGGTTTGGCAATTACAGCGTTTGGCAGGTCTATTATTTTTTTGTAAAGATTGGTTTTAATGGTGAAAAATTTTATGTTTGTATCGGGTATTTTCATTTTTAACGGGTTATACGAATAGATTTTTATATATTTTGAAGGTTTTTTTATTTTATTGGATGGAGTGGTGTCTGGTGATGAAGTTTTGCGATATATTTTGGTTTTGAGTTTATTGTTTTTTAATTTTTTGAGTTTTTGTTTGTAATCAGTTACGTTGAATTTTAAAAACTCCCCGCATTCTATTAAACCTTCAAGTGCTTTTATTTCATTTTTTTTATTGTTGTCTAAAATGGCGGAAATGTATTCCTGTTGATATTTATAGTAATTTTTATATGCATTATTTATTGAGGATTTGTCACATAATGCATATAAAAAAGAAAAAAGAAATAAATTAATGAAAATGATTTTTTTCATTATTCTCCTAGAAGCTCTTTCATAAGTTCTTTAACGCTTAAAAGTTTGTCGGCTTTATATGCGTATGCTCCCGTAAAAAACAGTCCAAGGTCTTTATCACCCATATAAGCGTCTGCAAGTCTGTCGGCGATGCAGTATCCCACTTTCCTTGCTTCTTCACCTCTTTTACAAGGAAATACGCAGTTTGAAATACATTTGATAATTGGGGCTTCTTTTTTTTCAACTTTTTCTATAAGTTTTGTTCTAACACCCCTTGCAGGGTATCCTACGGGTGATTTCATTAAAATTATGTCTTCTTCTTTTGCGTTGAGAAGAGTTTGTTTAAATTCATCGCTTGCGTCGCATTCGTATGTTAAAGCAAATCTGGTCCCAAGCTGAACTCCATCAGCTCCTAATTCCATAAATTTGACAATGTCCTCATGACTCCATATGCCGCCCGCAGCGATTACAGGGATATTTGGGTCCCATTTTTTGACTTCTTCTTTTACATCGGGTACTAAATGCTCAAGCTGGTTTTCTTTTTTAAAACACTCTTCATATTTAAAACCCTGATGCCCACCGCTTAAAGGCCCCTCTACTATTACGGCATCGGGGATTCGCCCGTATCTTTTTTCCCATCTTTTTGCTATAAGTTTAAAAGCCCTTCCGGTCGATACGATAGGCACTAATGCAACGTCTGGAAAGTCTTTTGTAAATTCAGGCATATCCATAGGAAGCCCGGCACCTGTTATTATTATGTCGGCACCCGCTTCACAGGCATCCCTTACAACTCTTCCGTAATCGTTGATAGCATATAATACGTTACATCCAAGAGGCGCATCAGAGCAAATTTTTCTGGCGTTTTCAAATATTTTAAAAAGTGCGTCGCGGCTGTAAAATTCTTTTTCAAGTAGTGGCCTTCCCTCCACAAGTTTTTTGGCATATTTTTTATCTTCGTAATATCCTGTCCCGACAGCGCTTATTACTCCAAGGCCGCCTTCTTTACTTACATTTCCGGCTAATCTGTCCCAGCTTATACCAAGTCCCATACCTCCTTGGATAATGGGATATTTGATTGTGTGTTTACCTATTTTTAGGGGTTTCATTACTGTCCTTTAGAAATTCGTTAACTTCTTTTTTCGAAATATTTAACTTTTTAGCAATTTCTTCGTTTGAAAGATTTAATTCTTTCAATACCTTAACGGCTTTTTGTATTCCTTTTTTAATTCCCTGTTGGATTCCCTGCTGGATTCCCTGTTGAAAATACGGGTCGTCTTGTAAATTTATCGTAATAGGCATAACTTTCTCCTTAATTGCACTTAAAAGTTTTTCATTTATATTTTTTCTGTATCTGCTAAGTGATAAAAGTTTTTTAATGTAATCTTTTCTTTTGTTTTCAGGTAAATTTAATATTTCTTCAATTATAACATTAATATATCTGTTTTCATTTTTTATATCGCATAAAACTGCTAAAATTTTATCCTCAATATCTTGCGAACTGATTAAACTTTCGCAATTGAATTTTCTTATATCTACCAACTGATACGTAAAATTTAAAACATCGGTTTGTACTCTGTTTGGCATATTTAAAGGTTTTTCGCCCACATACAAAACTTTTTGTAAAATTTTGTCGTTTTTGTATTTTTGCATAATCAGGATATAATATTCAAGCATTCTTAGATTTATATTTTTATCATTGAAACTTTGAACTTCAAGATGAAATATGCTTTTATCTTCGAGTTCAACTATTAAATCCGCTCTTTTGTCTTTAACTTCAGGCAGGGAGGTGTCTAAAAGTTTTACCCCTTTTTTGCCTGTTAAAAGTTCTATAAATTTATGAGGCATTGATGATATTACATCTCTTAATGTTATATCTATTTTTATCATTTAACTTTGACTTTAGCGAATTTTCTTTTTCCTATTTGAAGTATATATTCTTCACCGCTTGTTAAATTCAGGTTTTGGTCGTTTATTTTTTCCTGATTGACTCTGACCGCTCCGCCTTTTATATGACGTCTGGCTTCGGATTTAGAAGATGCGAGTTTGGTATTAGCCAATGCGTCAACTATGTTTTGAGGCTCTATTTCAAATTCAGGAATATCATCTGGTATTTGTCCGTGTTTGTGCACTTTGTCAAAATGCTCTTTAGCTTTTTCACCTTCACCGCTTCCGTGAAATCTGTCAACTATTTCTATTGCCAGGGCTTCTTTTGCAATTTTAGGGTTCATTCCGTTTTTTACTTTTTCTTTAAGCTCTTCAATTTCTTTAATTGATTTTTCACTTAAAAGTTCATACCAATCCCACATAAGTTCGTCTGAAATTGAGAGTACTTTTGCGAATATTGTATTGGGGTCTTCGGTAATTCCTATGTAGTTGCCAAGGGATTTACTCATTTTGTTTACGCCGTCAAGTCCGACTAACAACGGCATCATAATTACGCTTTGTTCTTTTCCGACATTGTATGTCTTTTGAAGCTGTCTTCCCATTAAAAGATTGAATTTCTGATCAGTCCCGCCTATTTCAATATCGCTTTTTAATGCTACGCTGTCATAACCTTGTAAAAGAGGATAAATAAATTCGCTTATAGCTATAGGCGTCTGGCTTTTAAATCTTTTTTCAAAATCGTCTCTTTCTAGCATTCTGGCAACCGTATAAGTTGTTGTAAGTTCTACAATTCCGGCAGCACCTAAAGCGTTTAACCATTCTGAATTGAAAACGACTTTTGTGTTTTCCTTATCGAGTATTTTAAATACCTGTTCTTTATAAGTTTCGGCGTTTTTTGCAACTTCTTCCGGGGTTAGCATTTTACGTGTTGCGCTTTTGCCTGTCGGGTCACCGATTTGTGCCGTAAAATCTCCAATTAAAAACTGAACGGTTGCTCCGTATTTTTGAAATGTTTTAAGTTTTTGAAGCAATACCGTATGACCTAAATGCAAATCCGGAGCAGTCGGGTCAAAACCCGCTTTAATAGTAAACCTTTCCCCCGTATTGAGATATCTGTTAATAAGTTTTTCAATATAATCAAGGCCTATAATTTCACTGCTTCCCCTTTTAATTTCGGCCACTGCCTCGTCAAGTTTTGGATGTTTTTCCATATTTAATTTTCCATTCTCCATTCTCAATTCTCCATTACCCATTATACGCATCCTTTGTTGAAATAAATTCTATGATATTGTATTCACTTGCTATTTTTTGTTTGATGGTATCAAACATTTTTGAATCAAACTCTATTTCGAGTTTACAGTTGTTTGATTCTTTTCCTAAAGTTATTGAATGGATAAAGATTCCAAGCCTGCTTAAGAAACTTACAAATTTTGCAAGTTCCCCTTTTTTATTCTGAAGCGTTACAACAAGAAAATATCTGTTTTGGGTGTTTCTTATCCATTCTACAAAAACGGCTTTGTCTATTTTCTTTTCGGCATTATTACAAAATCTGTGGTGAATTTCAACTTCTTTTTTCTTTAGAAGCCCCAAAATTTTATCGCCGAATTTTGGATGACAGCAGTAATTAAAACCGATATCCAGTATCTGTTTGTTGCTAAGAACCCTTATGTTTCCAAATTCAAACTCTTTGAGGTTTATGTTTTTAAAATATAAAATGTTTCTTTTTCTTAAGGTTTTGTAAAGTCTTTTAATTACATCTTTTAGGAAGTTTTCGTCATCCACTATTTTTGTAATGGATTCGCATAAATTATTGGCTTTAATTAACGTCCTGATTTTAATTTCGCTAATATCAAATATTCCTTTAAGAATTGCAATTGCAAGTTTTCTGTTGATTTCTTTTTCTTTTTGGCGGCACAGTTTTTTCTGTTCGTATTTTGCCTTGCTGGTTTTTAGTGATTCTATCCAGCTGCATCTGGGAATTACTTCGTTGCCTGTTACTATTCTTACGATGTCTCCTGTTTTAAGAGTTGTAAGAAGAGTGGCTTTTTCTTTGTTAATGTATGCTCCGATAGCTTTGTTTCCAATATCGGTATGTATCATGTAGGCAAAATCAAGAGCCGTTGCACCTCTTGGAAGGGTAAATGTGTCAAATTTCGGTGAATAAACGACAATGTCTTCGCTGAATAAATCATTTTTGGCAAGTTCGTAAAAATCTTCAATATCTTCTTCAAATTTCATATCTTCAAGCCATTTTATATTCGGAAGGGCAGTGTTTAGTTTGTATTTCCAGTGTGCCGCAATACCGAATTCGGCGTTTTTATCCATATCAAATGTACGTATCTGAACTTCTATAATAGAATTGCCGTCATAAACGGTTGTATGCAGTGTCTGGTATCCGTTTTCTTTCGGAATTGCGATATAATCTTTAAATCGTGAAATTAAAGGTCTGAAATTTAAATGCACCACGCCTAGCGTTTCGTAACACTCAATAGGTTCGTTTACTATAATTCTTACTGCAAGCAGGTCTAAAATCTCTTCGATAGAAATACCTTTTCTCTGCATTTTTAAAAAAATTGAATAATAATGTTTTATCCTGCTTTTAATTTCAAAATCTTTGAGCCCCTCTTTTAAAAGCAGTTTTTGGATTTTTTGGATAAATTCGTTTAGCCTGAGGGTAAATTCTTCTTTGTGTTTTTTAAGATAGTCGTCGATTTTTTTGTATTCCTCTGGCAAAAGGTATTTAAATGCCAAATCCTCTAAAACATTTTTAAGCGTGGAAATACCGAGCCTGTGTGCAATAGGTGTATAAACTACAAGCGTTTCTTCGGCGATACGCTTTTGTTTGTGAGAAGGCAAGGCATCAAGGGTTAGCATATTGTGAAGTCTATCGCAAAGTTTTATAACTAACACCCTGATGTCCTGAATGGAAGCAAGAAGCATCTTTCTAAACGTCATTGCCGATTTTGTAAGTTTTTCGTTTGATGTTGAAGGTACAAGCGAACTTTGTCTGATTTCAACTATTTTTGTAAGTCCTTCTACAAGATTGGCAACGTTTTGTCCGAATTTGTCTTTAATATAATAAATCGTATAATCGGTGTCTTCAACTATATCATGCAGTATTGCTGCTGCTATTACGTCTTCGTCTTCACTGAAATAGCTTGTAATTACGGCAACCAAAATGGGATGAATTACATAATCCTCCCCGCTTTTTCGTTTTTGTCCGCTGTGTGCTTTAATGGCAAATTTAACAGCTTTGTTTATAAGCGGGGTGTTGATTTTCTGAAGCAAAAGCCCGAGGGCTTCATCGGTAATTTTAATATGCTTTATTTTTTCAAGTAACTGAAGGAAATCTTCTCTCAAACTTCTTTAACCTTTACAAGACCTTCTGCTATTTCAAGAGTAGCAATTTCTGTTAACTGCATGTTTGGTTTGGGAAGTTCAATTAGAGGTTTTGCACCATTCATAAGTTCGTTTACTCTTTTTGCTATTGCCTGGCTTAAAAGATATCTGTCGTAATTAACTTTTTCGAGAGCTTTTGCGTTAATCTGTTCTATTCTCATCTGTGTCCTTTTTGTGTGGAATTATAACAAAATGTAGATTGGTGCATTGGTGTATTGGTATATTGGTGATTTATGAAAAAATAAAACCAATTAACCAATACACAAATAACAAATCACTAATCACTAATCACTAATCACTTTCACCTAACTATCGAATATTTTGCGTCCGGGTCTTTTTTTAATATTTTAAGTAAATTGCCCTTTTTAAACATATTGCAAATAATTATAGGCAGTTTGTTTTCCCTAGCTAAGGCTATTGCCGTATCGTCCATTACTTTTATGTGTTCTTTTAAAGCTTCTTCGTATGTTATTTCTTTTAAAAGGTTTGCGTTTTCATATTTTGCAGGGTCTTTATCATATACACCGTCAACTTTAGTTGCTTTAATTATTGCGTTAGCACCAATTTCACTGGCTCTTAAAACTCCCGCCGTATCAGTTGTAAAAAAAGGATTTCCAGTCCCTGCTGCAAATATTACCACCCTTCCTTTTTCAAGGTGTCTGATTGCGCGTCTTACTATAAAATTTTCGGCTATTTCTTCCATTTTTATGGCGCTTTGAACCCTGACCGCAACTCCGTCACTTTCAAGGGCTTCTTGCATGGCTACGGCGTTTATGACCGTTGCAAGCATTCCCATGTAATCGCCGGACGTTCTTTTTATAATTCCGTCTTTTGCGGCGCTGACACCTCTTATGAAGTTGCCGCCTCCAATTACAATGGCAACCTCAAAACCTTCACTGACGACCGATTTTATTTCGTCTGCAAGATATTTTAGTATTTTTGTGTTTATTCCAAAGCTATCTTCCCCGGCAAGTGCTTCACCTGAAAATTTTATTAATATTCTTTTTGGATTTCTTTTCATTGGAAGGCCTTTTTAAAATGGTATTATACCAAATTAATGGAGAATGGATAAAGTGAAATGGGTGAAAATGAGCGCAGCGAACCCGGCCACTTGAAAAGTGGCGGGGGAGGGTGAAAGAGGGTGAAAGAGGGTGGTGAGATGTAAAATGGAAAATGTAAAATGTAAAATGGAAAATAAAGCCATTTTAACCAATACACCAATACATTAATGACCATAGTAACTTAATAACTTAATTAACTTTACTAACCTCAATAATCAATACACCACTAATTTTGATATAATTTTTAAAAAAGGATAGGGTTGGTAAAAACATTTCTCGCCGATAAAAAAGAGAGAGTTGATAAATTTTTAAGTGAAAAATTAAACGTATCAAGAAACCAGATAGAACATCTCATAAAACACTCTTTGGTTAAAGTAAATGGTAAAATTATAAAAAAAGGCGGGGTTAAATTAAATACAGGCGATAAAATCGAAGCCGAAATTAAAGAGGCAAAACCTTCAGAAAAAGATTATAAGGTGAATTTCGATATTTCCGTTTTATATGAAGATGAGGATTTGTTAATTATCAACAAACCGCCGGGGGTTGTCGTACATCCAGCACCGAGTGTTAAAGAAGCAACTCTTGTCGACTGGCTAAAAGCCAAAAATTACAGACTCTCAACAATTGCCGGAGAAGAGAGATTCGGAATAGTCCACAGGATTGACAAGGAAACAAGCGGTGCTTTGGTAATAGCCAAAAACAACAAAACGCACGAATTTTTAAGCGCCCAGCTTAAAGATAAGTCAATGGGCAGATATTATTTGATGATTTTAAACGAACCGTTAAAAGATGCGGTGTGTGTGGATAAACCAATAGCCAGAAATCCTAAAAACAGGCTAAAAATGGCTTATGTTAAAAACGGCAGAGACGCAAAAACACTCTTTGTGCCCCTGTTTGAAAATGTAGCGGCGGCAAAACTATTTACGGGGAGGACACATCAGATAAGGGTGCATCTTTCGACGATAGGTAGGTATATAATAGGTGACGTTTTATACGGCAAGAAAAATCAAAAGGTACCAAGGGTGATGCTTCACGCAAAAGAGCTTTATTTTATTCACCCAAGCGGAAAAAAACTTAGTATAATTGCACCAATGTTTGACGATTTTAAAAAATACCTTCCAAAAGGATTCAATTATGAAGAAAATAATACCCTTTCTGATATTTTTAGTGCTTATAACCGGTTGTGCGCTAAACAATAAACCTGCACCCAAATCAAATCCGAATCTGCCAAAGGTTAAAAAGTTCAATGCATATCCCGATAGAAATGCAATTGCCCTTAAGTGGAGTCCGGTTACTTCTATGAAAGGTTATTATATTCAAAAATTAAATAATAAAACAAAAAAATGGGAAATGCTAAAAACAATAAACACCCCGTATCAAACTCTTTATGTTGATACGGGACTTAAACCGAATACGGAATATGTTTATAGAATCGCAACCTTTAACGCTTCAAAAATTCCTTCCCTTGCCAAAGAAATATCTCAAAAGACACTGCCTAGCATCGCACCCGTAATTCCTCTTGAAGTCAGACCTTTAAAAAAGGGTGTTGTAAAAATTATATTCAGACCGCATCCTAACGAAAGGGTTGAGGGGTATATTATTGAAAAATTCAACGACAAAAACGGCAAATGGGAAAAACTTGCAAATCTGACCCCGAGATTTAATGTTGAATATATTGATAAAAACCTTGAAGACGGCAAAATTTACAGATACAGGATAATCGCTTATACATTTGACGGATTAAAATCCGCACCGTCTCAGGAAATGTCGGTTTCTACTTATCCGAAACCTCGTGTGGTTCAAAATATACAAGCAACAGTCAATCTTCCCAGAAAAATCGTTTTAAAATGGTCGCCGGTTGGAAATGCAAGTTATTATAAAATTTACAGAAAAAGTTTTTTTGGACATATATATAAACCTATTGCCAAAACGAAAAAAACCACATATACCGACATAATAAACGAAGACGGGGCAAAAAGATATTATAAAGTTACGGCTGTCAGTGTACATGAAACGGAATCTCTATTTGATAAAACGCCTGAAGTTATGGGACAAACCCTTCAAGTCCCCGCAAAACCGCTGGTATCTACAAACATAACCCCAAACGGTGTGGAGTTTGTTTTTTCAAGTCCGGATGAGAGGGCTGTAAAGTATCTTGTGGTAAGAAAAGAGGGAAATGTGTTTAATGCTAAAGAGCATAAATTTATAGTAAAAGGCAACAGGTTTGCGGATAAAAACATACAAAAAAAACATTCATATACCTATGACATATATGCGATTGACAAATACGGTTTGATTTCAGAAGCAAACAGGGTTGAGGTGGATTTTTAATGCCCCATATAGTTATTGATAAAATAAAAAAGATTAAATATCCCGTAACGGTTGATGATGTCGAGTTTTTATTCGAAGCGGAAAATTTAATAGGCGTTAAAACAAAAAAAGCGAAATTTTTAATTAAGGTGTTGAAAAAGGAAAAAGGTTTTCTTGTAAAATACGATAAAATCACAAGACCGCTTATCAGTGAAATAAAAAAGGCGTATAAAGCGTTTGTAAAATTAAACGGTGCAAATATAATTTTTGAAAATATTGAAGGAATAAAAGAAAAAATTCCTGATAAAAACCTTTTGGATATAACGTCGGATTTAAGTGATGTGGATATTGTTGAAGTCGGATTTGGAAGCGGGAGGCATTTGTTGCACCTTGCAAAAAAATATCCGGATAAAATAATACTCGGAATAGAAATACACAAACCGTCAATCGAGCAGGTCTTAAAAAGATGCATTTATGAAAATATAGATAATATAAGAATCATAAATCACGATGCAAGGATTATTTTAAGTAAAATCCCTTCAAACAGACTTCATTCCATATATGTTCATTTTCCGGTGCCATGGGATAAAAAACCGCACAGAAGAGTGATAAACAGAGATTTTATAAATGAATCTGTAAGAGCGCTTAAAAAAGATGGTTTTTTACATTTAAGAACGGACAGTGACAACTATTTTGAATATTCTTTAAACGAGTTTTTAAGTTTTAAAGAGATTGATTTGAAAGTACAAAAAAACATTCCTTACGAAGTTTCCAGTAAATATGAGGACAGATGGCGCAAAATGGAAAAGGATATTTACGATATATATATGATTAATCATACAATATCAGATGAACTTGTTGAAGATTTTGATTTCAGTTTCGAATGCAGACTTAAAAATTTGGATTTTGCTCCTAAAATTTATGATAACTTTGTAATACATATTGAAAAAGTATTTAAAATTGACGATAAAAGGGAGCTAATTAGGGCTACAATAGGTAATTTCAACAGACCTGAACACATATATATATTAAATCAGGAAACACCTGAATATTTTAAATCTCCGGCACCTATAAGGGAGAATTATTTGGCACATATTGAACTTAAAAGGATATTTAATGGGTGTGCTTGTAAAAGCTGAAAATCTTTATATCGGTTATAAAAACGAAATGGTGATAAGAAATGCAAATTTTAAAATTTACTCCAAAGATTTTGTTTTTTTAACGGGGGTGAGCGGAAGCGGAAAAACTACTCTTATTAAGTCCATATACGGAGAGGTTCCCGTTGTTAAAGGCTCATTGAATGTCGGGGGAATTGAGCTAAACAACATTAAAAAATCCAAACTTTCATATCTAAGAAAATATTTGGGTGTGGTTTTTCAGGATTATAAACTGATACCCGAATGGACGATACTTAAAAACGTAATGCTTCCGATGCTTATATCGGGAATTGATAAATCTATTGCAGAAGAGGAAGCCATAAATCTTTTAAACAAAGTCAAACTTTCCCATAAATTGGATAAATATCCCGCAGAGCTTAGCGGAGGTGAACAGCAAAGGGCGGCAATAGCAAGGGCGATTATTCACGACCCGGTGATGATTTTAGCGGATGAGCCTATTTCGGGACTTGATGAATATTCGGCAAATTTGGTAATGGATCTTTTTATTATGGCAAATAGGGAAAAGGGCATAACCGTAGTTATAGCATCTCATTCGCTTCCTCAGACTTTTGATGTGAATTACCGTCAAATACATCTTGAAAAAGGACAGGTTCATGAACTCTCTTAAAAGCCATTTTTTCAGATTCTTTTCTTAGAAGTGCCCAAAATTCAATATTTTAAATTTTTATTATTTTGGTAATTTTAGTAAAATAATTTACCAAAAATTTACCAAATTTTACAAATTGAGGTACTGTTATGTTGAAGGAAAATGATATTTTAAAACTATATAAAAGAGCTAAAAGAGAGAAAAAAGAGAGACTTTAAAAAAATTTTAATAATATTAGAATAGATATCAGATTTAGTAAAAAAAGCAATTTTTATAACGTGAATATTTTTATTTATAAAAATAAAAAAATATGAAAAAATCGAAACTGCTAATATTGTAATTGTAAACAACAACTATAAAATTAAAAACTTAAAAGAATTGAACAAAGCTATAAATGAGTTTTGATTAAGTGAAGAGGAAAAAAAAGAACCATTAAGTTTTTCTTTATATATTGAAGATTTTTTAAATTATATAGATACAATGAATATCGGTGATTCAAAAAAGCGTCAAAAGAAAAAATATGTTATCAATAATTTAACCTTTTTAGAAAATAACAGCTTAAAAGATGAAAAAAACATTGTTAATTATTTAAATTATTGTATTAGAAATGCTAAAAGTTTTGGTGTGAGTAAAACTTATAATAGCAATAATTGTTATACTTTAAAAAACAATATGACGATATTAAAAGATTTTTTTAAATTTTTATTTATCAATAGCAAAATAAATAAAGAAATATTTGTTTTAGTTAAAAATAAAAATTTCAATTTTAATGATTATTTCACTAATTGTAAAAATATAAAAAATAAAAATTATCAAACATTTAATACATTTGACGATTTGAAAAATTTTTATAATGTATTAATATGCAGTAAATGTTTTATTATTGATAAATTAGAAGTATATTGAAGATTTTGAATATTTAACTTTTCTCTCACATCTTGAAAATATTTACGATTATGAAGAAATGAAAGAAATTGGAAAACAATATGTTTATTTGAAAAATTTTAGCAAAAAAAGTATATTAAATGTTTTAACCTCTATTTTGTCACTAGAAATATTAAATTTAACAGGAATGAGAAAAAGTGATTTACTTAAATTAAATGATAAAAATAAATATATGGTTTACACAAAGTATGAAGCGGTCTCGTAAATAATGAAAAAATCCAATATTTTTTTAAAAAAACACAATAAATTGTTATGGATAGATTAATGGCTAAACTAATTTTTTATACTTTAGCAAAAAAATGTGTTTTTTCAGAGGATTCAATTAAAAAATTATAAAAACTCATTAAAAGCAATGATGCAAAAAACTAAATTTATAAAATTTGTGGCAAAAGTTTTAGCATTTAATGATTTTATAACTAAAAAATAATAGAAATGGAAAATGATGAAGAAAAAGAAATTTTAAAAACTTTGCTTTTTGCTGAAATTATAAAAAATAAAAAAATAAATTTATAGTTTTACCTATAAAATTTGATATAATTTTTATAGTTGTAACTATAAAAAAGGAATAAAATGTTAGAGAAATTTAGGCTTTTTCAAAGCTCACTTCTTAAAAATTTAAAAACTACACATAAGAGATACTTTTATGAAGAATTAAAAAATGATGAAAAACTTTTAGGAATTTTAGGTGCGAGAGGTGTAGGTAAAACTACGGCGTTACTTCAATATTTGAAAGAATCAGATATTCCTATTAGTGAAAAACTTTATATAAGTGCTGATTGGATTGACGGTGAAAGTCTTTTTGACATAGTTGAGACTTTTTATAAAGAAAACGGAAAATTGCTTATAATTGATGAAATTCATAAATATCCTAATTTTGAGAAAGAATTAAAAATAATTTATGATATTTTGGATTTAAGGGTTATTGTAAGCGGTAGCAGTGCATTATCTATTAATCACGCAAAAGCGGATTTGAGCAGAAGAATGCTTGTAAAAGAAGTAAAAGGAATGTCTTTTAGGGAATTTTTAAAGTTTAAATACGGATTTGAAATAGATAGTATTACACTTGATGAATTAATTAAAAATCATATAAACATAGCTTTTGAAATTTTAGGAAAAATTGAAAAACCGTCACTTATACCGGATTTTAAAGAGTATTTGGAAGTTGGATATTATCCTTTTTACTTTCAAAATCAAAATAAAATCTCATATCTTTTAAAACTAAAAGAAACTATTAATGTAGTATTGGAAGTAGATATTCCTGCTATTTCAAACATAAAATTTACAACAATCAGAAAATTTAAAAAACTTATAGAATACATTTGCACTTCCCACCCTTTTAAACCGAATATGCAAGAACTTCTTACAAAAATGGATATGCCAAAAACCGCTTATGCGGAAGCTTATGAATATTTAGAACTACTGCAAAAAGCCAAAATCATAAGACTTATAAAAAGTGCAAATAAAAAAGATGCAATTCTTACAAAACCTGAAAAAATATATCTAAACAATACGAACCTTCATTTTTGCTATTGCGAGACACAGGAAACCGGCTCAATCAGAGAAGTTTTCTTTGCTTCCATGCTCGAAGATTATGACATTTACGCATCTAAAAAAGGTGATTTTACAATAAACGGATATACTTTTGAAATAGGTGGCAAAAATAAAACCAAAATGCAGATTAAAGAAATTGAGGATTCTTTTGTAGTAAAAGATGATATAGAGATAGGGGACAAAGATTCTATTCCTCTTTGGCTTTTCGGGTTTTTGTACTAAAGTAAGTTTTATATTTATGCTAAAATTTTAAACTTTAAAAGTTATATAAATATTTGTTTAGTAAAATAATTTACCAAATGATTTACCAAAAATTTGTGATAATACCTAAAATTCAGAAATATAAAGGATGACAATTGAACTCTCTTAAAAGCCATGTGGCTTTGATACTTGCGCTGGTTTCGATTTTATTAAGCATATTTCTTTTCAGGCTTTTTAACAATATAATGATGAAATATCAATATAATATTTTGAATAATTATTCCATAGTAATAGTAAGCGAAAAGAAAATTAATACCTTGAATGAAATAAAAGAGATTGAAAAAATTGAAAAAATTGATATAACCAAACAACTCGAATATATGAAAAAAAAGTTTAAAAATTTAAATCTTGAATCAATAAAAATGCCTTATTTTTACAGACTG
>JAMOQT010000125.1 GCA_027063865.1 Nautiliaceae bacterium
CATAATAACTCTTCGCCCTCTCGGGTGTATAATACTTATATCTAAGTTCTCAATCATCTCGCACTCTTTCAAGTGCCCTTCCCGTTTTGGGATTGAAAGTATATTATATTTCTTTCCTTCTGTCAAGGAAATTTTGGAAAATTTTTAGAAGTTTTTATGATTTTTCTCACTTCCCCACTTAAAATCCCTGAATTTAGGGAATTTAGCCACTGAAAATTTTTGGAAAAAAAAGAAAAAAATTAAGAAGCGAAGTAATCTTGAATAGATTTTACGTTTATTTCATTATTTTGAAGAAATTTTATAGCTTCAATTGCCGCATTTGCAGCGGCAATAGTTGTAAAATAAGGAATACCTTGATTTAAAACTTCCCTTCTTATTATTTTAGCGTCATCTTTGCTTGCCTTATTATCGCTGGTATTAATCACCAACGCTATTTCTTCATTTTTAATCATATCAACAATATTAGGTCTGCCTTCACTGACTTTTAAAACTTTTTCGCATTCTATTCCGGCTTCCATTATGATTTTATAAGTTCCGCTTGTTGCTACAATATTAAAACCAAGTTCTTTTAAAGATTTTGCAAGAGAGGGTGCAAACTCTTTATCAAGGTCGGTTAATGAAATAAATACTTTTCCGCTTGTCGGTAGTATATTTTTAGCAGCAGCCTGTGCTTTTGCAAAACTTTCGCCAAAACTTTCACTAATACCCATAACTTCACCGGTTGATTTCATTTCAGGTCCCAAAATCAAATCGGCACCTGCTAGTTTATTAAATGGAAATACAGCTTCTTTAACGGCGATATGACCTTTTTGTTTTGGCTTATATACATTTCCGTCAAATTCAACCACATTAAATTTGTCATAAAAATTTAACGCTTCTTCTAAAACCTTACCATTATTAATATTAGGATTATATTCCAAATTCCACATAACTCTTGTTGCAACTTTTGCCATCGGAATTCCTGTAGCTTTAGAAACAAACGGCACCGTTCTACTCGCTCTTGGGTTTACTTCTATTAAATACAGTTTATCTTTATGCAAAGCATATTGAATATTAAGAAGACCTTTTACTCCAAGTTTTAAAGCTATTTTTTTAGTAACATTTTCTATTTCTTTTATTTTTTCATCACTTATATTTACATTAGGAAGACTACAAGCACTATCTCCCGAATGAATTCCGGCTTCTTCGATATGTTGCATAATTCCGCCGATATATACATCTTTTGTATCACTTATAGCATCAACATCAAGCTCAATTGCCCTGTCTAAGAATTTATCGATTAAAACAGGGCTTTCATGAGACACGCTTACAGCTTCATCCATATATTCTTTAAGCTCATTTTCATTATAAACTATTCTCATAGCCCTTCCGCCAAGAACATAACTTGGTCTAACAAGTACAGGATATCCTATTTCATTAGCAATTTTATATGCTTCTTCTTTTGTAAAAGCGGTTCCGTTTTCCGGTTGGTTAAGACCTAATTCTTTAATAAATTCAGAAAATTTTTCCCTATCTTCCGCGGTATCTATAACTTTTGCACTTGTTCCTATAATTTTTGCTCCGATACTTGTCAGAGGTTTGGCAAGCTTAAGTGGAGTTTGTCCCCCAAAATGGACAATTACACCATCAGGATTTTCAAGTTCTACCACGTTTCTAACTCTTTCAAAATCAATCGGTTCAAAATAAAGTACGTCACTCGTATCATAATCAGTTGATACGGTTTCAGGGTTACAGTTATACATAATTGTTTTAACTCCAAGGTCTTCAAGAGCAAAAGCAGCGTGAACACAACAATAATCAAATTCAATTCCCTGTCCTATTCTATTAGGTCCTCCTCCAAGAATCAATACTTTTTTATCATCTTTCAAATCACTTTCTCTTAAAGGCACATTTTTAGTAACATTTGTTGAAGAATAAAGATAACTTGTAGTCGTATCAAATTCAGCCGCACATGTATCAACTTCGTTATAATCAATCTCTACTCCAAGTCTTTTTCTTGCGTTATATACGTCATTTTCACTAACACCTATAAGTTTCGCTATCATTTTATCGCTAAATCCATATGTTTTTGCATGTCTTAATTTTTCTTCGTTATTTAATATTTCTATATCTATTGTCTTTTCAAAATCTACGATTTCCTTAATCTGATTCAAAAACCACGGGTCGATTTGAGTGAGTTCAAACACCTCATTAACACTTTTTCCTTTTCTAAACGCTTCTGCCACATATAAAATTCTTTCGTCATTTGGAATTCTTAGTTTCTTTTTAAGAGTTTCTTCATCACATTCACGCCTTTCAAACCCGTCAAGTCCTGTTTCTAAACTACACAGCGCTTTTTGAATTGATTCTTTAAACGTTCTGCCAATTGCCATAACCTCACCAACGCTTTTCATTGAAGTTGTAAGAGTGCTGTCAGCTTGAGGAAATTTTTCAAATGTAAAACGAGGAATTTTAGTAACTACGTAATCAATTA
>JAMOQT010000126.1 GCA_027063865.1 Nautiliaceae bacterium
TCTCCCGCTCTTTGAACGGCATCTGCGGTATCTCCCCCTCCTACTACTTTAATACCGTGGCTTCTTGCAATTTCGTGAGAAATTTTAAACGTACCTCTAGAAAATTTATCCATTTCAAACACACCCATAGGTCCGTTCCAAAGAATCGTCTGTGCATCCCATAACACTTCGCCAAAAAGCCTAACACTTGCAGGTCCTATATCAAGCCCCATCCAACCCTCAGAAATTTCCTGATAGGTTACGTATTTAACCATAGCATCTTCTGCAAATTTATCGGCTATCACTATGTCAACCGGCAGATAAAATTTAACTCCGAGTCTTTTAGCTTCAGCCATAATTTTTAAAGCTTCATCTATCAAATCGTCTTCAACCAAAGAATTACCCACATTGTATCCTTGAGCTTTTAAAAAAGTAAACGCCATTCCCCCGCCGATTATTAATTTGTCAACTTTTGGTAAAAGGTTGATAAGCGCCTGCAGTTTTCCGCTGACCTTACTTCCTCCTACAACCGCAACAAAAGGACGTACCGGTTTTTCAAGAAGTTTATAAAAGAAATTTATTTCTTTAAGAAGCAAAAATCCTGCAGCTTTATGCTCGTTATCGTAAAATCTGGTAATTGCCTCAACACTTGCATGAGCCCTGTGCGAAACACCGAATGCGTCGTTTATATAAAATTCCCCGAACTCACTGAGTTCTTTTGCAAACCCCTCGTCGTTTTTTGTTTCTCTGGAATCAAACCTTACGTTTTCAAGAAGTAATATTTCACCGTTTTGAAGTTTTGAAGCTTTTTCTTTAGCATCAGGACCCACTACATCATCAGCCATTATAATATCCTGCTTAAGTAGGTGAGAGAGTCTTTTTGCCACCGGTTTTAGGGAATACTTTTCATCAAATTCCCCTTTTGGACGACCAAGATGTGAAGCTATCACAATCTTACATTCGTTATCCAAAAGATATTTAATGGTGGGTAGAGCCATTCTTATACGTCTGTCATCGGTGATATTACCGAATTCATCAAGAGGAACGTTAAAATCACATCTCAAAAAAACCGAATCCCCCGGTTTAAAATCAAGATCTTTAGGTGAGTTTATTTTCATACGTCTCCTTTTTAGCAAAATTATAGCATATTTGGATATTTGTGTATTTGTGTATTTGCTATTGGTGTATTGGCCAAAATGGTTTTTGATTATCTTATACCAATACTCAAAACAAATCCGACATTTTCACTTTTCACTTCCTTTCCCATTCTCCATTCTCAATTCTTAATTTTTAATTTTTCACTTTACACTTTTCATTCTTCACTGAAGTATATATTCCGCCATTTCAACCATTCTGTTCGAATATCCCCATTCGTTGTCATACCATGAAAAGATCTTTACTAAATTGCCGTTTGCCTGAGTTAAATCTTTAGCGACAATGCTGCTTGCCGGATTTGAATTTATATCGCTGCTTACTTTATATTCCCTGTCTATTTCAAGTATGCCTTTTAAGTCGGTTTTAGCGTGAAATTCAAGAAGTTCGTTTATCTCCTCTGCAGTAACTTCACTGCTTAATTCAAGCACCAAATCCATAAGCGATACGTTTGCCACGGGCACACGGACGCTTCTTCCGTCAAGCTTTCCTTTGAGATTCGGAAGCACTTTATACACGGCTTTTGCAGCTCCTGTAAAAGTTGGAATAATATTCTCAGCCGCAGCGCGGGAGCGCCTTATATCCCTGTAATTAGGAGAGTCAAGAAGCTTTTGGTCCATCGTATAGCTGTGAATTGTAGTCATAAAACCTTTAATGATTCCATATTTTTCATCTATTATTTTTGCTATGGGTGCTAAACAGTTTGTAGTACAGGACGCATTTGAAATAATGTTTTCACCTTTGTATTCTTTATGATTCACGCCTAGTACGTAAGTCGGAGTATCATCGTTTGCAGGTGCAGAAATAATCACCTTTTTAACGTTTCCTTTAATGTGGTGTTTAACCTCTTCGCTTGTTAAAAATTTACCGCTACATTCAAAAACTACATCGGCTTCTTCAAAATGTGTCTCTTTTGGAGATGAAAAAGTGGTATATGTTATAAAGTTATCCCCTATTTTAAGAACATCATCACCTATAACCTCGACATCCAGACTTCCTCTTATAGTATCAAACCTTAAAAGATATGCCGCAAGTTTTATATCCATAATATCATTAACGGCTACAATTTCCACATTTTTGTTTATTGCGGCTCTTAATATGTTTCTGCCTATTCTGCCAAGTCCGTTTAGAGCTATTTTCATTACAGGCCTTTAATTTTTTTGAAATTATATGATATAATTAGAAAAAAAGGATATTTTTGAGCCCAAACAGAGCAGAAATAATCAAAGCAATATTAACAAATAACACATTAAGTGAAGATAAAAAAAGTGAAATTATTGCTGAAATTATGGAAGAGTTTCAAAAAACATATCCTGA
>JAMOQT010000127.1 GCA_027063865.1 Nautiliaceae bacterium
CACTGGCTACACCTTACGGAATTTATACAACTCACGGTTTTATGCACGGGGATGTAATTGATGAGGCGAGGGGAAATAACGGCTTTGGTTATGATCCGATGTTTATTCCATCAACATTTGACAAAACCCTGGGCGAACTAAGTGATGAAGTAAAAAAATCTATCTCTCACAGGAGTAAAGCTTTAGAACTTGCTAAAATTATTATAAAAATTTTATGAAATTATAATAATATTTTACTGCTAATGCTTGCCGCTGCCGTTTCGCTTCTTAGAATAAATCCTTTTAATTTTAGTTTGTTTTTAAAAAATTCTCTTTCTTTTTCACTAAAACCGCCTTCAGGTCCTATTAAAAAAGGTTTTTCGCTGTAAAAGTTGCACTCTATTTCATTCCCGTCAAAATCAAGTGCGTAAAATTCAGGATATTTTTCAAAAAATTCCTTAGAGGAATTAATTATTTCTATTTCCGGCAGGGAGCTTCTGCCGCACTGCTGGCATGAGTTTATCAGTATTTTTTCTACTCTTTCCGGTTTTAATTTGAAATTTTTCTGTGAATAATCGCAGTAAACAAACGTTATTTTTCCTACACCTATTTCATTTAGGGATGGAAGGACTTTTTCTACGTTTTTAGGGTCAATTATACACCATGCCAAATGAAAAAATTTTTCAGGTTTGTTTGGAGAGAATTTTTTTTCCACCAATGACAATATTGCCTCTTTTTTGTTTATTGAATTTATTTTGTAAATATATAAATAATCATCTTTCAAATTTCTTATTTTTACTAGTTCGTCTTTTTTTATTCTTCTGACTTTAAAGAGGTATTTGTGCTCGTCACCTGTGATTATTATTTGGGTGGAAGTATTGGGAAAATAAATAAACTGCATTAAAAACCTTTTTTTGATAAAATTATAATATAACTGAAAAAGGAGATTAATGTTAGATAATTTAAAGCTTTTTTTAAAAGACCCGAAAAAAAGCAAAATTTGCGGTATTTTAAACGTTAAAGACGAAGAACTGTATATATTGAAAAAATTATTGGAGGAATATATAAACGGTAAAGAGGATGTTTCTGTAAGGGATATTTTGACCTCTCTTTTTGATGAGGATAAAGTAAAAGCTTTAGAAAAAATCGGTTATATTAAAAATTTATTAGAAGAAGGCTGGATTGTTTTAAGCAGTTTCGGACAGATAAAAAGTAACGATTTGTCCGTTTTAGAAATTTTTAATTCAAACATATCTTTATCTGTAGCGTTTTTGAAACTTTTAGAAAAAGGCTCTTTAGAATTAGTGATACCTGAAAAAAAGCCTTATTCTGACCATTTAGAGTATTTACATGATCAGTTTTTGAGGATAGAGATTTACGAACAGTTAAGCAATATAAAAAACAGCTTTTCAAAAGAGTCCGCAAGTATAAAAAGGCTTCAAAGCAAATTAAAATTAATAGAAAATACCATTAAGGAAAAAATTAAAATAACAAAAATTGAGTTACCCGTGCAAAACTTTATTGAAGAATACGATTTGAATGAGAAAGAAGAAATACTTTTTTTGGCTCTTTTAAAAGAAGAATATACTTCAAGTAACGAAAACACAAGAGAACAAAACTATTTACTAAATTTAATAAGCAACGACGAAATTGAAAGGATCAAAAACAGAACGCTTCTTGATGATAATTCTAAATTAGTAAGTGAGGGAATTTTCGAATATGATGAATTAATAGGTGCTTTTGGAGGATATAATAAAGTATATTTTATAAATGAAGAGATATTAAACAATTTAATTCATCCAAAGAAAAAACACAAAATAGAACATATTGTAAGAGAGACTATTTTTGATTTTTTCGAACCCCAGAAAAGTTTAGAGGATGTAGTATTGCCTGTAAAGACGAAAGAAATGATTACCACACTTTTAAAACAGATTGACAAAAGGGTTTTAAAACTTCTTAAAGAATGGGGAATTAAACACAGTAACGATATTGTGGCTAAAATAATTTTTTACGGACCTCCCGGGACTGGTAAAACCCTGACAGCAACCGCAATTGCTAAAGAGCTAGATAAACCTATATTAAGTTTAGACAGTAGTAAAATTTTATCTATGTATGTAGGTGAGAGCGAAAAAAACGTCAGACGTATGTTTGAGGAGTATTATTCTATATGTGAGAAATTAAAGACAAAACCGGTTTTACTGCTTAATGAAGCGGATCAGTTTTTAAGCTCCAGAACGACGGCTGCGTTTAGCAGTGCGGATAAAATGCACAATCAGATGCAAAATATTTTTCTTGAACAGCTTGAAAAGTTTGACGGGCTTTTAATAGCCACCACCAATTTGCTTGAAACAATAGATGCGGCATTTTCAAGAAGGTTTGAATATAAAATTCTTTTTGAAAAACCGGGACTTAAAGAAAGAAAAAAACTTTGGAAACTAAAGCTTCCAAAAACTGCCGAGTATGAAAAAAATTTCGATATTAATGTATTAAGCGGTTATGAATTGACGGGGGCGCAAATCGAAGTAATAATAAAAAATACGGCTTTAAAAGTTGCAATGAGGAAAAAACCTGTGTTTAAAACCGAAGATTTTATAGAAGAAATTAAAAAAGAAAAAGGAAGCGCTTTTGATGGTGAAAAGGCAATGGGATTTTTAAAAGTGTAATTTTTAGCAAGATAACTGAATATTCATTTATTACTTTAGGTAACTGATTTTAAAAATATATTAAGGTAAAATATATGTAATTAATAAATTTAACTTATAATTTGATAAATTGAATGCATAAGTAATTTAATTTGATAATATTTCCAAAAAGGAGTGTAAATGGGAACAATTCTATTTTTTGTAGCGGGGATGCTTTTTAGTGTAATATTGCTTTATCTTATAGGTATAGCGGTAGCACCGTTAAATCCTACAGAAATTAAAAATGACCATTTTGAATGCGGACTTCCTCCAAGCAGTGAAGTACCAATGAAAGCCAATTTCGGATATTTTATATTTGCAATTGCTTTTATAGTGTTTGATATGGCGGGACTTTTCTTTAGCTTATTTGTTTTTTCGGATTCTTTGGATGCGTTAAACTGGGCGATGGTTTTTGGAATACTTTTATTTGCGGCTATTACAATTAGTATGAAGGAGTATAGAAATGCTAAAAGTGCTTGATTTTTTTAATTACGCTAGGAGTAAATCTCCTTGGATTGTTCATTTTTGTAGCGGATGCTGTTCGCTTGAAATGCTGGCGGCAATGGGTCCTAGATATGACTGGGAGAGATACGGGTATATTATGACGCCGACTCCCAGACAGGCGGATATTATGTTTATTACCGGGCTTGTAAGTAAAAAAATATTACCGGCTCTTCTTAGGACGTATGAGCAGATGCCGGAACCCAGATATGTTATGGCAATAGGTGCCTGTGCGTATGATGGAGGACCTTATAACGATTCGGCGTCCGTTATTAAAAATATGACGGAAATTCTTCCTGCAGACGTGTTTGTTGCAGGTTGTCCTCCAAGACCCGAAGCTATTATTGCGGGACTTGAAGAACTGAAAGAAAAAATTAAAAGGGGTGAGCCTAGTGCGTCAAGTCAGGGCGGCCTCTGGAAACAAATGAAGTTTTAAGGGATGGCTATGGAGAATATTAAAAATATTTTAAACAAATTCGACATGGAGTATGTTGAAGATTATAAGCCTACATGGGTAAAAGCCAAACTTAAAAATAAAGAAGATATATTAAATGTTGTAAAAGCTTTAAAAAAAGAGGGTGTAAAAACCTGTTCAACCATATCTCCTACGGATTTTATAGATGAAAACAAAATAGAGGTAAATTACTTTTTAGAAGACTTGTTTAACAAAAGAAACGTATGGTTAAAAGTGGATATCCCAAGAGAACTTGAAAACTGCGAAATAGATTCAATCACTCCTTTAATGCCGAGTGCCGATTGGCATGAACTTGAAGCTTATTCGACTTTCGGTGTTAAATTTAAAGGTCATCCGAATTTAAGATATTTTTTAATCAGTCGTGATTATTACGGTAAATTTCCGTTTAGAAAGGATTTTGACTGGAAAGAGCATGAGAAAAATTTAATGCAAAACATTGCAGAGATTACCGAAGAATATTTTGATGAGTATGAAGAATATGAAGAAAATGTAGGACATGATGGAAGCAGGACGGTTCTAAACTGGGGGCCGACACATCCCGCAAGCGGTCCTATAAGACTTAAAGTTTATACCAACGGTGAAAATGTAGAAAAAATAGACCCGGATATAGGGTATGTATGGAGGGCGCTTGAGCATTTGGCTGAGAGAAAAGATTTTATAGGCACTATTGTGGCGGTTGAGAGAATATGTTTTATGGATAATCCAAATCCTATGATTTGTTACTCTCAGGCAGTTGAGGAAATAGCCGGTAAAGAAATTACTGAATTTGCCAAATATATGAGGGTTATTTTGGGAGAAACCGGAAGAATCGCATCGCATCTTATTTCACTCGGCGGATTTTTCGGGACAATGGGACTTCAGACATTTTCAATGTGGTGTCTTGATATTAGGGAATATTTCTTAGACGTCCTTGAAGATTACAGCGGCGCTAGGATTGCAACCGCTTGTATCGAACCCGGAGGTGTAAGGTATCCGCTTAATGATTATAAAGCATGGTTTGAAAGCATTAATAAAGCGATTAAAAAATTTGAAGATACTAAAGATGATATTACAGATATCTTTATGAAAAATCCGCTTATGAATACTAGGGCAAAAGGAAACGGGGTATTTACTTTAGATGATGTTGCTAAATATTACCTTGCAGGGCCGATAGCAAGGGCCAGTGGTGCTAAGATAGATGTTAGAATCGATGAGCCGTATGCGGCTTATGATAAACTCGAAATGGATTATGTAACGTGTGAAAACGGTGATGCAAGAGATAGGCTATATATCATATTTAAAGAGCTGCAACAGGCTATGGATTTAATCAAACAGGCAATGGCTAAAATTGAAGAAGGTATAAGTGAGGGTGAAATGGACCCTAAAAAAGACCATTTAATAAAAATGCCAAAAAGAATGCCGGCTGGTGAAGCTGTAGCCAGGGTAGAATGGGCAAGAGGTGAGATGTTAATGCATTTGGTTACGCAGGAAAAGGCAACCAGTCCTTACAGATTAAAACTGAAAGCGCCTAGTGTAAATCACACTATGGTGCTTGATAAATTATTAAAAGGTAAAACCCTTTCAGATATTCCACTTCTATACGGTAGTATGCATATCTGTCAGGGTGACCTTGATAGATAAGGAGAGTAAATGAGTGTAGGAGCGATGCTATTTTATATTTTGGTTTTTCCGGGTCTTCTGTTTTTGCTTGCTTGGATGTTTTTTGTATTTTATTTTGCAAGAAAAGTGCTTGCATATATGCATAAAAGGGTGGGACCGCATTTTAACGGACCTGCCGGGACTTTACAGACTGTTTTTGACGTATTTAAATTACTTACAAAAGAGTCGATTACACCAAAAAGTGCCGACCCTTATCTTTTTAATATTATTCCGATTCTTGCGCCTTTAGTAGCAGCTCTTCCGGTTATTTTAATTCCTTGGACTCCGCTTATTAATAACGGCCATGGAATTTTAGATACCGAGTATGGTGTTTTGGGACTTGTGGTGCTAATCGGTGTTGAGCCGTTTTTACTATTCCTTACCGGATTTGGAAGTAATAACAAATATTCATTTCTTGGCGGTATGAGAATTTTGGCTCAGATGGTTTCAATGGAAGTACCGTTTTTTCTTGCCGCACTTTCACCGGCACTGCTTTTTGGGACAATGAATTTGTATGAAATTCAGTCCCAAAACACATGGCTGACGGCATTGATTTTATTACCGGGTGCGGTTATATTTATAATAGCAATGCTTGGAATTCTAGAACAACCGCCTTTTAACATTCCGGATGCCGAGCAGGAAATTGTGTACGGATTTTACACCGAATATTCAGGTACGAACTATGTGCTTTTAAAATTTGCCGAATTTACTGAAATGCTGGTTGTTTTATCTGCAGCAACAGTTTTATTTTTCGGCGGTTACAGAGGGCTTTTTTTTGACAGTTTTTGGTGGCTGTTTTTAAAAGTGGCTATGCTTGCCGCTGTAATGGTTGCAATCAGGGCATCAAATCCAAGACTTAGACTTGATCAGATGTTAAAATTTTGCTGGAGCTGGTTGACACCTCTTGCTATTTTGAATTTAGTCTGGATTATTTTTGCCAAAATATATATTTTAGGAGCTTAAGATGTTTTTTGATATTATAGAAAAAGTTGTAAGGGTTACTAAAGCATTGAAAGAGCCGAGAATTGCAACTAAAGACGTAACTCACGAAAAAATGCATCACTCTCCTATATTCAGAGGAAAACATGAAATCAGATATGACATATGTACGGGGTGTGAAGCTTGTGCAAAAATATGTCCGGTTGATGCAATTGTAATGGAACCGCTTCCGATTAAAAGACCAAAGGCGTTGCCTGAAGTAAATCTTGGTGTTTGTATATTCTGTGGTCTTTGTGAAGATGTATGTCCTACAAAACCACAAAAAGCTATTAAGCTTAGCGGCGGGACTTTTGAAATGATAACTGATGGAAAAGACGAAGCAATTAAAGAGTATTGGGTAAAACCGGAGGTTCCTGAAGAGTGGATTCAGAAGAAGAAAAAAGAAGAAGAGGAAAAAGCCAGAAAAAAAGCAGAAATGCTTGCTAAGAAAAAAGCTGAAACGGAAGCGAAAAAAAAGGCTGAAGAGGCAAAGGCAAAAGAAGATAAACCTGCAAATGTCGAGAACAAATCTGAAGCTGCGGAAGGAGATACAAAATGAGTGTGTTAATATTGGCTTTGGCAGTGGTGTTGGCCGTAATGGCTTTAACCCAGAAAAACACCGTACCGGCTGTTTTGTCTTTTGTACTGATGATGTTTTTGCTTGGAATTTATTATATTTTGATGGATGAAAAATTATTGGGGCTTTTTCAAATATTCGTATATACAGGCGGTATTGTAGTATTAACGCTGTTTGGTGTAACAGTGGTTGGTGCCAAATTTCCTAAATTTGAAATCAGACCGTGGGCGGTTGCAGTTGTAACTGTCGTAATTATCGGGTTACTTATAATTCCGTTTATTTTACCTCCGATACCATATGAGGGTAAAGTAATTCCTCTTAAAGACCAAGTTAAAGTATTTACTGATTTTTATTCAGAAATTGCTATATTTATGGGTGTTGTGGCAGCAAGTATTTTATATGGAAGTATAAGAATGCTGCATACACTAAAATATGAAAAGGAATAAAAATGGTTGGTTTTTACATTGACGCAATTTTTGCGATTATACTTTTTGGTGTCGGTTTGTACGGTGTAACGAGTAAAAACGATTTTCTTAAGATTTTCTTTTCGCTGGAGATTTTACTGAATGCAGTAATTCTGTTTTTGGCCAGTGCCGCTTATCATTTCGGTCTTACAAGAGGACTTGCTATTGCATACGTAATTATCGTAATTGCGACTCTTGAAGCTGCGGCAGGAGTGCTGATATTTTTACTTAGTTACAGAATTACCGGTGAAATTATTCCGGATAAATTAGATAAGGCGGTGAGCGATGAATAATGCAGTATTAGTATTACTGTGCGCACCGTTTTTAGGCGCGGTGCTTGCGTATGTATTGGGGAAAATTAAAATTAATTTGGCATTTTGGGTTGCTGAAATAGTGGGCGCAATGTTGTTTTTGGCAAGTATTGTTATTTTTATAAATTACAGCGATACTCCGATAAATATTGATTATACGTGGATTGCATACGGTGATTTAAGACTTCCTTTTGGTATATATATCGACCATCTTTCGATTGTAATGCTTTTAATTGCAACGGGTCTCGGGTTTGCGGATATTCATTTTGCGCACGATTATATGGGTAATGACCCTGACCAACCTAGATATTATGCAAAGGTTTTATTCTTTATCGGCGGTATGGTTTTACTAGTTATTACTAAAGATTTAATAGGTGCGTTTGTCGGATGGGAGTTTATGGGACTTGCTTCATATGCGCTTATTAGTTTTTGGTATTATAAAAATTCAGCTGCCGATGCGGGTATGCAGGCATTTTTATATACAAGGTTCGGTGATATATTCATATTAGCGGCAATTGGTCTGCTTGTTTATTACGCAGGTACTTTAAACCTTGTGGAATTAAATGAAATGGCAAATGCGGGAGAAATCTCAAAAACCGTAGCTCTGGTTGTGGCGCTGTTTATATTTATGGGTGCAATAGGAAAATCCGGTCAGTTTCCATTGTATCCGTGGCTTATGAACGCAATGGAAGGTCCTACAACCGTTTCAGCGTTAATTCACGGTGCGACAATGGTGAATTCGGGTATTTATATTGTTGCAAGACTGTTTGATTTCTTTTCTTATACCGATGCACTTTATATAGTTGCAAACGTAGCGGCGCTTTCCGCGTTTATCGGTGCAAGTAGTGCATTAGTCCAAAAAGAGATTAAAAAAATTCTGGCATATTCAACTATGTCACATTTATCTATTGCATTTGTAGGGCTTGGTGTGGGAAGTTTGGCGGCAGGAATGCTTCATCTTGTAAACCACGCTATTTTTAAAGCCCTGCTTTTCTTAAGTGCAGGTGCTGTAATTTATATAGCTCATCATACAAAAGATGCATGGAAATTAGGAGGACTTATTAAAACCGCTCCTTTTGTGGCTCTGTTTATGGCGATGGGTTCATTAAGCCTAGCAGGCGTGCCTCCGTTTAGCGGATTTTTCTCTAAAGAAATGGTAGTGGCTAACGCGTGGGCGCATGGAAATGAATTTACAAAAGTATTTGTAACAATTGCGGCACTATTGTCAATTGCTTATATTACAAGACTTTGGGTATTGCTGTTTTTGGGTGAACCTAGAAACGAGGATATTGCCGGAAGCGTTCATGCTCCAAGCAACTTATGGATGAGGTTGCCGTTAGGAGTGTTGGCGGTAGTAACATTGTTTATATCTATTTGGCAAAGCGATATTGTTCATTATGTTTTAAACGGCAAAGAAGAGGTCGAACCTCATATTATGGGACTGACTGCATTTATGCTCACAGGAATGCTAATACTGTTTTTAATTGTAATCGGTTTATACGTAAAAGGTTTAAATTTACTTTACAAAATTGCATCGCATCATTTTGTTATGACAATACACCAAATTTTATTTAACGGGTATTATGTTGAAAGAATGATTACGTGGATTTCTAAAACAATTGTTGTTAATGCCGTGGCAAAAGCGGCAAGATGGTTTGACACAAACGTCATTGATTATTTGGTTAATGCAACCGTACCTGCCACTCAGGGAATATATAAAGTGTTCAGAGCAGGGCACAGCGGTAAAATCGGTACGTATATGGGTCAGTTTGTAATAGGTGTTGCAATTATCGTTATTGCTATCTTAATAATTGTAAAGGGGCTGTAAATGGTTGCCGTTGATATTATCTTCGCTCCGATTTTCTTGTCGGTACTGTTATATTTTTTAACAAGAAACAATCAGTATATGGCTAAATATATTGCGCTTGGATGGTTTGTGGTTCAGTTTTTTATAGCATTTAGCTGGTATAATGCTCTTCCTCAGGAAGGCTTTTTAGAGCTTGGTTCGTATTTAAGCGTACCTCAATTCGGATTTGAACTCACACTTAGAGTGGATGCGCTAAGTGTGGCAATGCTATTATTGACATCAGCTCTTTTGATTTTAGTGGTTTTTACGTCGTGGGAAGAAAAAAAACAGGCTGCATATTTTAGTTTGCTTGTACTCTTTAGCGGACCGATTTTCGGTGTATTTATGACAACAAACGTTTTATGGTTTTTTATGTTTTGGGAGCTGACTCTTGTGCCTATGTTTTTCCTGGTAGGTTATTGGGGAGGTGAGAGAAGAATTTATGCTGCGGTTAAATTTTTCTTATATACGCATGTTGCAAGTATGTTTATGTTTGTAGGGTTTTATTTACTCTTTAAACAAACAGGTTTTTGGGATTTAACATTAATCAGGGAAACTGCTCTTGCGACACCGGCATTAATTTGGTGGTTTATGTTTATAGGGTTTGCTGCAAAGCTTCCGGTATTTCCTTTTCATACGTGGCTGCCTGATGCACACGTTGAAGCTCCAAGCAGTATTTCGGTCTTACTTGCAGGGGTGCTTCTTAAAATGGGTGCATACGGTTTAATTAGATTTACTGTAGAACTTATGCCTGTTACAACTCAAGAGTTTTCAATTTGGATGTTGATTATCGGTCTTAATACAACATTGTTTGCGGGTATGCTTGCAATTTATGAAAGACATATCAAGAAAATGGTTGCCTACAGTTCCATTTCTCATATGGGATTAGTGGTAGTGGCTATTGCTACGATGACTTATGACGGTCTTAGTGCAGCACTTTTTGAAATGATAGGACACGCCCTTGTAATATCTCCGCTTTTCTTGATTGCAGGATGGCTGCATCATAAAACGCATACATGGTATATGGATGAAATGGGAGGTATTATGAAAAAGGCTCCTTATGTAAGCGCAATATTTATCCTTGCCGGTATGGCGGCATTGGGACTTCCCGGAACGATGGGATTTGTAGGAGAGCTTACAATAATTATTTCTGCAATTAAATCATTCGGATGGTGGATTGCAGTTATTGCAATAGCTTCTCTTATCAGTGCGGGATATATTATCTGGTCTGTTAGACGTGCAATTCACGGTGAAATGTCACCGATTGTGCAAAAAGCCAGTTTTACAATGAGCTATCCTGAAAAAGCGGCACTTGCAGTGTTTGCTTTTATGATTGTATATTTTGGTATTCAACCACAGCCGATATTTGATTTAGCAAATAAAGCATTTAGCTTTCTTGGAGGTATGTAATGAATTTCATAATATTAATAGCGGCGGGATTATTGGTACCGGTGTTTTACAAAAGCAATATTTTCATTGCTAAATTAATAGCCGTTGCGGCATTTGTGGCAAGTGCTGTTATGGTGTATAACGGATTTGGTTTAAACAACGTATTTCCGTATTTTGTACTTGACGGGTCTACTAAACTTATGGAGTACGTACTTTTAGCAACACTTGCGGCGGTTACATTGTCCCTTAGCGGTTTTGAAAGACCCCTGATAGCACAAATGCTTTTTGTAGCAGGTGCAAGTGTTGCGATACTTGAAACTAATAACTTTTTTATATTTATAGTTTTATTTGAAGTAATAGCGATTATTTCATATGTGCTTGTTGCAAACATCAGAAACTTTTATAACGCGGAAGGTGCAATAAAAGCATTTATCGCAGGTGCGGTGGCAAGTGGAATTATTCTTTTAGGATTTGCATTGTTTAGTTTTGTGACTGAAAGTTTTAATTATGCTCAAATGAACGTACAGGGTAAATTTACTTTAATAGCCGTTGCGATTATGCTTGCCGGTATTTTTTACAAACTTACAGTAGTGCCTATGCATGCGTGGGCGGCGGATGCGTATTCTCAGGTAAATCATGCCGCTGCGGCAATTTTAAGCGGTGTTATTAAAAGTGTAATGCTTGTAGCTGTGTTTAAAGCGTTTTATAAATTTTTAGTGGCATATCCGGGCGCAACGGTATTAATTTTCAGTTTCTTTGCAATTCTTACAATGACACTTGCAAACTTTATGGCGTTGTGGCAAAAAAGAATATCTAAAATACTCGCATACTCTTCAATCGCCCACAGCGGATATGCACTCATACCGTTTGCGGCTGCTGCAAGTGTTTATTCGTATACGGGTGTTTTATATTATGCTATTGCGTATATTTTTATGCAGACTAGCGTGTTTTTGATATTGAACGATTTAAGAAGGGAAGCTGGAGTTAAATATCTTGAAGACATTAAAGGTTTAGGAGAAAAAGCGCCAATTCACGCACTCTTTTTTACAATTCAGTTATTCTCATTAGCAGGTATTCCGATGCTTGCGGGATTTTTATCAAAAGCCGTTGCGTTTTATGCGGGAATTGACGCGGGACTTTGGCCGATAGTTTTGATTGGGCTTTTAAATTCCGCACTTGCCGTGGCATATTACGCATGGATAGTAAAACATATTTATTTAAATAAGCCCGTTGAAGGCAGTGTTAAAAAAATCAATATTTCACCGGGAAGCCTTATAGGTCAGCTTATTTTATTATTAGGTACGGTTTATTTCGGTATTGTTGCGGTTCAGGTGTTCAATACTACAATTTCAATGTAAACATTTGCTATAATTAGCAAAAAGGTTGGAATTGAGATTTTTTCTTTCTTTTTTTCTTACTTTTTTATTCTTGTATTCATTAGAAATAAATGTGGATTTTTTTAAAAACGATAAAAAAATTGAAATAATTACATTATACGATAATAAATATCCGTTTAAGTGTGAAGATAAAGATAAAAAAATAATATGTGAATTTGCAAAAATTCCAAGTACACCCGTTTTTAAAACCGAAACGGTTTTTTTTAAAATAGACCCTCAGTTTAAAAAAAACAAATTTTATATAGTTTTTACAAAAAAAGTCCCACAAAAAACTCTGCTTAAATCCTTTAATGACAATCTTTATTTGAATGCTACAATAGGTGTTGAATATAAAAAAGCAAAAAAATGGGTAATAATTACCGGCGGAGAAATTTTGTATTTAAATAAAAAAAAATTTAAAGACACGCTCGATTTTTATTTTGTAAATTCACCCAGACCATATATCGGCACCATTGATGAAAGCGGTAATCCCGTTAATATTGATAATCAGGCAAAAGACGTAATTAAGTTTTTTGATATAAAAAGAGCATACGAAAGAGGTAAAGATATTTCTATGTTAATAGAAGATTTTTTAAAAAATTATAAAGATTCAGTTTTTGTACCCGATGTGGAATTTTTAAAACTCAAAATATTAGATGCCGAAAATAGAGCGGAAGAGGTTATAACATTAGGTAAAAAGTGGATTAAAAAATACGCATTTAATGAGAACCTGCCAAAAGTTTTGCTTTTAATAGCCAAAAATTATACAAAACTCGGATTTATGACCGATGCCAGTTATTTTTACCAAAGAATAATAACGGAATATCCTAATACAAAAGAAGCTTATCTTGCAATGATTTACTGGGCTGATCAGATGTATATAACGGGTGACGGGAAAAAAGCCTTTAAACTCTATAAAACCGCGCTTTATTCCACAAAAGATATTGAAATTGCATCCCTGGCAGCAATGAGACTTGCTCAAAGATATATGGACAAAGGGGATATAAAAACAGCCTTTGAGTATTATAAACGTGTATATCAGGCAAATAAAGAGTTTATATTAAAAGACAAGAAAAAGGCATTTGAACTGGCAAAAATGCTCTCTTCACATCAGCTTTATTCCCTGGCGATCGATATAGGTGAAGATTTAATTAAAAAACTTAAAAAACTTGATGATTTATATGAACCGTTAGAATATTACCTTGCAGTATGGTCGTATGAGGCAGGTAATTATAAAAAAGCGGATTACTGGATAAACAGATATTTGAGTGAATTTCCTTACGGTGATTACAGCGATAAGTTGCAGTCTTTAAGGGATAAGGTTTTGTTTGAAGTTGATGACAAAAACGTAACCGAACAACTTGAAAAAATTGATGAAATTATTAAAAAGTATAAAGGTCAGGAAATTGCGAAAAAAGCGCTTTACAAAAAAATAATGCTTTTATACAAACTGAAAAAATACAAAGAAATTCTTTCAATGAAAAAAGAGATTATGAATATTGATGAGAAGTATCTAAAAAACAAAAAAGAGTTTATAAAAAAAGTTGCCAAAGAATATGTCACAGGACTATTAAAAAACAAAAAATGCATCAGTGCCGTTAAAATTATAAAAAATTATAAAATAGTTTTAGACAAGAAATACGATGATGAAATTTATAATTGCGCAATACAAACAAGAAATTTTAATTTGGCTTCAGTAGTTTGCAATAAATATTTAAACTCGCCGGATGATAAAATATTTATCAAATGGATGAAAAGAAAAATCAAGGCACTCGGAGGTTTAAAAGATTATAAAAGTTTAATAACCGCAATTGAAGATTTATGTCAGGTTATGAAAAAAGGGTGTTATGAGTATAAACTTAAAAAGTTCTTTGCATTATGGAAACTGAATAGATTTAAAGAAGCTCTTAAACTTGCCAAAGAGCTTGAAAAAACTCAAGATATGAGAAACTGCGATGCGTTTATAAAAATAGTGAATAAAGCGTTGCGTGAAGGGGAGTATCTCTTAGCAGCTCAGTATGCAGGTAAAATAGTTAAACTGCAAAATAAATTTAAAGCGTATCCTTATTCTCCTTTTGTCGATTTTACATATGCAAAATATACGAAAAACAAAAAAGAAGCAATAAAAACGCTTAAAAATTTACTTCCGAGAATTAACGGGGAAGATAAAGCAAGAGCATATTATATGCTGGCAAATTTGACGGGAGAGAAAAAATATATTGAAAAATGTATAGAAATTAAGGATTCAAAACTCTGGAAAAATTTATGCAAGGATGCTATGAGTTTATTTTAAATTTACCAATTCCAAAAATTTTTGGAGTGAAAGAAAGTAAAAAGTTGTAAACTTTAAAAATTATATGAGCTAGGAATTCATAATATTCAGGGTTATTTGTACTCTAAACCGTTACAAAAAGGTCAGTTAATTGAATTTTTGAAAAATTTTTAATATTATACGTTAAAAAAATTAAGGAAAATAATGAACTGGACGAAAACAAGCTGGAGAGAAAAACCTATAAAGCAGCAGCCAACATATGAAGATTTGGATAAATTAAAAAAAGTTGAAAAAGAGTTGAGTAAATATCCGCCGTTGGTATTTGCCGGGGAAGTCAGAAATTTAAAAAAAGATTTGGCAAAGGTGTGTGAAGGTAAAGCGTTTTTATTACAAGGCGGGGACTGTGCGGAAAGTTTTGCCGAGTTTGACGGCAATAACATAAGAGATATGTTTAAAGTTATAATGCAAATGGCGGTTGTTTTAACGTTTGCAGGAGGTTTACCTGTTGTAAAAATAGGAAGAATTGCGGGACAGTTTGCAAAGCCTAGAAGCAGTGATTTTGAAGAAAGAGACGGAGTTAAGCTACCAAGTTACAGAGGTGATATAATAAATTCAATCGAATTTACCCCTGAAGCCAGAAAAGCGGACCCTGAAAGAATGTTAAAAGCTTATAACCAGTCAGCCGCCACTATGAATCTTTTAAGGGCGTTTGCAAGAGGCGGTATGGCTGATCTTAGAAAAATACATAAATGGACGCTTGATTTTGTAAAAGAATCCCCGGAAGGTCACAGATTTGAAGAACTTGCTGACAGAATTACGGAAAGTTTAAAATTTATGGAAGCTGTGGGAATCAATCCGGAAAACACACCGAGCCTTAGAGAAACCGTTCTTTACACCTCCCACGAAGCTCTTCTTTTAAATTATGAAGAAGCACTAACAAGACAGGACAGTCTAACGGGTGCATGGTATGACTGTTCGGCTCATATGCTTTGGATTGGGGATAGGACTAGGGATCCGAATGAAGCGCATGTGGAGTTTTTAAGAGGGGTTAAGAATCCTATCGGAATAAAAGCGGGTCCTACAATGACACCTGAAGGTTTAATCGAACTGATTGAAAAACTTAATCCTGAAAATGAACCGGGTAGACTTAATGTGATTGTCAGAATGGGTGCGGATAAAATAGAAAAAGAGTTTCCGAAACTTCTTAAAGCGGTGGTTGATACGGATAAAAACGTTATCTGGAGTATCGACCCGATGCACGGCAATACCATTAAAACCTCAAGCAATATAAAAACAAGGGAATTTGACAAAATTTTAGCCGAGGTTAAAGGATATTTTGCAGTACATGAGAGTTTTGGCACATTCCCCGGGGGTGTTCATTTGGAGATGACCGGTAGGGATGTAACCGAATGTATCGGCGGGTCTTATGCCATCAGCGAAAAAGATTTAGGAAAACAATACGATACTCACTGTGACCCAAGACTAAATGCTAAACAGGCACTTGAGCTTTCTTTCTTAATTGCGGATTTGTTAAAACAGTCTATTAATAAAAATCCTAAACTGTAAAAAAGCTAAAAGCACAAAGCATAAAGCTAATCATGAGGCTGACGCCTCGCTCAAGCCTTTTAAGGTATAATTAAATAATAAAATAAATATACCTTTCTACACATCTTCTACAATGGCAAAAAAAGCAGGATTATTTCATGCTAAACTACAAAGATAAAAAATATGACAGCTCCGTGCTCCTTTTTGCTTACGCACCACTCAAATTTTGCTAAAAAGTGCGAACGGCAAGCGCCCTGACGGGTAGACGCACTTTTTTTAACGCAAAATTTTCGTTAAAATCCGCAATGCTGTCATATTTTTACTTTTTCGTAATTTAAATTTTTCAGTATGAAACAGCCTTAGTTTGAGGTTTGAGATGTGTAGAAAGGTATGATAATAAAGATAATATTGCATATATTTTGCTTTAAGCATTCAGCTTTGGGCTTTAAGCTTATTAATTATTAATTGCTCAAGCTTATCAAGCGGTGCAGATATTTTATTTTTAAATTGCGTTTTATTGAATGTCTGCTGTCTTTTGGCAAGTCTTGCGGTGTTTGTTATTATTTTTTCTTTTAATGTTTTTAAATCGTATTTTCCGTTGAAATAATCCAAAACTTCCTTGATTCCTATGGCTTTAAGTGCGGGAAGTCTTCTGTCACGGTATTTTTTTTCAATATACGCCACTTCGTCAATTAGGCCAGATTCAAACATTTTTTCAGTTCTTTTTTTTATTCTATCTCTCAAAACGTTTCTGTCCACGTCAATTTCAAATACGGGGATGTTAGGAAGAATGGGTTTTGGAGGGTTGTTTTTGAAATAAACACTCGGGGGCGTTGAGGTAGCGAGGTATATTTCTATGCCTTTTTGGATTCTGTATGTGTCGTTTTGAGATATTTTAGAAGCGAAGATAGGGTCTATTTTTTGTAAAAAAGTGTAATCTTTTTTTGAAGCTTCTTTTTTTATTTCTTCGGAAATTTCAGGCATTTCTGAAATACCACCAAGCATAGCCTTTAAATAAAATCCGGTCCCTCCTACTATAATGATGTTTTTATGCTCTATTTTTTTATAAATTTCTATAAACTTCACAACATCGAATTTTTCGTTAGGGTATATTTCGTTTATTCCGTAGTGTTTGACTTTATTTAATTCTTCAGATGAAGGTTTTGCGGAAGCTATATCTATTTCTTTGTAAATGCTTAGTGAATCAAGAGAGAGTATTTCGTAATTAAGTTTTAATGCAAGGTTAATTGCCAAATCGCTTTTGCCGCTGGCTGTCGGTCCTATTAAAGCAAACATCTTCGCCTTTTTTGTTACAATTATACAAAATTAAGTTATGAAGTTGATACTTTTTAAATTTTAAGGAGAAAAAATAATGATAAAAAAATATATGGAGCTTGTTAAATTTTCACACACCATATTCAGTATTCCTTTTATATTGATAGCCATGGTGGTGGCGGCTGACGGGTGGTTTGGCTGGAAGCTGTTGTTTTTAAGCATATTGGCGGCTGTGAGTGCAAGAAATTTCGCAATGGCGGTAAACAGATATGTTGATAAAGATATAGATGCTAAGAATCCTAGGACTCAAAACAGGCCTTCGGTTACCGGAGAAATCAGCGATTCTCAAATGCAGCTTTTTATTTTGGCAAACGCACTTATTTTTATAGGAACGGCTTATCTTGTTAATCCTCTTGCGTTTAAACTTTCAATTCCTATTTTGATAATACTTGGCGGATACAGTTATTTTAAAAGATTTAGCGAATTTGCGCATTTGGTTCTTGGTATTTCGTTGGGATTGGCTCCGATTGCGGGAGCTGTAGCCGTTAGTGCTTCAATTCCCTGCTGGTCGGTTTTTTTGGCGCTGGGAGTAATGTTTTGGGTTGCGGGGTTTGATGTGTTGTATTCACTTCAGGATATGGAATTCGATAAAAAAGAAGGGCTTTATTCAATACCGGCACTCGTGGGAGATAAAGGCGCTATATTTATTTCAAGTATGTTTCATTTGTTCAGTATTCTTTTCTGGATGCTGTTTGCGGCTTATGCTCATTTGGGGTTTTTCGGATGGCTAGCTGTGGTAATTGCCGCTATAATGTTATATTACGAGCAAAAACTTGTGAGAGTTGATTATAAAAACATTCCAAAAGCTTTTTTTGATGTAAACGGGTATTTGGGGATTGCGTTTTTAATTTTGATAATTTTGGATAAGGTGTAAAAATGCCAAGACTTATTCCCGCTTTTTTTGAAATTGAATTTGACGGATTTAAGGATATATATAAAGAAGAATACGATAAACTTGGAAGTGAAAGTGACGATCCTATAGGACAGTTTGTAAAACTTGCAAAAGCAAGAGGTGAAACAAAAGAGACCGACCCTGTTTTGCTTGAACTGTTAATAGCGCTTCACAGAAAAGTCGATGAACTGGCGGCATACGTAAAAAACGAAAAAAAAGAGTTTTTAAAATTAAGTTTTAAAACGGATATAGAAAAAATAGGATTTGATTATTTCGAAATAAAAGAAAAAGTTTTTGAAAAAGGTAAAAAATATTACGGAAGAATGTCACTTCCGGTGTTTCCTCCTAGAATCGTACCGGTTATATTTGAAGCCGAAAATGAAAAACTTGCTAAAATTTTGCTTATGCATGATAGGGATATTAAAGATTACAATGCCTTTATAATGGCAAGAGAAAGAGCGATAATAAGGGAAATGAAGGCAAAAAATGGATAAAATAGAAATTATTATGTTTTTGGGGCTTAGCGGGTTTATATTTTTTCTCTTTTTTTATATCTTAAAAAGAGATAGGATTATTGATTCAAAACTTGCCGCAATGGAACTGGCGTTTGAAGATTTAAACCAAGAAATTTACAAAATAAAAAAAGAGATAAACGGTAAAGATACAAAAAAAATGCTTGAAGAGATGGAAAACGTTATAGAAAAACTTGTGGAAAATATTAAAAAACTTGAAGAAAAAAACATTAATTCGATAAAAGAACTTGAAAAAAAACTTTTTAGTTTAGAACATTCCGTTAAAAATAAAATAGTTGATTTTTCCAATGTCAATAAAAGCGATGAACAAAGGATAATAAATCTTTATAAAAACGGATATACAATTGAAGAAATAAGTAGAGAATTAAGAATTCCTGCAGGAGAAGTTGAACTTGTTATCAAGTTTCAGAGTTTATAGGAAGGTAAAAAAGGGTGAAGATTGAAAGGAAAAAGAGGGATTTTTCTTAAACTTTCCTTAAATTAAGGTTCTTTTAAGAATTCTAAACTAAAATTCCATACCTAAAAAATTCACAAAAGGTGTGATAATGAAATTTACTAAATCAATAAAGCCAGAAGATGTTAAAAGAGACTGGATTTTAATAGATGCTAAAGATAAGGTTTTCGGTAGGGTAATTACTGAAATTGCAACAATCTTAAGAGGAAAACATAAACCATATTATACGCCTCATGTAGACTGTGGTGATTATGTTGTTGTAATCAATGCTGAAAAAGTAAAATTTTCAACGTCTAAAAAACTTGAAGATAAATACTATAAACACACAGGTTACTTTGGTAACTTAAAAGAGGAAACGGTTGAAAAACTTCTTAAAAACAATCCTGAAAAATTATTTAAACTTGCTACGAGAGGAATGCTTCCAAAAACTAAACTTGGAAGAAAAATGCTTAAAAAACTTAAAGTTTACGCAGGTGAGAAACATCCTCATACAGCTCAAGTAAAGGGTAACTAATGAAAATGCACGGAAGAATTTACGCAACAGGAAAAAGAAAAGAAGCGGTAGCTAAAGTATGGCTAAAAGCTGGAAGCGGAAATATTACTGTTAACGGAAAAACTCTTGACGACTTCTTAGGTGGTAGAGAAGCGCTAAAACTTAGAGTTAGATGGCCGTTAATGCTTACAAAACAGGAAAATGCCGTTGATATTGACGTAAAAGTGTTCGGTGGCGGTTTTGCCGCTCAGGCTGATGCAGTTAAACACGGTATTTCTAAAGCATTGGTTGAGTATGCTCCTGAATTCAGAAGTATTCTAAAACCTGCAGGTCTTTTAACGAGAGATGCAAGAAGAGTTGAGAGAAAAAAATACGGGAAAAAGAAAGCAAGAAAATCTCCACAGTTCTCAAAAAGATAATTTTTTATCTTTTTTCTTTTTTGATTTAGATATAAGTGTCTGGCACTAATATAGTGAGCAGTATTTAGTTTAATAGTATATAGTTTTTAGTAATATCAAAACCAATTTTCACCTTTTAAAGTTTATATCTTTTCACCTTCTTTCATCCCAGAATAAATGTAATACCAAATCTAACTTATTCATAACCTTAAGTGATTTGCATAGGAGTTGAGGAGGAGAGGAGAAGAGGTGTTTAGTTCTCAACCCCTAAATACCTTAAATAAAATGTGTATAAATATATTGGAATTGGTATAATATTTATTTCGGGGATTAGTATAATTACCTACTACCCACTGAATACTGAATACTGTTTACTAAACACTATTTCCTATTTGTGTTAAAATATTAATAAAAAAAGGATTTTGATGAAAGTATCATTGGTGCTTAGCGGAGGAGGGGCTAGGGGATATGCACATATAGGTGTTATCGAGGAATTGAAAAAACAGGGTTTTGAAATTGTAAGTATTGCAGGGACGTCAATGGGAGCCGTTATTGGCGCACTTGAAGCGTGCGGTGCCTTGAATGAATATAAAAACTGGGTAATGAGCCTTGATTTTTTGGATATTTTTAAATTTTACAAGCCGCCGTTAAGACTCGACAATGATAAAATTTTTAATAAAGTACAGGAATTGGCCGGCAATCATAATATAGAAGACCTTCCGATAAAATTTACTGCCGTTGCTACGGATTTAACCAAGAAAAAAGAAATTTGGTTTCAAAAAGGAGATTTATGGACGGCCGTAAAAGCTTCAAGCGCAATTCCGGGTGTGTTTGAACCTGTAATTAATAACGGCAGGGTATTGGTTGACGGAGGTGTTTTGAATATTATGCCCGTAGCGCCTGTTATGAGTGATATGAGTGATATAATAGTCGCTGTAAATTTATACGGTGACGAGAGAGAAGTTTCTATAAAGCTTTCAAAAGAAATAAAAAAGAAACAGTCTTTATTAGAAGATATGTGGGATAAGATAATTAATATTGATGAAAATATAGTAAATCGTTCAATAAATTTAATGATGGAGGTAATATTCAGATACAGACGTGCCGAATATATCCCTGATATAGAAATTAAAGTCCCTGAAAATATTGCAAACTGGTATGATTTTCACAAGGCTCCCGAACTTATTGAAATAGGAAGAGTTTTGGCTAAAGAGGCGCTTTATAATGCGGAAAAGAAGAGTGAAAAATGGTGAAAAAGGTGAAAAGGGTGAAAATGAGCGCAGCGAACCGGTCACTTGAAAAGTGGTGGGGAGGGTGAAATGGATAATGTAAAATGGAAAACTTATCAATTTAATTAACCTTAATAACCGATACACCAATAAACTGTTTACTGAATACTGATTAACTAAACTCTACCAACTAATATGCTATAATTTTGGAAAAAGGAGAAGTGATGCAAAAAATTTATACTAAAAACGCGCCTGAAGCCATCGGACCGTATTCACAAGCTGTGAAAGTCGGAAATTTTATTTATACATCAGGACAGATTGCATTAACGCCCGAGGGTGAATTTTTAGATGCGGATGTAAAAACCCAGACAAAGCAGGTTTGCGAAAATTTAAAAGCAGTTTTAGAAGCTGCTGGGGCTAAAATTGAAAATGTAGTGAAAACCACAATATTTTTGGATGATATTAATAATTTTACCGCTGTAAACGAAGTATATGGAGAATATTTTTCTCATAAACCGGCTAGAAGTACTGTTGCAGTTAAAGAACTTCCAAAAGGTGCAAAAGTAGAAATTGAATGTATTGCATTCGTTTAATAAAACTTAAACTTTTCTTAATTTAAGTTTAGTTTAAGAAATAATAGTTAATATTTCATCCTAAAAAACCAATAAAGGGTTAACAAAATGTATGCAGTTATTAAACATGGCGGAAAACAATATAAAGTAAGCGTTGGAGACGTATTAGAACTTGATAGAATCGAAGGTGCTGAGCCTAAGTCAAGTATTGAATTAAATGAAGTATTATTAGTTAAAGGTGATGATACTAAAATCGGTACACCGCTTGTAGAAGGTGCGAAAGTAATAGCGGAAGTAATTAATAACGGAAGAGGAAAAAAAGTTATTATCTTCAAAAAAAGAAGAAGAAAAGACTCTAGAAAAAAAAGAGGTTTCAGAAGAGACTTCACAAGAGTAGTAATTAAAGAAATCGTAGCTTAATTTAAGGAGATTCCATGGCACATAAAAAAGGACAAGGGTCAACTCAGAACAACAGAGACTCAGCCGGTAGAAGACTCGGCGTTAAAAAATTCGGAGGAGAATTCGTAAGAGCTGGTAATATTATTATCAGACAAAGAGGGACAAAAGTTCATCCAGGTAATAATGTCGGACTTGGAAAAGACCATACAATTTACGCTTTAATTGACGGATATGTAAAATTTGAAATTAAAGATAAACAAAGAAAAAAAGTTTCTGTTTATCCGGTAGAAAACAACTAATTTCTCTCTTTTCCCCTCATTTTTAAATCATATTTTGATAAAATTCTATATTAGTGAGTAGTATGTAGTAAGTAGTATGTAGTAAGTAATAAAAAATTATCCACTACATACTACCACTACCCACTAAAAAGCTACCCACTACGTACTTAAAAGGAAATAAATGTTCGTAGATAATATAAAGCTTAAAGTAAAATCCGGAAAAGGCGGTCAGGGGTGTGTAAGTTTCAGACGTGAAAAGTTTGTAGTGAAAGGCGGACCTGACGGCGGTGACGGAGGCAAAGGCGGTGATGTTATTATAGAATGTGACAAAAATACACACACTCTTTCGCACTTTAAAGGAAGACGCCTGTTAAAAGCAAAAAACGGAAGACCGGGGGAAGGCAGAAAAAAACACGGTGCAAACGGAGAAGATTTAATTCTTAAAGTACCTCCGGGGACTGTTATTAAAGATGCCGAAACAGGAGAAGTCCTTCTTGATATGAAAGAAGACGGAGAGAGAAAAGTATTGCTTGAAGGCGGTAGGGGCGGACTTGGAAACTGGCATTTCAGGGGTCCTAGAAACCAAACTCCAAGATACGCTCAGCCCGGAGAAGAGGGCAAAGAGCTTGAGATTATAATGGAACTTAAACTGATAGCCGATGTTGGTCTTGTAGGATTTCCAAATGCGGGAAAATCGACTCTTATAAGCACATTAAGTAATGCAAAACCTGAAATTGCAAATTATGAATTTACAACTCTTACACCAAAACTAGGAGTAGTTAGAGTTGATGAATACAGAAGTTTTGTAATGGCCGATATTCCGGGAATTATAGAAGGTGCACATGAAGGAAAAGGGCTTGGGATTGAGTTTTTAAAACATATTGAAAGAACGTCCACTATTCTTTATATGATTGATTTAAGCTCATACAGGGATCCTGTTTATCAATTTAAAACTTTGCAAAAAGAGCTTAAAGAATACAGCGAAAAATTAGCGGGTAGGGATTATGCCATAGCACTTACGAAATGTGATTCCGTGGAAATTGAGAAAATTGAGGAATTTTTTAAAAAAATGGGTATTGAAAAAACTGAACCTAAATTTAAAGCAAATCCTGAATATCCCTGTTATTTTGATGATAACACTTTTGTCTTGCCGATTAGCTCTGTAGCCAATATAAATATCGAAGCACTTAAGTTTGCACTTTTTGATCTCGTTGAAAAAAACAAAAGTAAAGAAAATGAAGAGAATAGTATTTAAAGTCGGAACCGCCACTCTGTATGAAAACGGGAAACTCAGCAGCAGAATTGACGATATTGTAGAACTTTTGAGTGAGCTAAATAAAAAATACGAAGTATTGCTTGTAAGTAGCGGTGCGGTTGGTGCAGGATATACAAGATGCCCTCTTGATAAAAGCCGCCTTGAAAATAAACAGGCCCTTGCCGCAATAGGTCAGCCTCTTTTAATGAGGGAATATAAAGAAAGATTTCATAAATATAATATAACGGTCGCTCAAGTTTTAGTGACTGCTGCCGATTTTGACAGCAGGAAGCGAACAGAAAATGCAAGAAAAATGATAAATGTTTTGTTAAAAAACAAAGTAATCCCTATTATAAATGAAAATGATTCTGTAAGTGTTGAAGAGATATTGTTTGGTGATAATGATCAGTTAAGCGCTTATGTGACATATTATTTTGATGCGGATATGCTTTTTGTTTTAAGTGATATTGACGCATTTTATACGGACAATCCTAAAACAAACAAAAATGCAAAAGCTCTTAAAATTGTAACTGAAATCAAAGAGGAATGGTTAAAACAGGAATGTAATCCTAATGATCAATTTGCAACCGGCGGTATTGTTACAAAACTTAAAGCTGCAAAATTTTTAATGGAGAGGGGCAAATCGATGTTTTTAAGTAGCGGTTTTAATTTAGAGGATGTAAAAGCTTTCTTAAATGGTGAACATAAAGGCGGGACGCTTTTTAGAAGTGTAAAAATGGTGAAAGAGGGTGAAAAATGAAAAGTGAGGGAGTGGCTGTATGAAAGTTGTCGCTACTAATAGAAAAGCGTATCATGATTACGATATTTTTGATAAATACGAAGCGGGAATTGAGCTTAAAGGAAGCGAAGTAAAAGCGCTACGTCAGGGCAGGGTTAACCTTAAAGATTCATATGTCAGGATAAAAGACGGGGAAGTTTGGTGGCTCCAGGGGCATATTAGCAATCTTGATACGACTTACAGTGCTTTTAAACATGATGAAAAAAGACCAAGAAAACTTTTACTTCATAAACAGGAAATTGCAAAGTTGGCCGGATATACCAGTGAAAAAGGGTATACTTTAGTCCCTTTAAGAATCTATTTCAATAACCGTAATCGTGCAAAACTTGAAATTGCCGTTGCAAAAGGTAGAAAACTTCACGACAAACGTAGGGTGATGAAGGAAAAAGAACTTAAAAAAGAAGCTGCAAGCGCTATGAAAAGGTACGGCTTTTAGGAGAAGATTATGGGTATGTCAAGAATTGAACAGTTAACTTCCACACATTTAAGAAATGAAGTACATTTTTTTGAATTTAAATTATTCGGTACAAATGCAAAATTCGCCACAAATATTTTTAAGGTTAAGGAACTAATCGTTTATAAAGACAAATTAACGGATATTTTTAGCGATGTTGATTTTGTAACGGGTATTGCGAATATAAGAGGTGTTACCGTACCGGTATTGGACCTTAACAAATGGTTAAAAGGCATTGATGGCAGAAGCGAAATTTTAATGGTTTGCGATTTTTTAAATTTAATTGTTGGAATAATGATTTCCAAACCGATTGGGATTAAAACAAAAAACTGGGAAGATTTTATAAGAAGCGATAATAATAAAATAATAGGCTATTATAAAGACGGTGATGATATTGTTGAAGTATTGGACCTTGAAAAAATGATAACGGAGGCATTTCCTTTTATTGAAGAAACGAATCAGGATGAGTTAAAAAATATTGAAAAAATCGATACACAAAAATATGTTTTGGTTGCCGATGATTCGAAAATGGTTTTAAAAACGCTTTCTCATATTTTGGATAAAATGGATATTAATTATAAAGTTTTTAAAAACGGGGAAGAGCTTCTCAATTGTTTGTTTGATACCGACCCGGATGAAATTTTTGCAGTTATTACGGATTTGGAAATGCCGGTAAAAAGCGGATTTGAGGTTATTAAAGAGATTAAAAATTCTTCTAAATACTCTAAAATTCCTATTATTGTAAATTCCACAATGAGCGGGAAATCAAATGAAGAGATGGCAAAAAGCCTTAATGCCGACGGTTTTATTTCTAAAAACAAACCAAAAGAAATTGAGTTTTATTTAAAAAAATTACTTGCCGATAATTAAGGCTTTTAAATCCTCTAAAACTTTTGCTGCATGCCCTTTGGCTTTTACTTTTTTGTATTCCTTTACTATTTCACCTTCGGGATTTATTATAAAAGTTGAGCGAATCACACCTTCGTATTCTTTGCCGTACATTTTCTTTTTGCCCCATGCTCCGTATGCTTTTAGCACTTCTTTGTTTTCGTCACTTAAAAGGGTGATTTCAAGGGAGTGTTTTTCTATAAAATTAGAGTGTTTTTTAGGGTTGTCCGGACTTATACCTATGACAATTGCTCCAAGTTTTTCAAATTCATCTAAAAGTTCGCTGAATTCTTTAGCTTCAGTGGTACATCCGGGGGTATTGTCTTTGGGATAAAAATACAAAACAACCCATTTTCCTTTCAAATCCCTAAGACATATTTCTACTCCGTCCTGATTAGGCAGACAAAATTCAGGTGCTTTCATTTAATTTCCTTTTTTCACATTATATCAAAAAGCCTAAAAATTTAGTACAATAAACAAAAAGGATATTCGATGTGGCCACCACTTACGCCTTATTTAACTGTTGACGGAATTGTAAAAATTTTTAATCCCGAATTTAGCGGAATTGTATTGATAAAAAGAAAAAATCCCCCTTTGGGTTTTGCATTGCCCGGGGGCTTTGTGGACAGAGGAGAAAAAGTTGAAAATGCACTGAAGCGGGAAATGAAAGAAGAAATTAATCTTGATGTAAATATTGAAAAGCTTTTAGGCGTCTATTCAGACCCAAAAAGAGACCCGAGGCTTCATACCGTAAGCTGTGTATTTATCTGCAGTGCAAATAATTTGCCAAAAGCGGGGGATGATGCAAAAGATGCTGTTGTAATAAAACTTGAAGACATACCATGGAATGAGCTTGTGTTTGATCATGCGGATGTTTTAAGGGACTTTTTAAGTAGGTAAGCGGGTAAGTTGTTAAGTAGATAAGTGGATATTTTAGTTATAAGCATAATTTGCCAACATAAAAAACAATTATCTTATATAGCGCTTGATACATATTTGCATTCATAAAAGCTTAGAGTTAAGAGATGAGGACACTGAAAATGGAAATTCAAAATTCATAATTTAATATTAATTTTCCATTTTTCACTCTTCACTCTTCACTTTTCACTTTTCACTTTTCACTTTTCACTTTTATAGTCCCGCTTCTTTTAAAGCTTCGGCCTGATAGTGAGCGATTAGCGGGTCGATTATCTCATCAAACAGCCCTTCGTTCATAATTTGTTCGAGTCTGTAAAGTGTCAAGCCGATTCTGTGGTCGGTAATTCTGTTTTGAGGGTAATTGTATGTTCTGATTCTCTCACTCCTATCACCACTTCCAACCTGACTTTTTCTGGCTTCTCCTATTGCCGCAAGTCTTTCATTTTCAAGTTTTTCATAAACCCTGGCTTTTAATATCTGCATTGCTTTTTCTTTGTTTCTCTGCTGGCTTCTTTCATCCTGCATTGATACGGTTATACCTGTGGGAATATGTGTCATTCTAACGGCGCTTTCGGTTTTATTTACGTGCTGTCCTCCGGCTCCTCCCGCTCTCATTACCTCTATTTTGATGTCTTTTGGGTCAAGATCTATATCAACATCGTCAACTTCAGGCATAACCGCCACTGTAACGGCAGAAGTGTGAATTCTTCCCTGTGATTCTGTTTGTGGGATTCTTTGGACCCTGTGGGTTCCTCCTTCATATTTTAGACGTGAATAAACGTTTTCACCTTTAATGAGTAAGATTATTTCTTTATATCCTCCTACGTCGTTTTTGCTTTCACTTACAATTTCAACTTTCCAGCCTTTGTTGTCGGCATATCTTAAATATGCCTTTAATAAGTCTCCCACAAACAGTGCGGCTTCATCTCCGCCTGTTCCGGCTCTTATTTCAAGGAAAATGTTTTTATCATCGTTTGGGTCTTTTGGTAAAAGAAGAATTTTAATCTCTTCTTCAAGTTTTGGCAGTTTTTCTTCTGCATCTTTCAGTTCTTCTTTTGCAAGTTCTGCCATCTCCGGATCTTCTAACATCATTTTGGCTTCTTCTATTGTTTGAATAAGGCTTTCGTATTCTTTGGCTTTTTCAACGATAGGTTCTAGATTTCTCGCTTCACGAGAAAGTTTTGTCATTTTTTTAATATCCTGTGTAATTTCCGGAGAGCTTAATAATTGATTTATTTCATTATATTTTTCTACAAAAGGTCTTAATTTGTCAAGTAGCATTTAATATCCTTTTTAAGTTTCTTACGAAACGCTTAAAGCTGAAAGCATAAAGCTGAAAGCTTTTATTCATTTAATTTTATTTTGCTTTTAGCTCTAAGCTTTAAGCTTTGTGCTTTTGAAAGTGTGGGGACAGGGGGAAAAGGGGCAAGGTGAAATTATGCTGACGGTTCGATTGATTTTACTAAATGATGAAGTCTAGAAATTTTTCTTCTTGCTGTGTTTTTCTTTAATATACCTTTATTGATAAAACTTTGGAATTTTTTATTTGCAACTTTCCATGCGTTTAATGCAGCTTCATAATTTCCTTCAGCTACCGCGTTTTCCACGTTTTTAGTGATTGTTTTGATTCTGGTTCTGTAGTATCTGTTTCTTTCAGTTCTTTTCTTTGTTTGTCTGATTCTTTTTAGTGCAGATTTGTTATTTGCCATTTATGTCCTTTTTTGAAGCGTATTTTATAAAAATTTGGTAAAATTTGCAAATAAATATTTCATTTTTTAAAGGAAACGGATGAAACTTTTTGGAACTGACGGGGTTAGGGGAAAAGCCGGAGAATTTATTACCCCTTTTTTGGCTATGAAACTTGCAATGGCTTTTGGAGAGAGTTTGCCTAAAAAAACAGGCAAAATTTTAGTCGGTAAAGATACTAGAAGAAGTGGGTACATGATAGAAAACGCACTTGTGAGCGGACTTACGGCGATTGGATACAATGTTATTCAAATCGGTCCTATGCCAACTCCTGCAGTTGCTTTTCTAACGGAAGATATGAGGTGTGACGGCGGAATAATGATAAGTGCCTCCCATAATCCGTATTATGATAACGGGATTAAATTTTTTGACAGTGAAGGTAATAAATTATCAAGAAATCTCGAAGAAAAAATTGAAAAAAGATATTTTGAAAATAATTTTGAATTAAAAACCGAAAAAGAAATAGGAAAAAGTAAAAGAATAGACGACGTTATCGGAAGATATATAGTGCATATCAAATCCTCTTTTCCTAAACACGTAAATTTAAACGGTATGAGAATTGTTTTGGATACCGCAAACGGAGCGGCTTATAAGGTTGCTCCAACGATATTTGCAGAACTTGGAGCCGATGTAATTACAATAAACGACAAACCGGACGGATTTAATATTAACCAAAACGCCGGGGCTATGTATCCTGAATTTTTAGCGCAAAAAGTAATAGAATACAGAGCCGATATAGGCTTTGCACTTGATGGGGATGCAGACAGGCTTGTAGTGGTGGATGAAAAAGGAAATATTGTAGATGGTGATAAACTTTTAGGCGCTTTGGCTTATTATTTATATAAAAATAATAAATTAAAAAACAATGCTATTGCCGTAACCGTAATGAGCAACGGTGCGTTGGAGGATTTTTTGAAAAAATACGGTATTGAAGTATTTAGAAGTGCGGTTGGCGATAAATACGTCCTTGAGATAATGAAAGAAAAAGATTTAAATTTCGGCGGTGAACAGTCCGGGCACATAATATTTAGCGATTATGCAAAAACCGGAGACGGTCTTGTAAGTGCCTTACAGGCCGTTGCTTATTTAATTGAAAGCGGTAAAACGGCAAGTGAGGCTTTTGATTTGTTTAAACTATATCCTCAGGTTCAGTCAAACATTGCGGTCTCTTCGAAGCCTCCTTTAGATAAAATTGAGGGTGCCGAAAAAATATTAAAAGACGTAGAAAACGCGGGATACAGACATCTTGTAAGGTATTCTGGTACTGAAAACAAATTAAGGCTTTTGATTGAAGGTGAAAATGAAAAAAAAGCTAAAGAACTTTTAAATAATTTGATTGAATTTTTTAAAAGTAAACTTTCTTAATAAATGGAAAATAAAAAATGAAAAATGGAAAATTAATTAAGTTTTTTATTTCTTTTTTTATTATATTTGTGATTGATCAGTTAATAAAATATATTTTTTTAAACGGTTTTGAGTGGAATAGTAAATGTATTTCTTTGACACTTGCAATTAATAAAGGTGTAGCTTTTTCAATGTTTGCATTTTTAGGTGAATTTTTAAAATATATTCAGTTGTTGCTAATTTTGGGCTTGGGTTATTTTTTTTATAAAGAAAAACTTCTTCAAAAACATCCTGCAATAAGCGGTATTTTATTTGCCGCCGCTTTTTCTAATCTTTTAGACAGGTTTATAAGAGGCGGTGTGGTTGATTATGTTTATTGGCACTGCTGGTTTGATTTTGCAATTTTTAATTTTGCTGATGTTTGTATAGATTTTTCGATTTTGATGTTTGCATATTATTACTTTTTTGGTAAAATTCCATCAAAGGTCGCGTAGCTCAGTTGGTTAGAGTACTACCCTGACATGGTAGGGGTCACAGGTTCGAATCCTGTCGCGACCACCATTACAAATTAAAAATGTAAAATGTTTTTATCATAAATAAGTGTCTGGCACTTTAATTAAATATAGTCCGTGTTTTTTATATTTTTAAATGTTATAATGATTAAAATGATTATCAAGGATAAAAATGAAGCTGAATATTCCGAATGTCGGAGAAATTGAAATCAAAAATATAGTTTTGGATTATAACGGGACAATAGCAAAGGACGGGAAAGTTAAAGAAAGCATAAAAAAATATATTAATGCACTTTCAGGAGAATTTGACATATACGTAATAACAGCAGATACGCACGGGAGTGCCGCAAAAAATTTATCTGATACTTCAGTAAAACTTCAGATATTAACATCAAACAACCATACAAAAGAAAAAGAAGAATTCGTAAAAAGTCTAGAAGATGTATTTGCCGTAGGTAACGGCAGTAACGATTCTTTAATGCTAAAAGAGGCTGATATAGGTGTGTGTGTGGTTGAAGACGAGGGGGCTAGTGTCAAAAGCATTATCAATTCAGATATAGTATGCAGATCAATTGAAGAAGCGTTTGAATTATTGATAAAACCTAAAAGAATTATTGCGACATTAAGAGAATAGGTAATTTTGTTTATTGTTAATAACTTTTAATAAATATTGTAATTGTTTGGCATTTTTCATTGTTCATTTTTCACCCCGCCACTTTTCAAGTGGCCGGGTTTGCTGCACTAATTTTCCATTTTACATTGTCCATTTTCTATTGTATAAACATACCCCCTGACTTTCGGAGGTATTTTTTCTTTTCTCATTTTTTCTTTAAATTCTTTTGGCATTGGAGTTTTCATATACGGTGAGATATAAACTTCCTTTTCATTCGTATCTATTGCGATTTTTCCTTGAATGACGCATGAAAAGCCGGTTTTTATTACTTCATCTCTTTGCGCTTTTGTCATAATAACGCCTAGTTCTTTAGTAATTAAATCTACTTTTTTTATATCGATTTGAGGTGATGATTTTGTAAATTTGTATAGTTTTTGGTGTTTTTCCCAGTCTTTTTGGAAAAGGAGATTCAAATCTTCTTCTAAATAATCGAAGCTTTTTTTCACTCCCTCTTCAAACATCTTTAAAAATTTATTTGCAAATTCGTGGCGGATTAGGTTTCTTTTGTATTTTTTATCAAAATTTGATTCATCGATATAGTATTTAATTCCTCTTTCATTTAAAAAAGATAAAATTTCCCTACGAGATATATTATAAAAAGGTCTGTATATTTTATAAAAATCTCTCTCCTCCCATTCACCCATTGCTATAAGTTCCTTAAGCCCCGCACCTTTAGCCATTTGCATTAAAAACCACTCAAATCTGTCATTTAGCTGATGAGCAGTAATCAGTGTATTGTAGCCGTGCTTTTTTATAATTTTTTCAAAAAACTTATATCTGCAATTCCTTGCTTCTTTTTCGCTGAATTTATCTAAAAAACAGTCTTTGATATAAATTTTTTTATTGTATTTTTTAGCCAGTGATTTTGCGTATTTAACTTCTTCGTCACTTGTGGCTCTTGTGTGATAATTCACTATTGCAATGTCAAAGGGAATGTTTTTTTCAACCAGCCAGAAAAAAAGAGCTGATGAATCGACTCCTCCTGAAAAAGCTAATAAATTTTTCATTTGAAAGGATTTATTATGGTTAAATTTTCTATTTTTAAATTATGTTGCATGTCTTCCGAATATAGTATATTCGCATTTGAATAAATTGCGGCACTTACAATTAATGAATCATAATATGAAATATTATATTTTCTTCTTATTGAAGATGCTTTTAAAAAAACAAATTTATTTAATTCTATAATTTTATATCTATTGTAACAACTTATTATAAAATCTTCTATTTCATTTTCGTTTAGATGAAATTTTTTTATTAAATTAACACTTACTTCATTTATTACTTGAACACTTATTATTTGATTTTCGGTAATTATTTGCGCAGCTGTTTTTTGTTTAATAATATCTTTTGTAGAAAAAGCATATAAAAAAATATTTGAATCAATAAAATTATCTTTCATTTGCTTCAACTCTATTTAAGAACTCTTTTACATTATGAGGATTGTTTATAGCTTTTGCAATAAAATCATTTTCTTCTGTAATTATTATAATTTTTGCTTTTTTATTTTTTAATTTTTTAAATTCTGGAATTTTAATATTAGGCTTGTTTATTTTAGTATCAAATTCAATTATCATAATAATCCTTTTTTTTAATTATAACAAATTTTCCCAATTAACTGCTCTCCCACTAAAGTTTCGATTTTGACGTTATATAAATTTCCTATTTCAAGATTTTCTATTTCGCTTTCATTAATTAATATATCTCCGTCAATTTCGGGTGCCCAGAGTTTAGGGCGGACGCTGTAGAAAAGTTCATCTTCCGTCAGACCGTCAAGATAACATTTGCAGGTTTTGCCTACATATTTTTTAAGGGCTTTTTTGGTTGTTTGTTTGACAATTTTGCCCATCTCTTTTGTGCGTTTGTCTATGATGTTTTGAGGCAGTTTGTCTTTTCTTTTGTAAGCTGCCGTGTCTTCTTCGTCCGAATAGGCAAATACGTTTACCCTGTCAAATTCAAATTCTTTAATAAAGCTTTTGAGCTCTTCAAAATCCTCTTCACTCTCTCCGGGATGCCCTACGATTACGGAAGTTCTTATGAAACTGAACTCTTTTTTCATATCATTTAGAAGGGATTTGAGCTTATCAACGCTTCCGCCTCTTTTCATAATTTTAAGCATTTTTGGACTTATGTGCTGAATAGGAATATCGAAGTAGTTTTCGACGACAGGGGAAGCAAATATTCTTCTTATAAGTCTTTTTGTTGTTGTGGCAGGATAGAGGTACAGGATTTTGACAGTTATTCCTTCAATTTTATCTATTTCGTCAATAAGTCTCTCAAGACCGTTTTTTATGCCTTTATCCCTCAGATAAGAACTTGAATCCTGACTTGCAAGTGAAAAATCTTTGAATCCTTTGTCTTTTAAGCGTTTGATTTCTTCGATGATTTCAGGAATTTCCCTTGATTGCAACCTGCCTTTGAAATTCGGGATTGCACAAAAGGCGCATTTTTGGTTGCAGCCTTCAGATAGTTTTATGTATGCGTGATAGCTGCTACCCGTTATTATTCTATCTTCGTTATGAATCAAATAAACTTTTGGGGAAAATTGTGATTTTTTTTCTTTTACGAGTTTATCAATTTTGTCAAAATCCCCGACTCCCGTCCAGATATCCACTTCGGGTATTTCTTTTGGAAGGATGTCTTTGTATCTTTCGCTAAGACATCCCGCAACAGCTAATATAGCGTTTTCTTTTTTAAGACTAGCGAGTTCTAAAATCGTTTCGATTGATTCTTCTTTTGCTGGATTTATAAATCCGCAGGTGTTAACTATTAAAAGGTCGGCTTCTTCAGGACTGTCGGTAAGAGCGTATTCGTTTTTTAAACGCCCAAGCATTACTTCGCTGTCGATTAGGTTTTTTACGCATCCAAGAGATGCTAAATATAGCTTTTTAGTAGATGTCATCATGGGTCCCTATGTCTATTAGAAATATTTTGTTCTCAATTATTATAAAATCAAGGATTATTCTATACTGCATATCAAGTGAGACGGAATAAAATTCTTTTTTATCTCCTTGCAGTTTGTGAAGCCTTAAAGACGGGTGAAAAGGGTTGTTTTTTAACAAATATATCGTTTTATTGTATTTTTGTTTTAAATCCCGATGTTTTTTAAAAAATTTTTTTGCAGCTTTTTCATATTTTTTTGTGAAGATTATTTCATACATTTTCTATTTCTTTTAAATGTTTTTCTATATCGGTGTGATAATTCCCTTTTTTATAATCTTCTATAACTTCTCTGTATGCAAGTTCAAGTTCGTTTTTTCTAAGCTCTTCATATCTTTCAATATCCATTACAACAAATTTCTTTTTGCCTCTGAAGCTGATAATGATTTCGTCAAATTTTTTAAGCAGATCCTCAAAAATAGAAACCCCTCTTTTTTTTACTTCGTTTGCGGTTATTACCATAATAGTTCCTTTAAGAGTGTTTTTAAGAGTATTTTATAAAGTATTGTTATAAAAGTCAAATATTGAAGTTTAGCAAAAAAAGTAATATAATAGTGAAAGAGGGTGAAAAAAGGTGAAAATGAGCGTAGCGAACCCGGCTACTTGAAAAGTGGTGGTAAAAACGGAAGATAATAAGGGTTTAAAATGAAAGAAATAGTTATCAGAGTAGAAGATAATAAAGTGGAAAGTGTAGTGCAAAACATTAAAAATTCGGGAATTGAGATAGAATCAATAGATGAAGTTATAAGTTTCGATGAAGCTAAAAAAAGAATCGCACAGGCTGTGGAAGAGTATAGAAGCGGGAATATGGAACTGATTGATGATGAGAAATTTTGGGAAGATGTAGATAATTTTACGGATTTATTATGAGAGTGCAAGAATCCGTAAAATTTAAAAAAAATCTTAAAAATATTTTGATATATATTTCAAGAGATAAAAAAATTGCTGCTGTAAATTTTAAAAATAATTTAAAAAAATTAATTCAAAATTTGAAATTTATGCCTTATAAATACCGAAAATCATATTTTTACGATGATGAAAATATAAGGGATTTGATTTTTAAGGGTTATGTTATTCCTTATCTGATAGATAAAGAAAAAATTATAATTCTTGATATTTTCAAATGGAGGGAGAATGAATAAATTAGGATTAATAGCCGGGCTTGTTTTGACGATTATAGGAATGTATAATATTGATAAAATTATAATGCCGACGCTTGATTATTTCGGGAAATATATTTTTTTTGTGGCGATAAATGTTTTTGTATTTTGGGTGTTGTGGATATTTTATAAAAAGTTTAAGGGCAATTTGAAGATTTTAATGCCTCTGATATGGGGTGTTGTAATACTGCTGATAGGGATTAAGTTGGCGTAATGAAAGGTTGTAAATGAAAAAATTACCGATAGGGATACAGACATTAAAAGAAATAATAACGGGTAATTATATTTATATAGATAAAACCTCATACGCATTGGAAATAATAGAAAATTACAAATACGTATTTCTCTCCCGCCCTAGGAGATTTGGAAAATCATTATTTCTTGATACGTTAAAAGAGATATTTGAAGGAAATAAAGAGCTTTTTGAGGGATTATATATTTACGATAAGTATGATTTTAAAGAATATCCCGTTATAAAGATAAGCTGGGGTGGTAATTTTGATGAGACTGAGAAACTGATAAAACGGGCGATGTTTATTTTAAAAAACAATCAGGAGAGATTGGGGGTAAAGTGTGAGAGCGATACACCGGAAGAATTTTTTGCAGAGCTTATACAAAAGAGTTATAAAAAATATCAAAAGCCCGTAGTGGTATTGATAGACGAATACGACAAACCTATATTTGACAATCTGCAAAATAAAGAGGTAGCATTAAAAAACAGGGATTTTTTAAGAGGGTTTTACGTTCAGATAAAAGAGAGTGATGAATATATGAAGTTTGCATTTTTAACAGGTATAACCAAATTTGCAAAAGCGTCAATATTCAGCGGACTTAATAACCTTGTGGATATATCGTTAAGGGAGAAATACGCTTCAATATGCGGTTATACCCAAAAAGATGTTGAGAGTGAATTTAAAGAGCATTTAAAAGGAGCAGATTTAGAAAAAGTAAAAGAGTGGTATAACGGGTATAATTTTTTAGGGGAGAGTGTGTATAATCCTTTTGACATACTACAGTTTATAGATAACGGCTTTGTTTTTAAAAACTACTGGTGGAACAGCGGGCAGAGTCTTGGGATATTCAAAGAAGTTACAAGTGGGAGATATTATATCCCCGAGCTTGAAAACCTTAAAGTAAACGAGACGGCGTTTGATACGGTGGATGTGGAGAATTTTTCACTTGAGGCGCTTCTTTTTCAGGGAGGGTATCTGACAATTGACAGAGTAATTTATGATGAAGATTTTGATATGTATGAATATAAATTAAAAATTCCAAATAAAGAGATACAAAAAAGCTTAAACGAACTTTTTTTGAATTTTTTAACAGACGGTTATAAAGTAGATAAACATTCAATAATGGAAGCTTTGCGCGGTGCCGATTTTGAAAAAATGAAAGATGCTCTGTATTCTCTTTTTGCATCCATTCCATACAACAACTACACAAATAACAACATATCGGTATATGAGGGATATTATGCGAGTGTGGTATATGCATATCTGGCGTCTCTTGGTGTAAAGATAATAGCCGAAGACGTTACAAACAGGGGTAGGATAGACATAAGCGTGTTTTTTAAAGATAAAATTTATATAATAGAATTTAAAGTAGGAGATGAAGACGCCCTAAAACAGATAAAAGAAAAAAAATACTACGAAAAATATCTAACCGAAAAAAAAGAGATTTATCTAATCGGTATAAATTTCGATGAAGAAAAAAGAAATATAAGCAAATTTGAATGGGAGAGGGTTAAATGAAAAAAATATTGTTTTTTTTGGTGTTAATGGGCTCTTTATTAAATGCTAAGACTTTGGTAGTTGATAATGATCCGAAATGTGTTTTATTTATATGTCAAGATTGTAAAGGAAATATAATAACACCTTTTTATTTCCCATATTCTAAAGTTCAAGATGCAATAAATGATGCAAATGCGGGTGATATTATTGAAATATGTAACGGACAGTATGATGAAAGTGTTTTAATTCCGGACAATAAAAACGGTTTAACCCTAAAAGCAGCGGAAGATGATCCTGATGTAATAATCAAATCATCTGACAAAGGAATTAGTGTTAGTCAAAACACTAAGGGACTGACACTGGAAAATATCAAAATTTTTTCCAAAAAAGACGGGGTTTATTTTAACGGTAATGCAGGGGATGTTAATTTTACCAATGTTGTTATTCAAAACGAAAACGGTTATATATTATATACGAAAAATCCTCCCGCAAATAGTTTAAATATCGATAATAGTACTTTGATATCGAAAGACGGTGGTATAAAGTTTTCGACAAATAACGGAGTTAGTATAACGGACAGTAATATTACGGCTTTTTTGACTACAATAGACACGTCCGGGACATTAAAAATACAAAACAGTGAAATAAATTCAACTTCCTCAAATGCTTTGACGTTTAAGAGCTCAAATAATCCGAAAATAGACAATTCAACGATAAATGCTGAAGATTACGGTATATATTTATATAATATAAACGATTGGCAAATTACCAATACTACAATCCATTCAAATTCAAAATACGCAATATACGCCGATGGAGGTAATAATAACTTTAAAATGGACTCTATTCATATTTCAGGTAACAAAGGTGCATATATCCGTGGTGGAAGCGGCGGAAAAATACTAAATAGCTGTTTTACGGGTATAACTAACGATGGATTAGTCGGAAGTCATGACCAGCTAACGGTAAAGGATAACTGTTTTATCAATATTGGCGGATATGAAGCCAATTTTAGCGGTAATAATTTGAATTTTAACGGTAACTATTGGGAAGATAAAGATTGGGCTGGCGGTGTTAATGATACTGAGCCTCTTAATAGTTGTCCTAATGATTGTGACAACAGCAGTGAAAATTTAAATCAATGTTTTTTTGATAATTTTAACAGGAGTGAATTAGGCGATAAATGGAAAATAATAAAATCAAAAAATTATACGCCAAATATTCAAAATGGAAAATTATACTTGACAAATAACAGTAAAGCTATTTCATCCGGAGTTACTTTGATAGGAAAATTTCCGGCAAAAGATAATTACGTAATTGTTGAATTTGAAGAAAATGCGTATGGTAAAAGCGGTACTGAAGGAGCGGACGGGGTTGCTGTTGTGTTATCGAATGCTTCTGTTGATCCTGTTGCCGGAGCGTTTGGAGGTTCTCTTGGATATGCCCCAAAGGATACTATTGCTTGTGATGAACCTGATGGATGTCCGGGATTTGCGGGAGGATGGCTTGGAATAGGACTTGATGAGTATGGAAACTTTTCTAATCCGACAGAAGGTAGGGAAGAAGGACCAGGCAGAAAACCTGACAGTGTTGCAATAAGAGGTAAAGGAAATGGATTAAAAGGATATAAATATATTGGCGGGACAGAATCTTTAAGTCCGGGAATTGATGATAATTGGAATTATAATAATAACGAAAATAATAATATATTTACTTCTAATTCTGCCTTGCATTATAAATATAAAATTGTAATTGATACAAGAAATAATAAAACTTTAATAAAAGTATATAGAGATACTGGTAATGGTTATGAATTGTTAATTAAAACAGATGCCAGCAGTAACGGCGAGCCTCCGGAATATTTTAAATTAAGTTTAACCGGTTCCACAGGCGATGCGAATAATTATCATACTTTTGATGATATTAATATTTCTGCTTTGGATTGTGGAACTTTGGGACAACAAGAAGAGACTAAAACATACAAATTCGACGCATGGGATACGTTTAGGGATGAAACAGACAAAAATATTTCAACAAAAATAGTAAATAAAGAATTTAATTTGACTTTGGCTGAATATAACGGAAGTGCTTATAATGATGATTTTAACGGAACGGTTTGCAGCATTCTTTTTGATGAAGATACCAAAAATAAAATAAGTGAGTGGAATGCAACGTATTGGAGAAATAACGATGATATCAATAAAACAAATATATCTTTTAAAGTAACAAAAGCCGTAAAAAAAGCAAAAGTTTATATGTATTGGATTGAAAACAGTTATGAAACAAATGACAGCTGTAGAGGACTTTTTAATCATGAAAATAACGAAACAAACTCAACTGATAATTTTGCAATTCGTCCCGAAAGATTTAGTATAAGTATAAGTTCTTCTCATTTTTATGCAGGAGAGGATTTTAATATCACATTTAAAGCTTTAGACAATAGTGGCAAGCCATCTGAGGATTATAATGAAAGCAAAAGCGCCAATTCTTTTGAGGTAAATGCAACAGAGATAAAATCGGGTTGTATAACGGGAACTTTTAACCTGAGTGATTTTAATTTTAGCAACGGAATTGCAAACAATGTAGATGCAAATTATAGTGAAGTGGGCGAGATAAATATAACTCTAAAAGAGATAAATGGCAGTGAATTTGCCAACGTGGACAGTGATGATACGAACGATAGCGATAGGCTTATAACCCCATATACAAAGCAAATCATTGTCAATCCTTATGAGATAAATGTTACAGAGGGTAATTTAAGCGGAGTTTTTGATCCGAGTTCAAGTCGTTGGATATATATGGATAGCAACTTAAGTGAATTAAATGTTACGGCAAATGTGACAATATCGGTTAATAATAAACAACATCAAACACTTTATGATTTTAACAGTAGTTGTTATGCTAAAGATATAAATGTTACATTTTATTATGATGTTAACAATACAAATAGCGATGTCAATCTAACTTATGAAGGTAATTTAGCAAACTTTAATAAATCAATTGGAGATATAAACAAGACTCTTCAAATTCCGGCTTCACATTTTACAACAAACGGTGAAACTAACGAAAGTTATAGTTTCAACATAGACAGAAATATTTCAAATCCACTTAATCCCGTTTATATAAATTTAAAGGAAATAAACATAACTGGCGGAAATGCAAAAAACAAAAACGCAAAAACAATCGAAAGCAATGCAACATTTTATTACGGTAATCTCGCATTAGACGATGTAGTAACCACAAAAAATGAATTTAATAAAACTTTTAATTTTATTTTGTATGATGAGAATGAAAGCGATACTTTAATACCTAATGGGGCGAAAGAGATAAAATACAACTGGTATGAAAACCTATATCATCAGAAAAAAGACGGAGATGTTAATGAGAGTGAAATAGTGGTGAGCAGAGATTATAAAGCTTCAAATGCAATAAGTGGGGTTGATGTATCGGTTGATCAGGTTGAAAAAGGGGTTATTACTTTTAAAATATCAAGAAACGATTCAAATGTTAAATTTGCGGTTATTCATCTTTTAAGCCCGAATCTAAAATGGCTTTGGTATTCAAAATTCGGAGATGAATATAATGTTTCGGATGATTCGAGTTGCCTTAATCATTTTTGTTTTACAATAACCTGGCAAAATGCAGACCAAACTGGAGAGGTTGGAAGCGGTGATTTTCATGGAACGGAGGCAAATGTTACAGATACTAATTCGACTAAAAGGGGAGTGAAAATATTTAGGTAATTGAGAATGGAGAAAGGAGAATTGATTCTGGATTATAGATTTTAGTATAATATAAAAATTTATTAAAGGAGCTTTGATGCAATACTCTTTGCCAAGGGATGCTTTTGAAATATTAAGAGAAACCTTTAACTCTAAAGAAAAAGCGGAAAAGTTTGCTAAAGCTATAGAGGAGATAGTGAATTTTGCACGGCAAAAAGCAAAAGATGAAATAACGGAGAAAAAAGAATATTTAAAAATAGAATTAAAAGAAGAGCTTAAAAAAGAATTGGTTACAAGAGAGCTTTTTGAAGAAAGATTTAAAAGTATAGATGAAAGATTTAAAAGTATAGATGAAAGATTTAAAAGCATAGATGAAAGATTTAAGATGCTTGATTTTAAAATAAACATTTTAATAGCTTTGACTTTAATCGTTATAACATTTGCCAATCCTACATTTGTTGAGCTAGTGAAAAATTTGTTTAAATAAAAATATTATCGATAAGCCTTGTGCTACCTACTTTTGCGGCGATTAGGATAATTGTATTTCCCGGTTTTATTTCGTTTATATAATTAAAATCCCTATCCACAAAAGCAATATACTGAAGTTCGTCAACGTCTAAAATTTCAATCATCTCTTTTTTAATTTTTTCAATATTGTTTGTTTTAGAAGACAGTTTGGCAGCTCTTTTTAACGCTTTACTGATACTCAGTGCTCTTTTTCTCTCTTCTTCGCTTAGGTAAATGTTCCTGCTTGAAAGTGCAAGACCGTCTTTTTCTCTTTTGGTTTCACATTCCACTATTTCGATATTAAAAAAGAAATTATCAACCATCTGTTTAATCAGATACAGCTGTTGGGCGTCTTTTTTGCCAAAATATGCGCGGGTAGGGCGGATGATATTAAAAAGCTTGTTTACAACCTGCAGCACTCCGTCGAAATGTCCGGGACGGTTAAAACCTTCGAGGATGTAACCTTTTACTTTAGGGGCTTTGATTAAAACTTCATCGTTTGTATACATATTTTCGGGAGCAGGGGTAAATACTGCGTCAACTCCGGCTCTGCGGCAAATTTCAAAATCGGCTTCGAGACGTCTTGGGTATTTGTCTAAATCTTCTCCCGGTAGAAACTGGGTGGGGTTTACGAAAATAGACACTATTACAAAATCGTTTTCCTCTCTTGCTTTTTCTATCAAACTTAAATGCCCTTCGTGTAAAGCGCCCATAGTCGGGACGAATCCTACACTGCCGTTTAGTGTTTTTCTATATGTTATTGCTTCGCTTGGGGAATTTAAAATTTTCATAAGGCTCCTTTTAGTAAACAGTATACAGTATTCAGAGAACAGTTTTTTAGTTATAATTATATTATGAAATGCATAAATTTAAAAGTTTGGAAAAGAAGCTGTAGATTAAGTGCAGATATTTATGTTTATTTTAAAAATTGTAAAGATTTCGGTTTTAAAGATCAAATTACCCGTGCTTCTTTATCAGTAGCAAGCAATATTGCAGAAGGAATTGAAAAAGATTCAAAAAAGGAAATTAAAAGATTTCTAAATATTGTACAAGGCTCAATAGCCGAAACTATTACACAGATATATATTGGAATGGAAATTAATTATATTAAAAAAGAAATCGGGTTTAAATGGATAAAAGAGTATGAAGAAATTTTAAAAATGATATCGTCTTTAAAAAAAACTTTTACTGAAAACTGAAAACTGTATACTGAAAACTAAAAGGATAAAAATGGAGCCAAAAGAATATATTAAGTTGCTGAAAAAACTGAAAAACAGATATAAAGGAATAAAATTAATTGCTATGGTAGGCTCTGCGGCAAGAGGCGAAATGAGAGAAACAAGCGATATAGATATATTGTATCAAATTGATGATGCTTTTTTGTATGAAGTGGATCCTTTAGAGTTTTTTACTTATTTAAATGAAATAAAAAGTAATATTGAAAAAGAATTGGGTAAAAAAGTCGATTTGATTGATGTGAGTACACTTAATTCTATTGCTAAAAAATATATGCTTAAAGATAAAATAGATGTGTGAAAAAATAGAATTTGTATTGCAAAGGATTGATTTTATATTTCAAACCGTTGAACAGGCCGGATATGTTACGAAAGCTTTGGATGATGAAGTTACATATAGAGCTGCAATTTTGATGCATTTATCACAGATTGGGGAAGAGATGAATAAAATAGATGTTAAAATTCTTTCGAAAATGGATTTACTTTCAGATGCAAAAGGTGCGTATGATGTCAGAAATTTTATAGTTCATAGTTATGAAGGGGTGAATTTGGCGTTGGTTGAGAGAATAATAAAAGAAAAACTGCCTGTTTTGAAAAATAAATTTTATAAATATTTAAAAGAAAACTGTAAAGGATAAAAATGGACGCATACGAATACGGTGAATTGATAAAGAATCTTGAAAATAAAATAGAAAATATCGAATCGATTTTAAAACCTGAAAAACTCGAAGCAAGGCTCAAAGAAATAGAAGAGATGGAAAACGATCCGGATTTTTGGAACGATCCTAAAAAAAGCGCAAAAATACAAAAAGAAAAAAATGCGATTTTAAGAAAACTTGAAAAATATAAAAAAGCAAAAATGGCGCTTCAGGATAATAAGGATATGTTCGAACTTGCAAGCATGGAAGAAGATGAAGAGACGCTGAACGAAGTGTTTGAAGATGTAAAAGAGCTTCAAAAAATAATAAGAGACCTTGAAATAGAAGTAATGCTAAGTGACGAAAACGATTCGAAAAACGCAATCATTTCGATACATCCGGGAGCCGGTGGGACTGAATCTCACGACTGGGCTTCAATACTTTACAGAATGTATCTCAGATACGCCGAAAGAAGAGGCTGGAAAGTTGAGGTGTTAGATTATCAGGCGGGGGATGAAGCTGGAATAAAGGATGTTAGTTTCCTTGTTAAAGGCGAAAACGCATACGGATATCTTAAAGCCGAAAACGGAATACACAGATTAGTTAGGGTTTCTCCTTTTGACAGCGGAGGCAGAAGACACACATCTTTTGCTTCTGTTCAGGTTTCACCCGAAATTGACGATGATATAGAAATAGAAATAGACCCGAAAGACATAAGAATAGACGTATTCCGCGCAAGCGGTGCGGGCGGACAGCACGTAAACAAAACCGAAAGTGCTGTAAGAATTACACACATTCCTACCGGTATAGTTGTCGGATGTCAAAATGACAGAAGCCAGCATAAAAACAAAGAAATGGCAATGAAAATGCTAAAATCCAAACTTTATGAACTCGAGCTTGAAAAAAGAAAAGCCGAGGAAGAGGGCAAACCAAAAGATGAAATGGGATGGGGGCATCAGATAAGGAGTTACGTTTTATTTCCATATCAACAGGTAAAAGACAACAGAAGTAACAAAGCCTATTCAAGGGTTGAGGATATACTTGACGGAGACCTTGATGAAGTAATTGAAGATGTTTTGATTGCTCAAAAGGAAGCGGAAATTTGAAAAAAGCTATAACGTTAATCGAACTTATTTTTACAATTGTTATTATTGCTGCTGTATTTACAACCATTCCGAAAATAATATATGTTAGCAATAAAAGCCTTGAATTTTCCAGAAAAGAAGATGCAATATTTAATATGATGAGTAAAATGATGGATGTTTCGCTTAAAGAGTATGATAAGAAAAATACCGAGTATGACGATATTTTATTAACGAAACAAAATCTTGATCTTGAATGTGATGCCACCACAGGATACAGAAAAGGGGGATTTAAAGGCAGCAGGAACTGTTTAAACGGAATTGAAGAGAGTAATATTCCGAGTAATTCAAGCGGGGAATATGATTATATTGAAGGATACAACGGATATACCGATACATTAAATAACGGGCATACCACTTATACTTTAAAAATAGATGTTAACTATTCAAATGAATGGAGTGGTGGGAATTATAATTATGATAATCAAGAATTAAGTTTTAATTTTGATTCTACAAGTGATGATAAAAAAAATATAAAAAGAGTTAGCGTAAGCGTTGAAGATTCAAGCGGTAACATAATATCATCAGTCAGTTACTACAGCGCAAATATAGGACATATAAAAATAAACAGTGTGCAATGGTGATATAGAACTGAGAATTAATTTTGAATTTTCGTTTTTCGGATATGTTATAATTATACAAAAAGGCGATATATGAATTACACAATTCCGAGGGATTTATTTGATGAATTAATTAAAAATATCGGAAAAGAGAGTGCGGAAAAATTTGCAAATGCTTTTGAGAAATTTTTAAATGTGTTTGCAAAAAAAGTTGAAGAAAATATTGATAAAAAAAAAGAGAGTTTAAAAGCCGAACTTTATAATGAATTAAGAAGCGAACTTGCAACAAAAGAGTTTGTCCGCGCGGAAATAAACGAAGTCCGGGCGGAAATAAACGAAGTAAGAGCCGAAATAAACGAAGTCCGGGCGGAAATACAGAAAAACAATTTGCTTTTAAAAGTATTAATAGGAATTTCGTTATTTGCATTGACTATCTTTAATCCGAATTTTATAACAATAATAGAAAAAATTTTTAAATAAGGATATAAAATAAAAAGAGGTTTTACGTTAATTGAATCAATTTTTGTAATTGTTATTTTAGCTTTTGTATTAATAGGCGGTTTTCAGATTTTAAATAAGCTTTACGTAAGAAATTTCATAGCAAAAAAAACTGCCGAATTTGAGCTTCAATCCCAGCAGACATTGGATCAGGTGGCACAGTTTCTCTATTACAGGGTACCTTTGAGTACTATCGGATATGACCCTGTAAATCATGATTTTAAATATATAGGCGAAATAAACGATAACAATTATTCCGTATTGGAATGGATAGGTTATTTAAGCGATGCGATGGTTGAGAGGAATTTAAGCGGTTTTGCGGATTTGTATGCAAGTGATAAAAACAACAAGGTTTTAGCAGCTAAAGATTTTAATACAAGTTTTATAAATGATGTTTTGCAAAATAAATTTAATTCCGGAAACAATATTAAAAATTCTACGGCAATTATTTTTGCAGGAAGTTTTGACAGGGGGGAGGAAGGGGCTTTGGATAATTACAGTAATTCATTCGGATGGCATGGAAATAATCATAATTATGTATTTACCATTACAAATACAGCTGATTCGGGAGATAACGACTGTAATCTTACACTTGATGAAAATGTTACGGGAAAAAGGATTTATGAAAAATTTTATCTGGTAGACAGTGCGTATGCAATAGCATTGTATAAGGATATAAAAAATAATTGGAATTGTAATGATTTGGATTCTAATAAATTAAATGATGACGATTTGTTACTGTTTTATAATTACCGTCCTTGGCTTGGGGAGACGTTTTGTGCCGATAATAGTGGAAAATCTGAAGGCAATGTGACATTATTGGCTCAAAATGTTACTGCTTTTAGGGTTAGGAAAATAAATTCACATCTTGTTTTAAAAATTACAATGAATAAACAAAAAGCCGATATTAACGTAACAGTATCAAAGCAGAAGGTGGCGTTTTAGAATGGACAATGGACAATGGAAAATGGAAAATGAAAAGTGAAAAGGTTTTTTTTAAATGAAAAAAGGATTCGGGCTTATAAGTGCTCTTATTATTATGCTTTTGATAGCAACACTTATGGTGGCGGTTGTTAAATTCGCTTTTATTTCGGTAAATCACACATCCGATACCTATTTGCAGCAGCGAGCTCAGCTTTTTATGCAAAGTGCGATAGAAAACGCTATTATGGCTATTGAAGGTTATGACAGAAAAAAGAAAAGCAATTGTTTGAAAAATATTCATTTTGTTGATGAAAACGAAAGGTTTGAAGCAAATATTACCGTATTAAGATATTATTGTTATAACGGAAATTGCGGTTGCAATGATAGTACACTTGAAAAACCAATTAGTACACCGCAGTCACACGGTTATGTACTGATGAAAGTGGTGGTTGCGAATAAAAATTCAGATATTAAGAAAATAAGACTTGAAAAAGTCACTCTTCAAAGGCCTTAAATGAAAGCGTTTAGTTTGATTGAGCTTATTTTTGTAATAGTGATTATGGGTGTTTTGACATTTTTAGGAATGCAGTATATGCCTGATGAGAAACTGACGGCTTATACACAGATGCTTAAAGCTAAAATTATGGAAAAAAAATCAAACGCTCTTGGATATAAAACAACGGAAAGTGATTCATATTATTGTATTAAATTCAATAAAGACTGGCTTGCAAATGATGAATCAGATTCTAAAATAAAATTTGATTTTAATAAAAGTTACATTACATTAGACGTTTCACCGTCATTGAATGATAACACACTCTGTTTTGATTATATGGGAAGGGATTTTAATGGAAGTGTGGGTAAAAATTTGACAAATTTATTACATAAAAATATAATTATTACCGTAATAAGAAGTGACAAAGAAAATGAAAAACAAAATATAACTGTATTTCCGGTAACAGGCACAGTGAGGTGAGAAATTGAAAACATTATATGTTACGAAAAAATATTTATACGTATATGAAGACGGGAGAGTTATAAGAAAAGATTTTTCTTTTGAAAAAGGCATAGTAACTTCATCGGTCGGTTATAATCATATACTCAATCTGACATTCAAACTTCCAAAAGATTTAGATCAGGAAATGCTTGAAGTGGAAGCGGAAAAATATATATTTACGGAAGGTTCGTTAGATTATTCGAAAGAGTATAAAATTAATTATTTTTTCAAGGAATATGACGATTATTATAACGTCGAGGCTTTTATAATTGAGGTTAATGTTTTAAAAAGGGAATATGATTATATAGTTAAAACGTTTAAATATATTGATTTTATTTCCCCAAAACCTTTTGTATTTAAAAGCTATTACGATATAACCGGAGTAAAACCGCAAAACGATGCTTTTATATATTTCGATAAAAACGAAGCGTTTTTAAGCTGTTTTGAAAACGGTGAATTTGTTTTTGTAAAAAGTCTTACAAAAATGAGTTCCCTTGCCAGTCAGCTTTCTATGAAATTAGAAGATGTCGAAAATCTTTTAATCGAAAAAGGGCTTGATGAAGCGGAGTATGAAGATAACAACTATGGTATTGTTGAATCTTTTTTTTCTCAGCTTTTTATGAAAGTAAGCAATTTGATAAACTATTCCAGCAGTTATTACGGATTAAATAAAATCGACAGGCTTTATTTTTATTCTCCATTTGAAATTAAAAGTCTTTTTGAAAATTATGAAAGTTTTTGGAGTTTAAGCGGAATTGAGTTTAAAAAATATCAGTTTGAGACTGATTATGACTGTTTTGATTATACTGCTTGTGTATATAACTCCAAATATTATATTGATGAAAATCAGAATTTTTCAATATTTCCAAAACCACTTCCGTTTTATAAAACAAAAACCGGAATTTTGCTAAATATTTCATTGGTTTGTACATTGCTTATTGGCGCGGATGCGGTTTATAAAATCAATCAAATTAATAAAAAAGAAGAAGAGGTGTTAAAATTAAAAAAAAGAATCAGCAGAATACAAAGAGAAGAACGGCTGGTAAAAACAGCGGTAAAAAAATACAGGGACAATGTGTTACGGATAAAAAAGGAAAATGAAGCTATAAGAAAACAAATAGATGACATAGCAGACAAAATAACATATTTGAGAAATATATATTTCAAACGTCTTACAGCCAATCAGATAGCCGACTTGACGGGGTTACTTAAAAAGTATAATTTAAAACTCTCTTCATTTGTAAAAGAAGGGAATATTGTAAAATTATATATAGTAAGCGGATTTGATAATTCTTCCGATATTGCAAAATTTATGAAAGGGCTATATAAGCTAGGATATAAAAATATATCATCAAATGAAATCAAAAACGAAAAAGGGTTGTTTATAGCAGAGGTGAGTTATGAGGAATAAAATTGAGGAATATTTAAACGATTTAGATAAAAAAAATCTAATAATGTTATATGCGTCGGTTATTATAATGTTTTTTATAATTTATTATAATTACAATTACTCTGTTTTAAGCGAAGAAATTATATCGTATGATAATAAAATATCGAAGTTACAACAAAATCTCAAACACAATATTTCAAATAAAAAAGAGCTTGTCAGTCTTAAAAAAATGATGATTGAATTGAAAAAGGAGAATGTTTCATTGAAAGAAGATTTGAAATATCTTTCAATGCTTGTTAAAACATCCAAAATTCTTTATATAAATGATGAAAAATTTTTGGATATTTTAAACTATATACTACAGAAAGCTGTAAATAGTAACATCAAAGCAAGTTATACGCTAAATGTGCAAACTGAAAAATTTAAAAAGTATTTAATCAAAATAAAAGGTGTATTCAAAGCTAAACAGTATATCGACTTTTATAATTTTATAAAAAGTATAGAATCTATAAAAGCGGTAAAAGTAATAAGTAATATAAAACTTGAAAAAAAAGAAAATATAGAATTTGAAATAAAAGTGCTTTTTTGGAGCATAATATGAAAAAAATCTTATTTTTGTTAATTGCTGTGTTATTATACGGTGATATTTCAGATATAATCACTTATATAAAAAAGATGGAGTCATACACACCTGAATTTAAAAGGATTGTAAATTATAATGTCTTTTCTGATATTATTGAAGAAAAATCGGAAAATTTGAAAATAAATGGAAATATAAGCAACTCTATATATGTAAATAAAAATATTGCAATATACGCGGTTTTTCAGAATAAAATAAATATAAACGGACAGTGGTATAAGATAGGTGATATTGTTTATGGATACAAAATAGTTAAGATTACAAATGATAAGGTTTTTTTGAAAAAAAATAATCGTATAAAAATAATAGAATTTAAGACAAGTGTTATAAAGGTTATAAAATGAAAAAACTTATTTTAATATTGATTTTCATAAATGCTATTTTCGCAACGACTTGTAATAAAAAAATGTTTTCCCTTCATATTATACAGCCTGTTAGCTTAAAAACGATACTTGCTGATTTGGTAAACGAGTGTAAAATAAATATAATTTTAAAAGACGCAAACGCAAAAAAAATGATAAATCAAAATATTGAGTTTGTAAATATTGAAAATGTAAGTTTTAAAAAACTTCTTGAAACTATATTCGAACAAACCGCTTTTTTTTATGAATTAAAAAACAATACGCTTTATGTTTCGTCATATAAAACAAAAACTTTTAAAATCGATTATATTCCAAATTCAATTACAGGTAAAACCAATATTAACAGTGATAATTACAACAGCAATTCCGATGATGAAGATGACAGTGACACTAAAAGCGGTGAAAACAGTATTACTTCAAATTATAAATTTGATTTTTGGGATGGTTTGAAAGACAATATTACACAAATTTTGAAAAATACCGAGACAAAATATAAAAAGCCTGTTATTGACAGAAATTCGGGTTTAATTACTGTAACAGGTAACAAAAATCAATTAGAAGAGATTGAAAAATATATAAATCATCTGAATGAAAGACTCCACAGGGAAGTCTTTATTGACGTAAAAATCTACAGTGTTACTTTGTCCGAAAGTCATAAAACTGGTATAGACTGGTCTAAACTTTCTTTGAGTCTGGGTTATAATAAATATGTGGAAAATCCGGCAAGACCTTCAAAAATTATAGAAAATTATGAAAGTACTTTAATTAGAAGTAAAAATATAATTGGAAGTCAGTCTATTTTCAGCAAGGCAGTGTTTAATGTTTCAGGACTTTTAAATTTTCTTGCTCAAAATGGAAATGTAAATACGGTATCTAATCCTAAATTAGTTGTGTTAAATAATCAAAAAGCAATGATAAGTGTGGGTAAAAAAATATATTATAAATATTCTGATTCTTTAAGTGAAGATGAAAACGGTAAAACTACTCAATCATATACAATCGGTTCTAAATTTGTGGGTGTGCTTTTAGACATTACCCCTCAAATAAGCGACAAGGGAGAAATAATATTGAATATCAATCCGAAAATAAATGAATTGTTAAATCCTTCGGATGTAGATGTGGTAAACAGGGACAGGCCTCCTAATACCAAGGAAAATACCTTAATGAGCGTTGTCAGAATAAAAGATGGTAATACGCTTGTTTTAGGCGGACTTATAATGGATGATAAAGAATTAAAAGTCAACGGCGTTCCAATTTTAAAAGAAATTCCTTTAGTTAAATATCTTTTTTCTTCAAGAGAGCAGATTTCGACAAAAAAAGAGCTAGTATTTGTAATAACTCCTCATATAATTAATCATACAAAAAAAACAACTTTAAAAGATTACGGGTATGATGCACTTCCTGATTTAGAGGATTTAGATGTTAAGTAATTTGATAGAGGAATTCAGAGACAGAATTGATATCGGGGATTTTTTCAGTTATATCAATTTTGAGATAGTAAAAGAAGAGCTGATATCAACAAGGTCCAATATAGTTTTTCTACTTGGAAGCCCCGGAAGCGGGAAAAGCTATATGCTTTCGCTTTTAAAACATAAGTTTCCGAACAGATATGTATTACAAAAAGAGCCTTTTTTGAGCAAAGAAGAATTTTTAAAAAATCACAAAAATTTAAATGATAAGATTATACTGGTTGATGAAGCCCAGCTGCTTTCAACTGAAATGATTGAATATTTAAGGCTTTTGAGTGACGCGGGAAACAGAGTTATTTTAAGTATGCATCAAAAGGAAGGGGAAAAAATAGCCAATTTGCCGCAGTTTGCATCAAGATATACACAAAAGATTTTTATGAAACCGCTTACCTTTGACGAATTTGAAAAATATGTAATGTCAAAATTTATCAAATACAACAGGTATGACCTTATTGATAAAAAAAAGCTGAAAAAAATATATAAATTTACAAAAGGAAATTTCAGACTTTCAAAAAAATTCATATTTACAGCACTAACACTGTTGAATTATTCAATAAAAAACGCATACAAATATAATAAAATAGACGATTGTATAATAGAAATGAGCGCAATAGAACTGGGGCTTTTGAAATGACATTTCAGGAACTTGAAAAAATATGTAAAAAAAGAAGGCTTTACAAGAAAGTCCGTGCTGGTGTTTTAACTGTTTTGTTTGTTGCAGTTGGTATCGGCGTTTTTTATATTAATAAAAAAAATCAAAAAATTCCTGCTGAGGGAAAAAGTATAAAATTAAAAGATAATAGTACTGAAAAAAATATTGTAATAAATAAAACATCTCATAAAGCTAATTTTCAAAAGACAAAACCTACAGCGACTAAAAAAATATCCAAACAGAAACTCAAATTGGTTCTGGATTTGAATTTTACTGAAATTGAAAACATCCATAAAATAAATAAACATACATTTAAAAAAGAAAAACCGAAATATAAAGAGAAAAAACAGCAATCGACAAAAAGCAAAGAGCAGCAGGCAGAAAAGAAACTGCTAAAATCTGCTGATAAAAAAAATTATATTATAAAGTCAAATACACTTCCCTCATATGAAACCTGTATAAAACTGTCTGAAAAATACTTTAAAGAAGGCAAATACAACGAAGCATTAAAATGGGCGAAAAATGCCAATATTCAAAATAAAAAAGATCCTCTCTCATGGATTATGAGCGCAAAATCACTGTATAAACTCGGTAGAAAAAGCGAAGCGGTAAGAATTTTGAAAATATATTATAATTACCGTAAAGACAAAGAAATTGAAAAATTACTGAGGGAATGGAATGCGAATATTGAATAAAATTATTTTAATTTTACTTTTTTTTGTTTTGGGGAACGCGTCCATTGTAGATGATTATATATCCGGAAAATATGAAAAAATTTGTACTTTTGAAAATATTTACGATTATGGAAATAATGAAAAAGTTCTGAGTATTATAGGTGAGTCTTGTATAAAGCTTGATAAAATATATGTGCTTCCATATTTAATAAACAAACTTAAAAAAACGGATCTCGGACGTAAAAATGCAATATATTTTTTAACGATATTGATGCAAAAAAAACTTCTTTATTCATATCTGTTTGATAATATGCCTTTAGATTCTTTTAATTTTCCGTTAACTGATTATGTACTTTCATATGTTTTTGAAAAAATTAAAAACAAAGAATTTCAAAAACAAGACGGTGTTATAATTATAAAAGGTGCCAAAGAAGGAGTAGTGTACAAAGTTTATAAAAACGAAGACAAAATGTATCTGGATGAATATATGAATGATAATTTAATAAAAAGGCGGTGGTATAAATGATTAAGCAAAAAGTCAGGCTCGGGGATTTATTAATAAACGAAGGCATAATTACCGAAGATGAGCTTATTCAGGCATTAAACAGGCAAAAAGAGTATAGAAACGACGGTGTTGATAAAAAACTCGGTGAGATATTAATTGAGCTTGGGTTTGCCTCTGAAAAACAGATATTAGAAACCCTTTCAAAGCAGCTTGGATTTCCTTTTGTTGATTTATACGGTGAAAAGATAGATTATGAGTTTCTTTCTTCGTTTCCTTTAAGTTTGATTGAAAAACATCATGTAATTCCTTTTAAAAAAGACGAAGAATATGTATATGTCGCAACGGCTGACCCTCTTGATTATGATTCGCTTGAACTGATTGAAAAATTTTCTCCAAAACCTCTGAAAGTTTTTATTGCTTTAACCAAAGAAATTCAAATAATCATTGAGCGTCTTAAAATCACAATTTCCACACATGAATTAATCAATAAAGTAAAAAAAGAATTAAAAAGCGGCGGGTCTGAAAATATCAGTGCAATTGACGAACTGGTTGATTTGATTTTGGAAAAAGCCATAAAAGACAGGGCAACAGATGTACATATAGAACCGTTAAGATACAACTTTACCGTAAGAGATAGGGTTGATGGTGTTTTAAAAGAACTTTTTTCTTTTGAAAAAGATATATATTTTCCTTTGGTTTCCAAAATAAAATTGCTTTCAAATATGGATATAAGTGAAAAAAGAAAACCACAAGATGGCCGTTTTACAAAAAATTACAATTCAAACATTTACGATTTCAGGGTGTCTACAACCCCGACACTTCACGGTGAAAGCGTGGTTTTAAGAATTCTTGATCAGGAAAAAATTCTGCTTCGTATGACAGAGCTTGGAATGAGCGAGTACAATTTAAAAAGATTTGAAAAATTGGTTCATTCACCTTACGGGATTGTGTTTGTAACCGGACCTACGGGAAGCGGTAAAACAACAACCCTTTATGCAGCTTTAAATGAAATTAAAGGTGTCGATAAAAAAATTATTACGGTTGAGGACCCGGTAGAATATGAAATTCCGCTTATACAACAGATACCAGTAAATGCAAGGGTAGGTATGACTTTTGCGGCCGCTCTTAGAAGTATATTAAGGCAGGACCCTGATATTATAATGATTGGTGAAGTAAGGGATAAAGAAACGCTTGAATCCGCTATTCAGGCTTCACTTACGGGGCATCTGGTTTTAGCCACACTTCATACAAACGACGCACCTAGTGCGGTTACAAGAATGATTCAAATGGGTGCGAAAAATTACATGGTTGCGGATTCACTTATAGGAGTCGTAGCTCAAAGGCTTGTAAGAAAGATTTGCCCTTACTGTAAAACAGAATATATGCCCGTAAAAGAAGAAATTGAAATGATTAAGCCTTTTTTAAAAGAAGACATTAAATTTTATAAAGGTACAGGCTGTAAAGAGTGCGGTTTTACGGGATATATCGGAAGGGAAATGATTAGTGAGGTGCTGGTTGTAAACGATACCATATCCCATTTGATAGCCATAAACAAAGATAAGATGGAAATTGTAAATGCGGCGAAACAATTCGGATATGTTGGAATGATTGAAGACGGAATCAATAAAATTAAAGAAGGAATAACTACACTTGATGAAATTCTAAGGGTGGTTAAAGTAGATGTATTTTAAAATCGAATATATTTCAAAAGGGAAAATGCAGGAAATTGTAATTTCTGCAAAAACAGTC